>VGSW01000102.1 GCA_016874915.1 Deltaproteobacteria bacterium
GTGGGGAGGGGGTTTGGGGGAGGGCGGGGGACTTGTTGTCCCCCGGCCCTCCCCCAAAAAGAACTCTATGACCCATAACCCGCGCACCCGCCAAGTCATCTTCACCGCCGATGATTTCGGCCTGTCCCCGGCCCTGAACGCCGCGGTGGCCCTGGCCCACCGGCACGGGGTGCTCAGGTGCGCCAGTCTTATGGTCACTGCGCCCCATGCGGACCAGGCCCTCAGCTTCGCCCGGGACCTGCCGGAGTTGTGCCTGGGAGTTCACCTCACCCTCATCCAGGGCCGGGCCGCCTTGGCGCCCCGGCATATCCCCCACCTGGTGGACGGTGAGGGCAATTTTCCTGATAACCCCATTGCCGTGGGCTGGCGTTATTATTTTCAGCCCCACCTGCTCCCGGAAATCCGCCGGGAACTGGCCGCGCAGATAGAGGCGGCGCTCAAGGCCGGGGTGAGCCTGTGGCATTTGAACGGCCACGTTAACCTCCACCTCCATCCCCGCCTCATGCCCTTGGTGATGGACCTGGCCCGGGAATACCGCATCCCCGGGGTGCGTCTGGCCCGGGAGGACTGGCGCGCCACCCTGGCCCTGGCCCCGGACGGCCCCTTGCCCAAGGTGATCCAGGGCATGATTTTTGCGGGGCTCAGCCGCCGGGCCCGGCGCTTGGCCCAGGCCTCGGGTCTGGTCTATAACGACCACCTCTTCGGCCTGACCAACGACGGCCGCATGACGGAAGACTATCTGGTGGGGCTGGTTTCGCGGCTTCAGCCGGGCGTGACGGAGATCTATTCCCACCCGGCCCTGGAGGCCGATGCGCCATTGTCCCACTGGGCCCCCCATTACCGCCGCCGGGAAGAATTCGCCGCGCTTCTCGGTCCTCGCTTGCAAGGGGCCTTGACCGCGGCAGGCATTAAAGAGACCGATTATCGCCGGCTGGCGGGAAATTTAGCCGGCCGCGGATTATAGCCCTTAAAAAACGGTTTTAGGTTTTCGGTCTTCGGTCTTCGGTTTTCCACTCGGAAAAGTTATGGACTGCACAGGCTGGAAAGCCTGTGCTACCAATACCTTTCACTGTTTTGGAGTGAGCCACCGGCTCATGAGCGACTGTTAATACCGAGTTGCAATCATAAGGCAACAATTGTAGGGGCGTGATTTATCACGCCCGCCTTTCGGGCGCAATAAATTGCGCCCCTACAAAAATACCTTTTTGATTGCGGTTTGGTATAAAGAACCAATTTATCAGTACTGATGGATAGGCGCTGAAGGATGGCGTGCCGGAATAATCATAAAAGGCAGGCGGAAAAGCCTGCCTTTTGGCATTGAACCGGAGGATATGGCGGCTTGCCTGAGGCGCCAGGCGAAAACCGAACCCCCCTCTCACTTGCCCTGGAGGGATTTATACAGCTCGCCGATCACCCGTTGGGTATCCTCCATGGCTTTATCCGCCACGAGCTTTACCTGATCCTCCCGGCAAACACCCACCTTGCTGTTGAGAAATAGGGGCTGGAAAACCCCTGGACCGGTGCGGTGGAAGGAGACCCACACGATACTGTAAAGGCTCCCTGCGTGTCCGGGGTCCGATTTGGGGTCCACCGTCAGGACAATCAGGCCGATCCGGGGCTCGCTACCCGCCGCGGGCCGGAGATTTTTGGCTTGCATGACCATGCCGCGGATTTCTTTAACCAGCAGTTTCCCTATGGGGTCGTAGCTTTTATCGGTGATTTCCACGGCAATCTTTCCGGGGGTTTCCTTAGGGGAGGGAGGCGCTTGAGCATGGAGCAGGGGGGCGAATAACAGAAGAGTGGCCATGAACCCGGTAATTATAACAACCACAGGGGAAAAGGTTAAAAGGTTAAAAGGGCAAAGGGTGAAATAAAACCGCCCCTTCGCTTTCTCGCCTTTTCCCCTTTTAACCGTTTCGCTCATAGGGGACACCATAGCATAGTATCAATAAAACCCGAAACCAAAACCTAACTAACCTATGGTTGCCTTAACTCCGTGAAGGGCCTCAGAAGATCGGCTGCCTCTTGATGAAATAAAAAAATACAACGACATGAGTGGCACAGGCTTCCAGCCTGTGGGAAGGTTCCCTGGCAAACAGACGGCGCCCACAGGCCAGAGGCCTGTGCTACTAATCTTCAATTTCTTGTTTTTTAACAAAGATTTTGCATGTATCCAGTTGACCTTATTAAGTAATCAGTTCAATTTTTGAGTTTGGTTGCGGCCAAAGGCCGCGCTGTGCCACCAGGGCTATGAAGTTAAGAAAGTGCCAGCGGCACAAGAATTTCCCCCATCAAACTGATTTCATGCTATATACATTGTCTATTCCAGATTCAAAAGGCCCTGGGAGGCATTCAGCTATGACCATTATCAAATTCTTCATTCTCGCGCTCATTCTCTTATGGCCCGGAGACGCAACCTCCCAGCCCCGGTCCAAATCCAAGCCCCAGCCCCCAACCCTGAAATACAATTACACTTTCCAGGGCGAGTCCGAACCCGACGGCTTCCGGGGCATCAAGTGGCAGACGGACATCGCTACCCTGGACCCCTGGAAGACTATGGACGTAGTGGAGGTTTACGGCAATTCGATCTATTACCGGAAAAAGCGCGAAGACCTGAGAATGGGCCAGGCCCCGGTGGAAGATATTATTTACGAGTTCTGGAACGGCAAATTCGCCAGCGTTCTGGTGGTCGTCCAGGATGTCCCTAATTACTCCAAGCTGCGGGATTATTGTTTTGCCAAATACGGCGAGGGATACCGGCCTGAAGCCTATAGGATGGTGGACGTGCAGGATTTTACCTGGAACGGCTATTTCACCAAGATGTACCTTAATTACCGCGACATCGATCACACCGGCAAGCTGGCCCTGTATTCCATTGCCATCTTCAATAAAAAAGGCCGCTACGACAAAGCCTTGCTCCATGAGATATATGGAGAGCTGCTGCCGCCGAAAGACAAGCCTAAGGAAGGGAAACCCAGGAAAAAGTAAATCTTAAGCATGACCTCATGAGAGCCTCGTAGAGCCGCGAAAAGTGAGTAGCCTATAGGGTTGACCTTCGTTCCCAGGCAAAAGTCTCTTAATTCTTCAGGGCTATTGACTCCTAAAACCTAAAACCTGACACCTGACACCTGACCCTTAATCCGCCTCCAAAATCAGGCACTTCAAATACAGGCTCTCCGGCAAGGACAGCAAACCCGGATGGTCTTTAGCCGCGCCCCGGCGCTCGATCAGGCGCGCCTGGCGGCGGGCTTCCGCGGCGGCCTGGCGCACCACTTCCAGGAATTCCGCCTCGCTCAGGTTGTAGGAACAGGAGCAGGTCACCAGCACGCCCCCCGGTTTTAAAAGCTGGAAGGCCCGGCGGTTGATTTCCTTATAACCTTTCATGGCGGCGGGCCGGTCCCGGCGGCTCTTGGCGAAGGCCGGGGGGTCCAGGACAATGAGGTCGAAGCGCCGTCCCCCGGCCACGGCCTGCTTCAGAAAATTGAAGGCATTGTGCCGGACGAATTCCAGGTTATCCAACCCATTAAGAACGGCATTTTCCCTGGCCATATCCAAAGCGGCCTGGGAAGCCTCCACCAGGGTCACCCGGTCCGCCGACGGGGCCAGGTGCAGGGCGAAGGCCCCCTGGTAAGCGAAGACGTCCAGGACCTCGCCCTTGGCCCAGGCTGCGGCAGTCCTGCGGTTTTCCCGCTGGTCCAGGAACAACCCGGTCTTTTGGCCCCGGCGCAGGTCCGCGTAGAGGCGCACCGGCCCTTCCGTAACCTCCACCCGGGGCGGCAGCTCCCCCCGTACCGTCTTTACTTCCAGGGGGAGGCCCTCCAACTGGCGCACTTCCGCGTCATGGCGCAGGGTGATGGATCCGGGGGACAGATGCTCCTGGAGAAGGTCGATAATTTCAGGAAGAAGTCGTTCCATGGCGGGGTGGAGGGCCTGCACTGCCAGGTGGCCGGCGTAATGGTCTGCCACCAACCCGGGAAAGCCGTCGGCCTCGCCGTAAATGAGGCGGTAGGCGTCAGCGTCCCGGACCACCCGAAGCCGGTAGGCCAAAGCCCGTTTTAGCCGCGCCTCCCAGAAGGCCCGGTCCACCGCTTCGTCCGTGTCCGTGACGAAGCGCAGGGCAATGCGGGAAGCCTGGCTGTAAAAAGCCTGGCCCAGGAAGCGGTCTCCGGCGTACACCGCGGTCAAAGCCCCGGAAGGGAGCGCCGGAGAGCCCTCCAGATCATCCCGGTACACCCAGGGATGGCCGGTGCGGCGCCATCTCAGCCCCTTGGCGGTGAGGCGCACCGCCGGCAGCTCCCTGACGCCTCCTTGAACCTTTTCCATTGCTCCCCTTTGGTTAGTTGACGGTTTACAGTTCACAGTTCCAAGTTGACAATGGTACAATGACGCCAAAACGCAATACCTGAAATGTCAACTGTTCACTGATTACTGATTACTGGTCACTGATCACTGATCACTGGTTATTAAGGCATTGCCGTTCCAGGTATTCCTTAAATTTTTGCCTGATGAACCGGGCGGCGAAATCGGGATGACCCAGATACCGGGGGGCCAGTTCCAGGAGCCGGGCCGTCATTTCTTGCAGGATGGCAGCGGCTTTCCCTGTGGCGATAAAATTACGCTCTTCCCGCCGGGTAAAAACCAGGTCCGGACCTAGCGCCCTGATCACTTCCTGCGCCCGGGAGGACAATTCCGGCGGCAAAGTGCGGTCGTTGACGGGAATGGTAATCCTGCCTTCCAGGACTACCTGCCATCGGTCTCCCACCACCGGATGGGACCGGTCCCAGACCGTAAGAATGAGGCCGTTGGGCAGCTCATGACTTGAGAGCAATTTATTGGCGCCCATAGTTTCGCTCTTTCCCTCAAGAGAATATATTATAAGGAATTCTATAGCAGGACAAGCCACCCAAAAGGAGTCTCCATGCGGCGCAAAACCCTGATTATTATCCTGGCGATTGTCATCCTGGGAGCCGGTGCCGGCGGCGGTCTTTATTTTCACTGGCTATATTCGCCCCGGTACTCCCTGCACCAGATGGTTCTGGCCCTCAAGTCCAAAAACATGGGAAATATTTTTAAGTACCTTGATTCAAAGGAAATTTTTAATAACTTTTTGGAAGCCTCCTCTAGAGACCTGCCTTCCTCCAATGACAAAGAAAGAGACGAATTAACCCGGCTGGGCCGCAGCCTGGGGCGCAAATTCGCCCGGCTGATGCTGCCCCAGCTGTTCAAAACCTATGAGAAAGAGATCCAGGCAACCATGGAGAAGTACATGGCTACCCTGGATAACAAACAGCTCCTGGGACTGATTGCGGCCATAACCGTAGCTCAAATCAAGGTGGAGGGAGACGAGGCCCAGGTGAGCATTCGGGACCCCAAAACCAAAGATGACTTCCGGTTTCACATGCGCCGCCAGGAAGACGGCGTCTGGCGCATTGTGGAAGTGAACTACCAGGATCTGAAAAAATTTCTCAAACGGGAATTTGGGGCATAACCTTCTTGCCGTCTGATAATATATATTATGTAAACTAACCTATGTTAGTGGAAAAAATTTGCCCCCGGTGCGGGTTTATTACCCGGGAACACCGCAACCCGGTGCCTACGGTGGATATTATTATCGAATACCAGGACCGGGGGGTGGTGTTGGTTAAGCGGGGCAAGCCCCCCTGGGGCTGGGCCTTGCCGGGAGGGTTCGTGGATTACGGCGAGACCCTGGAAGAGGCCGCCCGCCGGGAGGCTCGGGAGGAAACGGGGTTGGAGGTGAAGCTCCTGGGGCAGTTTCATGCTTACTCCGATCCCCAGCGGGACCCTCGGCAGCACGCCATCACCATGGTCTTTGTGGCCCGGGGCTACGGCGTTCCCCTGGCCGGGGACGACGCCGGGGATCTGGCTATTTTTTCTCCGGAAAATCCCCCGGAGCCCATGGCCTTTGACCATGCCCGGATCCTGGCCGATTACGCCGCAGTGCGCCGGCAGTGGTTGGAGAAATAAATCTAGGAAATCCTCTTAAGAATAATATAGTGCGCAGTGCGCACCGAAACATTTTTCTATTAGAAAAAATATCAATGATGAATTGCAAATTGCACCAACCAAACTAACCCCAGGCGGAAGCCTGTGCTACTAATCTTCAATTTCTTGTTTTTTGACAAAGATTTTGCATGTATCCCATTGATCTGATTAAGTAATCAGTTCAATTTTTGAGTTTGGTTGCGGCCAAAGGCCGCGCTGTGCCACTCATGTCTTGGCTCCGTGTTCTTCAGGAAAAGTTTGTGGCGGGCACGGAGGCCCGCCCCACCAATTGCAAATTATTGGTTTGGGCAGTGTGAAACACGTCTTATACCAAGTTCAGTTTCAGATGCAACTAATTCTATGGATAGCTTATTGATATTTCTTTTAACCGAAAACTGAAAACCGAAAACCGAAAACGGCATTAAAACCTGTGGCGGCATCCCAAGGGCAGACAGACCTGGTTCAATATTTAAGAAAAAATCTTAATATTGGTTCATAACATATTGATTTACCGACTATATCAAACAGTAAGCGCTCTGGCCGGGCTGACGGCCTGGCCTTATTTTTATTGGCACCTGAAGTCCAGGGGCCGGGGGGAGAGTTTTCTCCCCCGCCTGGGCCTGAAACTCCCCCCCTCCCCTCTCTCCCCCGGCAGTCCCCGGGTCTGGGTCCACGGAGTTTCCGTGGGAGAAATTCTTTCCGCCATCCCCTTGGTTAAAGAACTCAAAGCCCTTCTCCCTCAAGCCGCGTTTATCATTAGCACCGGCACCGAGACCGGCCAGGAGGTGGCCCGGCGGCATTTCCTTCCCCTGGGCGCTGGCGTCTGCTATTTCCCCCTGGACTTCCCCTGGGCCGTGGCCCGCTATCTGGATCACCTGCGGCCGGACCTCTACATCTCCCTGGACTCGGAAATCTGGCCCAACTTTCTGGTCCAGGCCCACCGCCGGAGTGTGCGCCTGGCATTGGCCAACGCTCGCCTGTCGGATAAAACCTTCAGAATATATCTTAAATTTAGTAAGTATATTATAGGTTTAATTGAATATTTTGAAGTTATTACTTGCGGTTCATCACAGGATTATGATCGTCTCCGCCAGCTTGGGGTTTCTCCCGCCAAGCTCCACTTCATCGGCAATCTGAAGGTGGACCGGCTTCTTACCGGCGTGGACGCAGATGCAGGTCATACGTTGAGAGAAGCCTTGAACCTCAAGTCAGAGCCGGTTTTTTTAGCCGCCTCCACCCATCCCGGAGAGGATGAAGCCGTTCTAAAAGCCTACCAAACCCTACGGGCCCCCTACCCTGCCCTGCTCCTCATCCTGGCCCCCCGCCACCCGGAACGCGCCCCGGACCTGGGCCGCCTGGTTCAATCCCACGGCCTGGCCTCTCAATTATGGAGCCGCGTCAAGTCCGGCGCCGAAACCCGCCTGGCGCCGGTGGTCATCATTGATACCATCGGCGACCTCTTTAGCCTCTACGGGGTGGCTGACGTGGTATTCGTGGGCGGCAGCCTGGTCTCCCACGGCGGCCAGAATATCCTGGAGGCCGCGGCCTGGGGCCGGGCGCCTATTTTCGGCCCTCATATCCACAACTTCCGCTGGGCCCAGGCCATCCTGGAAGAAGCGGGGGCCGGCTTTATGGTTAAAGACGCCCCCACCCTCGCGGCCGTGGCCCGCTGTCTCCTGGATGACCCCCAACTGCGCGGCGGCCTGGGCGCGCAAGCCCAAGCCTCCCTAATCCGCCACCAGGGCGCGGCCTGCCGTCAGGCGGAAGTGATTGTGAAGATGTGGTGCGGGGGAGGGGGCTAAGGGCAGGCGCCCTTACCCCCTCCCCACTCCCCCTCCCCCCCGCCCTTAAGTTTTTAAATCCAATCGCTTCGTGTGTTCTTAGTTAGTGTTCTTGGTGGTTAAAATTCAAGGGTAAGCCCCTGCAAATTATGGTATATTCAATTAACTATCTGCATAATTAGAGGTCCACTTGAAGGCATTGTTGGCTTTAGAAGACGGTCTGGCATTATGGGGGCGGTCCTTCACCGGGCCGGGGGAGGCTTGCGGGGAAGTGGTGTTCAACACCTCCATGACCGGCTACCAGGAGATTCTCACCGATCCCTCCTACAAGGGTCAGATCGTCACCATGACCTACCCCCTCATGGGGAATTACGGCATTAATCCTGAAGACATCGAATCCCCGCGCATTCAGGTGGAAGGGTTCATCGTCAAGGAATACCACCCCTACCCTTCCAACTGGCGGGCCCGGGGCAACCTGGCGGATTACCTCCAGGCCAACGGCAAGCTGGGAGTGGAAGGCCTGGACACCCGGGCCATCACCAAGCGCCTCCGGGAAGTGGGGGCCATGCGGGGCATCATCTCCACCCTGGATTTAAACCCCGAATCCCTGGTGCGCCGGGCCCGGGAGCTTCCCAGTATGGAAGGCCTGGACCTGGTGCCCCTGGTAACTTGCGCCGCGCCTTATTGGTGGGAAGAAGATATTTTCGGGAGAGGGGGCCAGGGGCCGGTAGCCCAGGCTTCCAGCCTGGGAGACTTGCCGTCCCCCGGCCCTCCCCTCCAGACTGACCTCCAATCCCTCTGGCAGCAACGCTCCGGCCGGAAAGTAGTGCTGTATGACTACGGCGTCAAATTCAACATCATCCGCAGCCTTAAGGCCCGGGGCCTGGAGGTGCTGGTGGTGCCCGCGGCCACCCCGGCGAAAGACGTTTTAGCCCTCAACCCTGCGGGCATCGTTCTCTCCAACGGCCCCGGCGACCCCGCGGCGGTTACTTACGCCATTGACAACGTGCGCCAATGCCTGGGCGCCGCGCCCATGTTCGGCATTTGCCTGGGGCACCAGCTCATGGGCCTGGCCCTGGGGGGCCGCACCTTTAAGCTCAAGTTTGGCCACCGGGGGGCCAACCAGCCGGTGAAGAATCTCGTAAGCGGCCGGGTGGAAATCACTTCCCAGAATCACGGCTTCGCGGTGGACCTGGACTCCATCCCCGACCCCCGGGTGGAGCTGACCCACATCAACCTCAATGACGGCACCCTGGAAGGTTTGCGCCACCCGGGTCTTAAGGCTTTTTCGGTGCAGTACCACCCTGAGGCCTGCCCCGGCCCCCATGATGCGAATTATCTCTTCGAAGAGTTTATAAAACTGATGGTTGAAACGCGCCCCTAAAAAATTGAGTTATTGAGAGGCTTTAGGAGCCGCGATTTATACCTGGGAAAGGAAAATGCCAGGAAACAAAGGAGAAATTGTCCTGTTGGGCTTCTCAGAAGCTCAGGAGCGATTTACCCGTTTAACGCACGGGTTATCTTAGGAAAATTCACCCTTGTCATTCGGTGCCCAGAGAAGAATCTCGTTTTTTTAAAATTATGGGGATGCGTCTCCCTCGAATGGCGGATGGGAACTTTTTAAACGGTCGCAAGGCAAACGACTCTTGCCAGGGTTTCTTTCATAAAGTCTTTGCCGGGTGAGGTTCCATGAAACGAGCTGTTGGCGTTGTGGTTGCCCTATTGCTGGCCGCCGGCCTGATATGGGGGGCTAACTTTTACTGGCAGCATCTACGAGGTATTGGCCCGGTTCTTAAAGGCCCGCCCCAAGATATTTCCCAATTAATGGCCAAGGCCGGGGAGCCTGGAAAAAGTGCGCCGGGAAATTCCCCCAACACCACCGGCTTTCCTCTTAAACTGCCGCGGGGGTTCAATATTTCCATCTTTGCCAAAGATCTGGGCGCGCCCCGGGTGCTGGCCCAGGACCCCGGAGGCGCTCTGTTGGCCAGCATCCCGTCCCAAGGCCGGGTGGTGGCCCTGCTCGATAAAAATAAGGATGGCATTGCCGATTATATGGTCATAGTGGCCCAGGGGCTTCAGCGCCCCCACGGCCTGGCCTTTCGCCGGGAGGGGGGCAAAACTCTGCTGTACATCGCGGAAGTGGAGCAACTGGCGGTTTACGACTACGACGAAAAACATCACCGCGCGGCAAATAAAAGAAAAATCGCGGACCTGCCCACAGGCGGACGCCACTGGACCCGGACCATGGTTTTTTTGCCGCCGCCGGATGGCCGCCTTCTCATTTCCATAGGGTCCTCCTGCGACACCTGCGTGGAGAAGGATAAACGGCACGCCACGGTCCAGGTAACCGGCCCTATGGGCGGGGGGCTCAAACCCTTTGCCACGGGGCTGCGCAACGCCGTGTTCATGGCCCTTCATCCCCAAACCGGACAGGTCTGGGTCACGGAGATGGGACGGGATTTCCTGGGAGACGACCTGCCGCCGGATGAGATCAATATCCTGGAGGAAGGGAAAGACTACGGCTGGCCCTACTGCTACGGCAAAAGGATCCATGACGACAAGTTCGACCCCGCAGGGGCCAAGAAGGACTTCTGCCAGCAGACCGTGCCGTCTTACATTGACATCCCGGCCCATTCCGCCCCCCTGGGGCTGGCCTTTTTCCCGGAGCAGGGCTGGCCCCCGGAGTATCATCATAACCTGCTGGTGGCCTACCACGGTTCCTGGAACCGCTCCGTGCCCACGGGCTACAAAGTGGTGCGCTATAAACTGGACGCCCAGGGAAAATATTTAGGAGTGGAAGACTTCATCACCGGCTGGCTCACCCCAGACGGCCGGGCCCTAGGCCGCCCGGTGGATATGGTGATTCAGAATAATGGGGTTATGTATATTTCCGATGATAAGGCGGGGGTGGTGTATCGGGTTAAATATGGGGACTCGAATCGCTAACGGTTCAATAGGAGCATTTTATGGCTACTAAAAGAGAAGAGATTATTCAGAAAGCATTACAGATATTAAAGAATAATCCGAATGGAGTTAGATATTCATATCTTGTTCGTAAAATAAAAGACGAATTACCACATATTAATATAAATACTATTCATGGAACAATCTGGAATTTGGATATAAGAATTCCGGGCGAAGTTTTTAAGCCGGACAAAGGCCTTTTTCGTCATATTATATTTAAGGAAGATGAAAGTATCGAAAAAGAAGAAATCACTGAACTGGAAACAGAAATAATAATAAAAGAAGAAGAATTTTATAAACCATTTGCAGATTGGCTTGTCAATGAGTTAGAGGAATGCACTAAGGCAATTCCTTTAGGAGGAAATAAATTTAAAGATAAATGGGGGACGCCTGATATAATTGGGATACGTAAATCACGGAAAAGCGATGTTCTCGAATTTCCAACTGAGATTATATGTGCAGAAATAAAATTAGATACTGGAAATTTGATAACAGCATTTGGACAGGCTTGCTCATATAAATTATTCAGTCATAAATCATATATAGTAATACCGAAAAGCTCTCAAGATGAAGATGTAGGAAGGATAGACGCGTTGTGTAGGATATTCGGTATAGGACTCATCCTATTTGATAACAAGAACCCTATTTACCCTCAATTTGAAATTAGGGTCAGAGCAAGTAAAAATGAGCCTGATATGTTCTACGTCAATAAATATTTAAGAATTATTGAGGACGATTTATTTTGATAATCCATGTTTACTGCCCCAATCATTAACTGCCGCGAAAAAGGTCAGCATCATGAAACTCAAAGTAGTTTTAGAACCCAGCGACGAAGGCGGCTTCACCGTCTATGTTCCCTCCCTGCCCGGTTGCATCAGCGAAGGGGATACCAGGGAGGAAGCCCTGGCCAACATTCGGGAAGCCATTGACCTTTATCTGGAGGAAGAGGAACCCTTGCCTTTACCGGAGAAGGCTCAAATCGTGGAACTGGTCCTGTGACCATAACGCCCAGCCTGTCTTACCACGTCATCATTACCGCCCTGGAGCGGGCCGGATGGCGGGTTGACCGGCAGAAGGGCAGCCATATTCGCTTAAGCAGGTTCGCCGCCGGGAGGTTACGCAAACTCACGGTTCCGGCGCATCGCCCGGTAAAGCGAACTACCCTGGCAAAAATCATTAAGCAAGCGGGTCTGACTCTGGAAGAGTTTTTGCATCTTATTTGAAGAATCGGAGCAGAAAATGAAGCCGCCTAAGCAAAAAACTATGGACCTGACCCAGGTTTATCAAATTAAGGTCACCTTAAAAGGCAGTCGGCCCCCCATCTGGAGAAGGCTGCAAGTGCCGGGGGATATCACCCTGGCCAAATTGCACCGAATCCTGCAAGTGGCCATGGGGTGGTTTGACAGTCATCTGCACCAGTTCAAAATCGGCCGCGCCTATTATGGCATACCGGACAAGGAATTATTCTCTAACTTCTTCTCTGACACCAAAGATGAAAAACGGTTCAAGCTCCAGCAGTTGCCCCTTAGAGAAAAAAGCAAGTTTGTTTATGAATATGATTTCGGCGACAGCTGGGAGCACGAAATCCTGGTGGAGAAGATCCTGCCCAGGGAAGAAGGCCAGCATTATCCCTGCTGCTTAAAGGGCAAAGGGGCCTGTCCCCCGGAAGATGTGGGGGGAATTTGGGGGTATGCCGATTTACTTGAGGCCCTGAGCGATCCCCAGCATCCGGACCGCGAAGATATGTTAGAGTGGGTCGGCGGGGAATTCGACCCAGGGGCCTTTGACCTTGACGAAGTTAACCGGAATTTTAAGAGGATTCGTTGACCTATGGATGGATAATTGACGTAGGGCGGGCACTGCCCGCCCAGCACGGCTTGCAGCAAGAGGAGACCTTGCCATGAAACGAAAATGCTGGATGATTTTTGGAATTTTTGCGGCCATAACC
>VGSW01000103.1 GCA_016874915.1 Deltaproteobacteria bacterium
AATTATGCCATAAAAAGCGACGCCCGACAAGAAAAAAATACCATAATCTTAAATTATTTCAGATAATTAACAATAAGCGACTTTTTACGAATCCATCAAGGTTCAAGGTTCAAAGTTTAGGCCTTGGCGAACTAATCAGGCGTGGGCCTGTTTATTAAGTTCCCTTTTTCAGGAAGGCGGTTTTTGATATTATATTATCAAATACCAGATTAAACTCGAAAACAATGATCCATCCGCAGGAAGCCCCTCCCCCTCCTTTGCCGCCCCGGAAGAAGCCTTTCGGGCTCCTGGGCCTGTCGGGAGGACTCGCCTTGGTGCTGATCGGTTTCCTGGTGTGGTTTTCTTTCAGGGGAGCGCCTCCGTCCCCTGCCGCTAAGAAAGGGGAGGAGGTCAAGGAAGCCTCCCCATCCAGTCAAAGCGCGCCTGGCCCTCAAGCCGCAGCCGCGGCCTCTGCCAGGGACTCTGCCACTATACTGAGAAGCCAATTGGAACAGGTTTTTTCCGGGATAAAGGAAGCCAATCAGAAAAAAGACCTGTCCCAATTGTTGAGCTATTACTCCCCAAATTTCGCACAGTTGACCCAGAGAGCCCAAAATATCTCAAAAACCTGGAAAATCTATGATTACCCGAAAATGGAGTTCGAGATCCATGAAATCAGTCGCTTGGTTGACAACACCGCAATAGCCCGGGTGACCTGGGAAGTAGAGGCGCAAAATATTAGCACCCATAAAAGCAAAAATATTTCAAAAACTTATTCCATAAAATTTGTCCAAGAGTCGGGGCAGTGGCGGATCAAATCACTGGACGAGACTCGGTAGAGAATTTTGGTGTCAGGCGCTAAAGTGACCCGATCGATAATCATAACTCTGCTTCTAGGCCTGACCTGGTCCTGTGCGACAACCCAGGTTAAACCCCCCGAAGCCTCCTTCTACGTTACCCCGGAAATCACTTACTTGCGTGACAGCCTCGGTTACGAGGGAAATATCCTGGGCCAACTTTACCGGGGCGATGAAGTGAAGCGGTTGGATGCCGACAAATCCGCCTGGTGGCGGGTGGAAATAAGGCGAACCGGGCAGACGGGATGGGTCCGGAAGGAACTGCTTAGCGCGACCCCGGTTTCCCCGGTTTTTTACTATGTCAGCGAAGATAGTCTGCCTCTGTTGGAATGTCCCGCCAGCGATTGCCATCCCCTGCAGCTGCTTTTCCGGGGGGATGAGGTGCAGCGGGTGGAAGAAGGAAAGCAGGGTTGGTGGCGGGTCCTGGCGGTCAAAAGCCGCATCCTGGGTTGGGCGCCGTCAGCGTCGCTGGCGGCCCGACTCGAAGAGGCCCAGGCCCGGCCGCCTGGCAAACTCTATTACTATGTGGCAGTTAGGAGGCTCAGTTTGCGGGCCCAACCCTCGACCCAAGCCGGGGTCATCAGAACCCTGCGGTTCAACGACCAGGTGCAAAAGCTGGAGGAAAAACACCCGGGCTGGTTTAAGGTTCGCCAGCCTTCCAGTGGCGCGGTGGGCTGGGTCCCTGGCCGCAACCTGCAACCTCAACCTTTAATCTCGCCCCCGGGAGGATCCCCCGCCAAGAAAGGATTGAAACCTTTTAAGCCTCGAGAAGAACCGCAATTGGAGCCGGAGTTCATGTGATGCGGTTCTTTTCTGGTCGTAGGGGCACAGCGTGCTGTGCCCTTGAACCGATCCATGGGGATACGGGATACCGGCCAGAAACTAGCGGAGCTAAAGCACTAATCCATTCCGGTTTTCGAAAACCCCGAGGATTCACCCCGAGGTTTCCCGTCACCGGAGAGTCCATGGACCAAATCCAGGCTCAGGGGAATTTACCGGCCGGTTTTTAACGCCGCCACAATCCGGTCCTGGTCGTCCTGGGTCAGATAAGGATGCATGGGCAGGCTGAAGATGCGCGCCGCAGCTCTTTCGCTCACCGGAAAATCCCCCGGCTGATAGCCCAGGTGCGCAAAGGCTGCTTGCAGGTGGATAGGCTTGGGATAATAGATGGCGGCAGGAATGCCGGCTTGCTTGAGCCTTTCCAATAGTAGGGCGCGGGCATCGCTGAGAACCGAGTATTGGGCCCAAACCGAGGTGCAGTCAGGGGCCACATAAGGCACTTCCACCAAAGACTCCAGGGCCTGGCTGTAGCGCCGGGCCACTTCCTGGCGGGCCGCCACTTCCCGGGGAAAGACTTCCAGCTTGGCCAGAAGAATGGCCGCTTGTAAGGTGTCCAGGCGGCCATTGATGCCGAGGCGCACGTTATCATATCTGTCGGTCCCCTGGCCATGAACCCGGATGGAGCGCAAGATTTCGGCCAGGTGATCATTATCGGTGAAGACCGCTCCCCCATCGCCGTAACCACCCAGGGGTTTGGCGGGGAAAAAGGAAGTGGCCGCCACTTCCGCCAGGGCGCCGGCCCGTTTGCCTTTATAGGTCCCGCCAAAGGATTGGGCCGCGTCTTCCAGGACAAACAAACCATGCTGCGCCGCGATGGCGTTAATCCGGTCGTAATCCGCCGGCTGCCCGAAGAGGTCCACGGGGATGACGCCCCTGGGCCTCAGAGACGCGGTGCGGGGATTCTTCCCCAGGTCGGCGATGGCGGCAGCCAGAAGATGAGGAGCAATATTAAACGTCCGGGCGTCAATATCCACGAACACGGTGGTGGCGCCCAAAAGCTCGACCACTTCGGCGGTGGCGATGAAAGTAAAGGGGGTGGTAAAAATGGCGTCTCCCGGCCCCACCCCATAAGCCATCAGGGGCATAAGCAGGGCATCAGTTCCCGAAGAGCAGGAAACGGCATGCTTCACCCCCACATAAGAGGCCAAACGGGCTTCCAACTCATGGATTTCCGGCCCCATGATATATTGGCCATGATCCAGGACCCGCTGAATCCGTTCCTGCAAGGAAGGCATAATCGCCTGCTGCTGGGTTTTCAGGTCGATAAAATCCATCCGCTTTTTCAGAGTCATGAGTCTTTCCTTATCAAGCTCTTATCACCTTGTGAGCATGATCCCTTCCCGTTATGGCGTTGCGGGTGTCCACGATCAGGTTGGCATGAGCTGCAATATCTTCATAATTGAGGCAAGAATGATCGGTGACAATGAGAACCGCGTCATAGGCCGATAAATTTTCCGGAGTCAAAGGGACGGAACGCAGATCAAACTGATGGCGGCGGGTGCGGGGCATGACGGGAATATGAGGATCATGGTAATCCACCCGGGCGCCCCGGCGCATAAGCAAGTCGATCAGTTTAAGGCTGGGAGATTCCCGCACGTCATCCACGTCCTTTTTATAAGCCGCTCCGATGATCAGGATGCGGCTCTCTTTAATGGAACGGCCGCGTTCATTGAGGGCTTGCACGGTGCGTTCCACCACGTAATACGGCATACTGGTATTGATTTCCCCGGCTAGTTCAATGAACCGGGTGTTAAAATCATATTCCCTGGCTTTCCAGGTGAGATAAAAAGGATCAATGGGGATGCAATGCCCTCCCAAACCCGGGCCGGGATAAAAGGGCTGGAAGCCGAAGGGCTTGGTTTTGGCGGCCTCGATCACTTCATAAATATCGATATTCATGCGGTGTCCAAGAATCTTGAGCTCATTAACCAGGGCGATATTGACCGCCCGGTAAATGTTTTCCAAGAGCTTGGTCATCTCGGCCACTCTGGTTGAAGATACCGGCACCACTTGGGTGACGACCTGGGAATAAAGAATCTCCCCCAATCGCAGACAGCTTGGGGTAACCCCCCCCACCACTTTGGGAGTATTGGCTAAGTTAAAAGTGCTGCTGCCGGGGTCTTCCCGTTCCGGCGAGAATACCAGAAAGAAATCGATCCCCACCCGAAGCGAGGTTGGGACTAATTGAGGCAGGACCACCTCTTCGGTGGTGCCCGGATAGGTGGTGGACTCCAGAGAGATTAACTGCCCAGGTCGCAGACATCTGGCAATATCTTTGGTAGTTTGCTCCACGTACTTTAAATCCGGTTCCCGATGAGGATTAAGGGGAGTGGGGACGCAAATCAGCAGGGCGTCCGGCTCGCCCAGACGAGCCATGTCCTGGGTGGCCTCAAACCTCTCCGCTTGGATGATTTCAGCAATTTGCCCGCTGGGAATGTGCTGGATATAGGATTGTCCCCGGTTCAGGGAATTTACTTTTTCGGGATCTATGTCAAACCCCAGGACTTGAAAACCTTCCTGGGCGAACCGCAAAACCAGCGGCAGACCGACATAGCCCAGGCCAATGATGCCGATGGTGGCTTGACGCCGCAAGAATTTATTTCTGAGTTCATTTTCCATCATGCTCAAGCAATCTCCTAGATATTACTCAGGTCACGTAATTTTTCTCATTTCGCCAAATCAGTTACTTGATATTTTAGGACTGAGGACTGAGTCTTCGCCATCTTTATCTTAAATTACTCAGTCCTCAGTCCTCATCACTCAGTCCTTCCTTGGATAATGGGAACAATTAATCGCTACTATTAGACACTCTCCTCTTGAACCTACTTATAACTTTTCTTAGGATATTATTGTCGGACGATTTTGTCAAATCAATGGTTAATTTTAAATAATATCAGCAAGTTAATATTAGCTCGCGGTTAACTGCGGCACAATCCTGATCAAAAATTGGCTTATCTGCGGTTCCTAATCTGAGTTGCTTCCAAAAAAGGAACAAATAAAGTGCGTTCCCAAGAAACAATACAACCGCCCTGGAAAGGAAGTTTTTTACCCTTGACTTAAAATTAAAAGTTTGTTAATTCCTGAGTCAAATCTTCCTTTGTCCAGAAGGAACTTGTTGCCGGGAAAATGAGATTTTCCAAGAAAACAAATCAATTAGCTATTTGATATCTTTATTGATCATACCTTATTGATTAGACGATCATGCGGAAAACTCATTGCAAGACTGGCGGCAGCCGATTTTTCCTCTTACTGTTTCTCCTGCTGGGGGGGATATGGTTGGCCCTAGGCATCCCTCCGGCGCAGGCGGAGTCTTACCTGCGCGTGTCTAAAAATGGAGTAATTTACTACTATTTTTCCCAAAAGGGAAGCCAGCCCAGCGCGCTGGCCCTAAATAAACCCGGAAAGGTCCGACCGCTCCGCCCTCCCCTTCGGGCCAGGATCACCGCCCAGGAACTGGAGCCGGTGATTCAAGAGGCCAGCCGCCACCACGGCCTCCCCCCCTCGTTGGTCAAAGCGGTGATCCGGGTGGAATCCAATTTTAACCCCGGAGCCACTTCCCCCAAAGGGGCTCAGGGGTTGATGCAGCTCATGCCTGAGACCGCCGCCTTTCTTCAGGTGAGCAACCCTTATGACGTCCGGGAGAACGTCTGGGCCGGCAGCAGATACTTGCGATTGTTACTGGACAGATTCAATTTTCGCCTACCCCTGGCTCTGGCCGCGTATAACGCTGGTCCCCAACGGGTGGTCCAGCGGCAGGAAATACCCCCTATCCGGGAAACCCAGGCCTTCGTCCGCGACGTGTGCACCAATTTTTTGCAGTACTCGACGCCGCCCCTGTCTCCGTGAGCCTCGGCATGTCTTCCCAACCCCGCCCTGCAAAGACCTTTGACTAATTTTCATACCGCGTTCATCCCAATTATTCTTGACTTCCACGGGGCCTCAAATTAAAATGGATTTAATAGCATGTCAGGCTGAAGGCAGGGTTGCGGCCCTGAATAAATCGGAAGGGTATGCTAAATACCCTTCTTTTTTTTGGCTGGCTGCTTTCAGGGCCTGCTCTTGGGGCAGGAAGAAGTTGTACAATTTTTAGGAGGTTCTGCAAGTAATGAGGGAAACTGGTACGGTAAAATGGTTTAACGATGCCAAGGGGTTTGGGTTTATTTCCCGCCAGAATGGCCCCGATGTGTTTGTGCATTTCAGCGCCATCAAGGGCGACGGGTTCCGGAGCCTGGCAGAAAACCAGGAAGTGGAATTTGAGGTGGTCCAGGGCCAAAAAGGCCCCCAAGCCCAAAACGTTGTTAAGCTTTAAGCCTATCACCTGGTCGGAACTCCGGCGCTAGTTATACCCGGAGTTCCGATGTCTCAAATCGTATCATGGAGGTCCAGCGTGGCACGAAACCGTTACGGGTGGGAAAAGCGGGCCAAGGAGATAGCCAGAAAGCTGAAAAGCGAAGAAAAACAAAAGCGTCGCCAGAAGAAAACTCAGGTAGAAGAACCGAAAAAGATTTCTGACCCGAGTGAATAAGGCAACTTCAGAGGCCATGGGTAACTAACCCAGGCTAAGCGATCCGTCTCAGACTTATTACGAGGAGAATATGAGCGTAAAATTGTATGTAGGCAATTTGCCCCAGGAAATGACCGACGAGAGTTTAAAAGAACTCTTTTCCGAGGCCGGTCATGTGGCTTCCGCCAAGGTTATTTTTGACCGGCAAACCGGTCAGCCCCGAGGTTTCGGGTTTGTGGAGATGGAATCCAAACTGGAAGCCCAAAAGGCCATTTCGATGATCAATGGCCGGAATGTGTCCGGGAACACCCTCAAGGTCAATGAAGCCAGACAGCCGCAGCGGGGCGGCCCCCGGGGCGGTTTTGGCGGGGGCGGCGGCGGCCGGGGGCGCGGCTATCGTTAACCCTTTTTTGAGATCCCAGAAAAAGTGAATGTTGGGGTAAGGGGCCAGGGACACATGGCCCCTCCCCTCCCCCACCTTCCCTCTGCCCCCCTCAAATCATGTGGCAAATTCAGGCGCCGTAGGCGCGCTACCTTAAGCCGGCAACCGCATAAAGTTTTCTGTTTTCTTCTTCGAAAAGTTGTTGTTGGGGGAGGGGGCCAAGGGCAAAAGCCCTTGCCCCTCCCCCCAAAATATCTTTAAGGGTGAGCCAACGGCTCATGAAGATTTTAAGGCAACTGCACCTCCAGGTTAAACCGAATCGCCTCTCGCACCTCCGCCATGGTATTCTTGGCCGCCTCCCGGGCCTTCCGGTTGCCCTGATGGAGCACTTCCTGGACCTCCTGAGGGTGAGCCTCATAATAGCGCCGCCGCTCCTGAATAGGAGCCAGGTTTTGAAGCAGCGCCTCAGCCAATAGCTTTTTGCAGTCAACGCATCCCAGGGCCGCGGCGCGGCAGGAGGTGATGATCTCTTGAAGCTTTTCCAGGGGCAGGTTGAGGCGGTGGAAGGGAAAGGCCAGGCAGCGGTCCGGCTCCCCCGGGTCTTTGCGGAAGGGCCGGCCCACGTCGGTGACCATCTGGCGCACCTTCTGCTGGATAACCTGCGGAGAATCGCTGAGATAAATGCAGTTCCCGTAGCTCTTGCTCATCTTGCGGCCATCGGTGCCGGTGAGCTTAGGAATCTCGGTGAGCAGGGCTTCTGGCTCCGGAAAGAGGGGCCGGTACAGGTGGTTGAAGCGCCGGGCGATTTCCCGGGTCATCTCCACGTGGGGCACCTGGTCCACTCCCACGGGCACGCCGTCGGCCTTGTACATCAGGATGTCCGCGGCCTGGAGCACCGGGTAACCCAGAAACCCATAAGTGGCCAAATCCTTGTGGGCCAACTCCTGGAGCTGGTCTTTGTATGTGGGGTTGCGCTCCAGCCAGGGAACCGGGGTGAGCATCCCGAAGATCAGGTATAGTTCGGCGTGTTCCGGTATGGCGGACTGGACGAAGATGGTGCTCTTTTCCGGGTCCAGGCCCACGGCCAGCCAGTCTATGACCATCTCCTGGATGTAGCCGCCGATCTCCTGGGGAGTTTCGTATTCCGTGGTCAGGGCGTGCCAGTCGGCCACAAAATAGTGGCACAGGTACTCTTCCTGGAGGCGGAGCCAGTTGTACAGGGCCCCATAGTAATTGCCCAGGTGCATCCTGCCGGTGGGCCGCATGCCGCTCAAAATGCGCTTCTTTGCGGATTTATCAACGGATTTTTCCGGATCAAGTTTATCTTCAAGAGCCATCTGATTTCCAATTTCTTTAGAAGTTTTGGTGGCACAAAATTATCATTAGGCGTCTCGTTTTGGCAAGTGTCCGCGCCAATATTCCCCTGGGGCTCAAAAAGCCCGGCTACTTTGCCGGGCTTCCCCTTCCCCCCTTGAGGGCCGACCGGGGCAGAATCACTCCTTGAGCGATTCCAAATAAGAGCTTAGCGAGCTAATTTCCTGGGGAGGCTCAACTTCATCGCCGGATCTTAGTTCATGAATCGCCACCCGGACGGGCTCCTCCAAGGTGGTGGGAAAGCCCTCCCCACTTATATCATGGACCGCGATATAGGCGCGTTTTCCCTGGTATTTGATCCACTTGGTATATGAACCTTTTCCGGCGCAGCTGGCCGAGAAATTGAATCCATGATTCTTCATTACTTCTTCGAGGTTCATTGATTGCTTCCTTGATTTTTTCCGGGACTTCAGCGCCGGCTTTTTTTAGAAATTTCCCAGACAGTGGCTCATGTGCCTCGGCTCTCCCACCAATGATAAAAAGTGGTTAGCAGAGTCGGACGCCTTGCCTTATTCGTTTAACGTTGAACCTTGAACCTTGAACTTTGAACTTTCAGAGGAGTTAGCGTTCCCGCCATTGGGGTTTTCTTTTCTCCAGAAACGCCTTAACCCCCTCCTCCGCATCTTCGGTGCAGCACAGAGCCGCAAACCGGTCGCTCAGCATGTCCAGGGCCTTATGGTAAGGGACATCTTGCATCCCATAGATTCCGGCTTTGCCCATCTGCAAGGCCAGCGGACTTTTGGCCGCCAGTTTGGTAGCCAATTCCAGGGTGGCTTCCTCCAGCTTATCACTAGGCACCACCTTGTTGACCAGCCCCAAACTTTGAGCCTCCGCGGCCGAGATTATATCTCCCGTAAGCACCAATTCCAGGGCCTTTTTGAGCCCCACGTTGCGGGCCAGGGGCGCCGCCGGTCCCAGGCAGATAAGGCCGACGTTGATGGCCGTGGTCCCGAATTTGGCATCCTCCGCGGCTATCGTCAGGTCGCAGGCATATGACAGGCCCGCGCCGTTGGCCAGGGCATAGCCTTTCACCGAGGCGATCACCGGCTTTTTCATCCTGGCAATGGTGTGATTGTGCTCATCCATTAATTTAATGAACTCGCGATACTCCTTGTTGGTTTTGCCCTTGAATTCATCCAGAGAAATACCCGTGGAGAAATGTTTGCCGTTGGCATCGATCACCACCACCCGGATCTCGGGGTCCTTCTCCATTTCCCAGAGGGCGTCATTCAGCTCCCGGGCAAAGGGGACGTTGAAGGTGTTCATCGCTTGGGGGCGATTCAGGGTAATGAAACCGATATGATCCCGTTTCTCCACCAGGACGTTGTTGTTGCTCATAACGCACCCTCCTATGTTTTATGGTTACATAATAATGAATGCTAAGTGGCCATATCTAAATACGGTTACTTATATCATCATCAAGGCGCCTAAGCAGGACCCTCGGCTAAAATTTGCGTTCCCAGGCAGAGCTTGGGAACGAGCAGGAAAATGAAACAGAGCACTAAAGGTTAGCTTTATTTTCTCAAACTCTGAATATAAAAGTGCAACTGCGCCATGGTTTGTTGCCAAACGGCCGGGTCCTTGCTGGCGGCATACAGGGGAGCCGCCCCGTTGAGGGAGATCACCATAAAATTGGCAATCTCGCCCAGATTCATTCCTCCCCTTAACATTCCTTTTTGCTCTGCTTCTTCCAGCCACAGACGTAACAACCCGGAGAAGGCCCGGAAGCCTTCCAGGACATGGTTGCTCATGCTTGGGGACTGTCCGGCGAGATCGACCAGGGAATTGAGCAAAAAACAGCCTCCTTCAAAAACCCCTGCGCCCAGGTAATTTTTCATGCTGTTTTCTATGACCCGTTCAATCCGCGCCAGAGGGTCAGGGATCTCCCTCGCGCCCTGGAAAACAATAGTCTTCCAAATCCGGACGCATTCATCATAGACCGCATACCAGATCTCTTGCTTGTTGCGAAAGTGGCCGTAAAGCCCCCCTTTGGTGAGACCGGTAGCCTTAACGATGTCAGCTATGGAGGTATTGAAGTATCCCCGGAGGGAGAAGAGCTGCATCGACTTTTCGATGATGTTTTGGCGGGTTAGGTCACCTTTGGTTGCCATCCGGAAACCTTTGGGGGGAAAATATACCAACCAGTCGGTATATTTTTACCCCAGGCAACTGAGCCTTGTCAAGGGTGCTGCGCGCCAAAAGGCATTGAACCCCAGCGGGCCAGGTCTTTGGGGACTGCCATCTCTGCGGCCAGGCCGGCCATCTCTACGATCAGGTTGCGGCAAAAGAGGACATGGTCCTTGCAAAGCCAGGTCTTGCGCCACTGGGACGTGAGCAGGCGGCACTGGGTGCTGCCGAAACGGCTCTTGAACTCGTTGGGCAGACGGTTGAACAAGCGGTAAAGGCCGGGAGTACCCAGCATCTGCTCTCTGCCGGCCTGGGGGGTGATGGGGGCCTCGCGGCGGCCGTACACCGCGCCCAGGGCGGCGATGCCCCCCACCAAGGCGCCGCAGGTGTCCCCGAAGTGGCCCATCCCCGCCCCAAAGCCCGTCATGAGACACATGGTTTCCAGGGGTAGACCCGTTTCCAATTGAGACAGGACCGCCTCAAAGACTGACTCCGCTCAGTTGAGGCCGGTGCGAAAATTGGCCTTGGCCTTCTCTCTGACTTGTTCTATTATTTCTTTTGGTTCCATCTAATTCTCCGGTTTTTGCATTTACCCTTTTTCCCTTTTCCCTTTTCCCTTTTAACCGTTTATGCTTTACCCCTATCCTTTGCCGCTATCTGCCCAGGCCAGGAGAAATTTCACTTTCTCCAGCACTTCCGGCAACTCCCGCGCGGTGTTCACCCCCCAAATATGCGGGTCCGCAAGATCCGGGGGGTCGAAATCCTCAGCCTGGGCCGTCAAAATCTCCTCCCGGCCGTTGGAGATGGATTCGGGATCGTGAGCCCGGATGCCCAGGCGCTGCCGCACCACCTCCAAGGGGCAGGCGCAGTAGAGAAAGATGGCCGCGGCCCCATATTCCTGGGCCAGTTGGGCTACCAGGTCCCGCTCGTAGGCCCGCTTGTAGGAGCCGTCCAAGATGACGCTCCGGCCCGCGGCCAGGTGCGCCGCGGCCTGGCCCCGCATTTCCGCGTAGGTCTTCCGGGAAAAGTCCTCGTCGTAAATACCCTTCCCGAACTCCGCCGGGGTTGGGGTGGTGGGGGTGAACCCCGCCAGATGCTTGCGCACCGCGTCGCTGTGGATCACCGGCAGCCCCAAAGCCTCACCCAAGGCCCGGGCCAGGGTGGTCTTGCCGGTTCCCATCAATCCGAATATCACGATAACTTTCAGGCGGCCCATCGCGTCCCCTCCTCCGCGTACCGGCCGGCCAGCTCAAAGTAGGCCTGGGCCGTTTTTCTGGCTTTTTCCCGCTCCTCCGGCGGCACCTCCGGCTCCAGGGCCGCGAACGCGTTGATTTTTCCCCGCACGTAGGCCCGGTAGCACTTGTAAAAATCCAGCATCACCAGCAATTCCTGGTCCCTGGAGGAGGCCGCAAACCTCTCCACAAAGTGGCGGCCCAGATCCTGCCGCCCGTGAAAATCCAGGTCCATGGCCAGGAAGTCGATATCCGCCGCCACATCACCATATCGGAAACGGGGATTAAATTCAATGCAGTCGAAGATGTAAAGGCCGTCGGCCAGGCAAATGTTCTTCATGTGCAGGTCGCCGTGGCAGTCCCGGATGCGGCCGTCTTTGATGCGCTTCAGAAATAGCGCCCGGTTCCGGGACAGAAAATGCCGGGCAAAAGCGCGAATTTCTTCAAACAGCTCCCGGGACAAAAAATCCCCCACCAGGGCCTCGGTCTTGGAAAAGTTTTCTTCGTGGTTGTAAGCGATGATTGCCGGCTCTCCGAATTTGTTGATGCGGGGGCCGGTGGCCGCGGTTTCATAAAAGGGAACCAGCTTCTCGATGATGCGGTCCATGATCCCCCGATGAAGCTCGCCCCGGTCCGCCACTTCGTCCATCATGCGGTCCTGGGGCATGCGCACCATTTTTAGGGCGTATTCCACCGCATGGCCCTTGCCCCCCACCTCCACCCGGCGGTAGTGGGCCACTATGGGCAATACTTCTCGGTAAATCTCCGGGCAGAGGCGGCGGTTGAGCACCAGTTCCTCGTGAAGGTAATAATGGCGCCTTCTCAAGGTGGTGAAGTTGAGAAACCCCAGGTCCACCGGCTTTTTGACCTTGTAGGCGAAACGGTCTGTGAGGAAAACGTAGGAGATGTGGGTCTGGACCAGTTCCACCGAAGTGGTGGGTTCGGGGTACGCGCTGGGGTCCAGCAAGGCTTCCGGGAGGTCCATGTTTAATTATAAACCATCTGGCGAGAGAGGCCAGGGCCTCTAGGTGGCTATTTTTCCCTTTAAAAAACGAGAGTGTTAACATTAGATACATTTTATGCTATAATACCTCCTGAAACTATCCAGGAGGTAATCTCATGGAACTTTCGTGCAAGAGATGTGGCAGCACCTCGTTTGTCAAGCATGGCTTTGTGCGCG
>VGSW01000104.1 GCA_016874915.1 Deltaproteobacteria bacterium
TGCACATCGTCACCGCGCATAATCGCCGCCTCCGGATAACATATTGTTATCGTTAACCATAACACCTTTTCAGCCTTATGGGCAGCGATTTTTTGGGGTTCTTAAAAAAGAGTTTTTCAACATCCTGCTAAGTATTTTACTTGTATATTTGCAATGTGCACCTTTAAGATGCCGGTATCTATAAAGAAACTGCGGCTCTGTCTGTAAGTCAACGGGGTGTGATTTCCGCACCAAACTATTTCTTCTTGGAATACTCTTTATTCAACGCCAACCCGATAATATTCCGCATGATCTGGTTGGTGCCTTCGTAGATCTGTAGGATCTTGGCGTCCCGCATCATCTTTTCCACCGGGTATTCCCGCATGTAACCGTGGCCGCCCATGACCTGCACCGCGTCCACGGTGACCTGCATCGCCATGTCGGTGGGGAAGAGCTTGGCCATGGCCGCCACCTTGGAGTAGTCCTTGGGCTTGGTGTCGATGTAGCGGGCTACCGCATAAACCAGGGCCCGGGCCGCCTCGATCCTGGTGGCCATGTCCGCCAGCATGTGCTGCACCGCCTGAAAATGGATGATGGGCACCCCGAACTGGTGGCGCTCCTTGGCGAAGCCGGCGGCCTCGTCCAGGGCCTCCTGGGCCAGGCCCACGGCCAGGGCCCCGGCGCCGGGGCGGGCGTTGTCTATGGTCTTCATGGTGACGATGAAACCCATGCCCTCTTTGTTGATGAGGCGGTCTTTGGGGATGCGGCAGTCTTCAAGGATTACCTCCCGGGTGGTGGAGGCCCGGATGCCCATCTTCTTTTCTTTCTTCCCGAAGGAGACTCCCGGATCACCTTTTTCCACCACCAAAGCGCTGGCCCCCCGGGCCCCCTTGCTCCGGTCGGTGAGGGCAATCACCGTGTAGAATTCCGCCTCCCCGGCGTTGGTGATCCACTGCTTGGCGCCGTTAAGAACGTAAAAATCGCCGTCTTTCACCGCGGTGGCCTGAATGGCCCCGGCGTCGCTCCCGGCCTGGGCTTCGGTCAAGGCGAACGCGGCCAGGGCCTCGCCTTTGGCCAGGCGCGGAAAATATTTCTGCTTCTGCTCCTCGGAACCGTACAACAGCAAAGGATAAGCTCCCAGGAAGCTGGCGGCGTAGGTGGTGGCCACCCCCACGCAGCCCATGGCCAGGGCCTCCAGCACCAGGACGTTTTCCAGGCAGCCCAACCCCAGGCCGCCGTATTCCTCGGGGATGATGGTGCCGCAGAGGTCAGCCTGGGCCAGGTCGTTGATGATGTCCCAGGGGAAGGTCTCTTCTTCGTCCAGTTCGGCCCGGATGGGCTTGATGCGCTCGTCGCTGATCTGCCTAGCCAGGTCCCGGAGCATCTGCTGCTCTTCGGTGAGCAGATAGTCCATGGCGGCTCCTTATATCATGGCCGCAATGAAAAACGGCGGTTATGTACGGGCGAACCTCGGTTCGCCCCCCTAAAATCACCCTGGGTCTGAGACGAATGCCGGATTCGCCCCTACTCCGCGGCCTCGGGGACTACCAGCCGGCCTTTATAAAACCCGCACGACGGGCAGGCGTGGTGGGGGAGCCGGGGTTCATTGCACTTGGGACAGGTGGAGAGGCTGGGCGGCGTTAAGTGCCAGTGGGAACGCCGCATATTCCTCTTGGAAATGGATTTTCTGCGTTTGGGTAAAGGCACGACGAACTCCTTTTAAAAGCAGTGACCAGTGGCCAGTGGTCAGTGATCAGTTTTTAGTTTTTAGTTAAATGGCTCAGGATTATCAATAAGTTACACATGAATATCCAATTACGCCTTACAGGTGCAGGCCTCCCGGTTGAGGTTGGCGCCGCACCCGGGACACAGGCCCCGGCAGTCTTCGTGACACAAGGGTTTGAGGGGCACTGTGAGAATGATCTGCTCCCGGATGATTCCTTGCAGGTCAACGTCCTCTCCGGCAACAAAGTCCACATCCAGGTCCGCAGCAGTCAATTCTTCTTCCTGGGCCAGAGGTTCATGGCCAGGCAGCAAGAGCAAGTCAAAGTCCGAAGTGTAAGGGGCCGCGTAATAATCCAGGCAGCGGCTGCAAGCTAAATCCAGGTGACCTTCCAGATGCCCCCTTACCAGGATGTCCTTGCCGTGCTTTTCCAGGCGCACCTCGCCGGTTAAGTCCCCCGCGTTGAATTCCAGTCCCTGGTCTTCTTCCCGCCAGTGGCGGAACCAATCGTCCCCCAGGTCCAGGCTCACGTCCTTGCCGAGGTCGGGGATGGAGTTGACGGGGATTTGGAGGGGTTTTTTCATCGGCGTGCTTGACCTTTATGGCGAGTGGCCCAGATAATCTCTTGCCCTCAGCCACAAAAAAACTAATATATAAAAAATTAACAAAGTGTCAAGATGTTAGGGGCAAAAACAGGGAGCGGTTCAGCGGGTTAGCGGGTTAGCTGGTTAGCGGAAACAGAAAACAGAAAACTGAAAACAGAAAACTGAAAACTTATGTTACGCGTTGCTTTCATCGGCCAGCCCAACTGCGGCAAGAGCACCATCTTCAACTACTTCAGCGGCTACAAGGCCATGGTGTCCAATTTTCCCGGCACCACGGTGAAGTACACCGTGAGCCGGGTGGTGTTTGAAGGGGAGGAGATCACCTGCGTGGACCTCCCCGGGGTCTATTCCCTCACCTCCACCGACCCGGCGGAACTGGAGTCCCGGAACTACCTCCTGGCCGAAGAGGCTGAGGTCATCGTCAACGTCATTGACGCCACCCTGTTAGGGCGGAGCCTGGAGTTGACCCTGGAGCTCATGAGCCTGGAGCGTCCCATGATGGTGGCCCTGAACATGATGGACGAAGCGGCCCGCAAAGGCATTACCATTGACGCCCCCCGGCTGGCCAAACTCCTGGGGGTGCCGGTGGTGCCCACCATCGCGGCCACGGGCCGGGGCCTCACCGAACTGCTGCAAACGGCCATCGAAACGGGCCGCACCGGCATCCGGCCCTCCCAGATCATGTTCAGCCGGGACATTGAGCAGGAAATCGCCGAATTGAGCGACCACCTGGACCCCGACCATGCCCAGGCCCTGGGACTGCCCCACCGTTTCCTCCTGGTGAAACTTCTGGAAGACGACCCTTATCTCATCGAGGAGGTGGGGCGCCAGCATCCCGGGTGCGTGGTGATGGTGCGAAATCACCAGAAGATTCTGGCCCAGACCCACGGCCGCCCTCCGGAAACCGTGATCTCCTCGGAGCGCCACGCCCTGTCCATCAATCTTTTTGAACAGGTGGCCAAGGTCAGGCCGGCGGAGAAGCCCGCCTGGCGGGACCGCCTGGACAAAGTGGCCACCCACAAGTTCTGGGGCTACGTCATCCTGGTCCTCATTATGGGCCTGTTTTTCCAGGGGGTCTTCCGGCTGGGGCAGCACGCCGAAAACTTCTTGATGGGCTACCTGGAACTGGCGCAAAAATTCTCCCAGGTCTGGCTGGGGCAGGACACCCTGGCTTACTACGTGGTGGGAGAGGGCCTGCTCATGGGAATCTTCGGGGGGGTGGCCATCGTTCTTCCCTACCTGGTCCCCTTTCTGGTGGGGCTGGCGTTGCTGGAGGACAGCGGCTATCTCCCCCGGGTGGCCTTTCTCATGGACAACCTCATGCACCTTTTGGGGCTGCACGGGAAATCCATTATTCCCTTTATCCTGGGCTACGGCTGCAGCGTGCCGGCGGTGATGGCCACCCGCATCCTGGAAAGCCCCCGGGACCGGCTGGTGGTGGCCATGCTGGCCATCCTCATTCCCTGCTCGGCCCGCTCGGTGATCATCTTCGCCCTGGTGGCCTATGCCATCGGCCCTTACTGGGCCTTGGGGGTTTATCTGTTTAACCTGCTGGTCATCGGCATCCTGGGGCGAATATCCACTTTACTGCTGCCGGAAATCTCCCCGGGCCTGCTCATGGAGATTCCCGAATACCGCCTGCCCACCTGGACCAACGTGGTGCACAAGTCCTGGCGCAGCCTCAAGGACTTCATCGTGGTGGCCTGGCCCATCTTAATCGGGGGCAGCCTGGTCCTGAGCCTGCTCAAGTTCTATGGCTTCGACGGCCATGTCAATGACGTTCTCCGGCCCCTCACCAGCCTTCTGGACCTTCCGGCGAAGGTGGGCACCACCTTGATTTTTGGGATCATGCGGAAAGAATTATCTCTGGTCATGCTCAACGAGGCCCTGGGCACCAACCAGATCCAGACGGTGCTGACCCATGTCCAGCTCCTCACTTTTACGGTGTTCGTGCTCTTTTACATTCCCTGCGCCTCCACCATCGCGGCCCTGAGCCGGGAGCTGGGCTGGAAGGGCGCAGCCCTGGCAGTGATTTGTTCCCTGGGATTGGCGTTGGGATTGGGCTTGCTGACCCGGGGTTTCGGAAGGCTCGTATTTTAAGGGAACTGAAGTGTCAGTGGCATTTAACCTCCGGCAAACCATGAAGATTATTTAGGGCCGCCCAGCACGCCTTGATCCCATCTGCTCATGTCCTCCATGTTTCTCTATCAAAAGTGGCTTCAAGACCGCTTGCACGATTATGTCACCGCGGCAAGTCCTCCCCGGTTAAAGGGCCGCCATATCTCCATGGCCCCCCAGCAGTATGGGGCGGCGCTCCTGCAGGCATATCTGGGTCAGGCATCTCTCCCCTGGGTGGCCGACATTGCCGGGGTTACGCTGGAAACTCTTAAGGAGTGGCGCCGGCAGCCGGAATTCCTGCTGCTAATGGATTGGAGCAAGGCCTTGTTTTCCCAATTCTTTCGGGAAAGTCTGGAGCTGAATGATTATTCCCCGAAAGAGGTTTATGAGATTGCCGGGGAATTTGCGCTGCTGGAAGATTCGCTGCGCGTAGGCATAAGGACCAAACTCTACGGGTTGTTTCGCAATCTGGGGGAATCGTTGCTCAGCCGCCGCTTTCACGGCCTGACCCTGGAAAAGTCTGATTTGCGGTTATTTAAGCGTCTTTTCCTCTTTTTCTGGGCCTTGGAGTCTTACTGGCCCAGCCCCGCGAGAAAACGCCTGGAAGAGACATTCCTCCCCCTGGCCCGAGACGCGGTCTGGCCCCGGTTGGGACTGCCGGGATGGGAGGATGAAGAATTTTTTGCCGCCTCCAGCCGATATTCACTTTCTTATCTCCATGGCCTCCTGGCCGTCCAGCTTCGGGAGACCCTTTCCCTTTATGGATCAAGGACCTGTGCTTACCCGGGATATCTCCATTAATTTCGATGTGCACTGATGAAACTTATCGATCTATTGCGCGTCTCTATGAAGATAATTGTCCGCAAAATTTGATTATTGCCTTAGCTGCAGCCCCCAAGCCCGACCACTGATCCCTGCACTGATCACTGGCAAATGACAACTGCCTTGAAAATCCTGATAAAACTCCTTATGATGGTTCCAGGGAATTTAACTCGCAATACCTTCAACTGAAAACTAAAAACTGAAAACTGCTTTTAAATGGCGAGCACAACCGTCCCCCCGGAAGTGGCGGCCCGGGTGAAAGACCTCCGGGAGCAGATTCACTACCATAATTATCGCTATTACGTCCTGGATGACCCGGTCATCTCCGACGATGAGTTCGACCGCTTAATGCGAGAACTTATGCGGCTGGAGGAAGAGCACCCTGAGCTTATTACCTCCGATTCCCCCACTCAGCGGGTGGGCGCGCCCCCTCTGGAAAAATTCGAGACCGTGGTGCACCGCCAGCCCATGCTCTCCCTGGAAAACGCCTTCAGCGAGGCCGAGACCCGGGAGTTCGACGAACGCCTAAAACGGTTCCTCCGCACCGCGGAAGACTTCCACTACGTGGTAGAGCCGAAAATGGACGGCGTGGCCGTGGAGTTGGTCTATGAAAACGGCCGCCTCACCGTGGGTTCCACCCGGGGCGACGGCGTCCGGGGGGAAAACGTCACCCAGAACCTGAAAACCATCCACACCATCCCCTTGCAAATGCTTAAGGACCAGGAGGCTATCCCGGAGTTGCTGGAGGTCCGGGGGGAAGTGTACATGGACCTGGCGGAATTTAAAAAACTCAATGAGCAGCGCCGGGCCCAGGGCGAACCGGCCTTTGCCAACCCTCGGAATGCCGCCGCCGGCTCGCTGCGCCAGTTGGACCCCAACATCACCGCGGCCCGGCCCCTGAAAATTTACTGCTACGGCATCGGCGAAGTCGCGGGCCGCGCCTTTGAGACCCAATGGGAGGTGCTCCAGACCCTGAAGGCCTGGGGGTTCCGCATCAACCCCCTGATTGAGCGCCATACGGGCATCGGCCCGGCCATCGCCTATCACCACCGCTTGGAGCATCAGCGCCACGGCCTGCCTTATGAAATCGACGGGGTGGTCATCAAGGTGGACTCCTTAATCCTCCAGGAGCGCCTGGGGACCAAGACCCGCAGCCCCCGGTGGGCCCTGGCGTACAAATTCGCGGCCACCCAGGAGACCACGAGGGTTCTAAACATCGTGGTCAACGTGGGCCGCACCGGCGCGGTCACCCCCATGGCGGTGATGGAGCCGGTGGAAGTGGGGGGCGTCACCGTGACCCGGGCTACCTTGCACAACGAAGACGAAGTGGCCCGCAAGGACGTGCGGGTGGGCGACACCGTGCTGATCCAGCGGGCCGGGGACGTCATCCCAGAAGTGGTGAAGGTCATCCTGGAGGAGCGCCCCCCGGACGCCAGGCCCTTTCAAATGCCCACCCGCTGCCCGGTGTGCCACACCCCCCTGGTGCGGCCCGCCGGCGAGAAGGTCACCCGCTGCCCCAACCCCGGGTGCGGCGGGGCGCTGGTGAGGGGCATTTTTCACTTCGCCGCCAAAACCGCCATGGACATTGACGGCCTGGGGGAGAAAATTATCGCCCAGTTGGTGGACAACGGCTTGGTTCAGGACGTCAGCGACCTCTATAAGCTGACGGAAGATGACCTCATCCCCTTGGAGCGCTTCGCGGAAAAGTCGGCCCAGAACATCATCAACGCCATCCAAAAGAGCAAGCGGGTCACCCTGGAGCGGTTTCTTTACGCCCTGGGTATCCGCTACTTGGGCGAGGCCACGGCCCAGCTCCTGGCCCGGCACTTCGGGACCCTGGAAGCCCTGATGGCCGCGGATTTCAATGAATTAACCCAGGTGGAAGGAATAGGGCCAACGGTTGCCCAGAGCATCGTGGAATACTTCAATGAACCCCGCAATCAAGAGCGGCTGGCCAAGCTCCAGGCCGCGGGCCTGGAAATCATCCCGCCGGAGCGCCCCGCGGTGAGTCCTCTGGCGGGCAAGACCTTTGTATTCACCGGGGCGCTCACCATCTCCCGGGAGGAGGCCAAGGCCCTGGTCACCGCCCGGGGCGGCAAGGTCAGCTCTTCGGTGTCCGCCAAGACCGACTACGTGGTGTCCGGAACCGATCCCGGCAGCAAATACGCCAAGGCCCGGGAATTGGGGATCACCATCCTGGACGAAGCCGCGTTTCTGGAGCTGGTGAGATAATTCCCGGTTCCGGTTTCCGGTTCCCAGTTTTTCGGGTTTGGGAAGTTAATTGCGCCCAGGGTTTCCTCGCCCCCAAGTGGTTCCCTCTCTACCATTAAGACAACTATGCGATGGCTATCCTCAAAAAGCATGCGATCTGAAAATCTGATATAATTAACGAAAACCTTAAGAGGCACGGCGCGCCGTGCCCTTAATTTTCATGGACAAAGTGCTTCATGATGACCGCCTAATCTTTTTTGACTACCATGCCACTAATCACTAACTAATCACTGAGCAAGTCGCAATTAAAAGGCGTAAAATATAGGGGCGTGATTTATCACGCCCGCTTTGAGGGCGCAATAAATTATGCCCCTACAAAAATACCCATTAGAATGCACCTTGGTATGACAACTGGGCAACTGGGCAACTGGCAACTGTTTCGGTTGACAGGCATAGGCTCTTGTCTATATATTGTGTACCTTAGTGAAGAATTTTTGGAAGGTTACTCATGGGTGAAGAACCCCAAGAGCAGCAACCCCAAAGCCCGGCGGAGGAGGACAAACCCAAGTCCTGGTGGGCCCGCTGGCTCGGCCGCCTGACCGGTTGGCTGGGAGGGCACGAATTTCACTACGCCGGTTATCTGCCCAGCAGCCCCGGGTTTTTGCTGCGATATACTCTGGATCCGTTTTTTTCCAAGGTTACGGTCAACCCCCGCCACCTGGAACGCCTCCAGGAGCTGGCTCAGCAGGGCGCCGTGGTTTATGCCCTAAAATACCGCAGTCACCTGGATTTTCTCTTTTTCAACCGCCGCTACCAAAAACTGGGAGTCAAAGCGCCGGAGGTGGCCTTTGATCTTAACCTCTGGATATGGCAGCCATTTTCCCACCTGGTGCAGATTTTGTCCGCCGCGGTCAATTACTTCACCCGGCGTCGGGCCTGGCACAACCCTTTTCAGGACGGCTACTTCCTCCAGATTATCCAGGAAAAACGGGGATCTTTGCTCTTTCTGGTGGACCAGGTGGGCTTCCGCCAACGCTTTTTAAGGCCCCGGGAAGACCCCATCCGGCACCTGTTGGAACTCCAGTTGCAGCTCGACTTCCCCATCTTCCTGGTCCCCCAGATGATTATGTATTCCAAAGATCCGGGGCGGAAAGACAAGGGGCTCTTGCAGCTCTTTTTCGGAGACAGCGAAAATCCGGGCAAGCTGCGCAAGTTGGTGTTTTGCTTCCTCAAGGCTAAACAGGCCGTGGTGGAAGTGGCCGACCCCATTAATCTTCAAGAGTTCCTGGCCAGCGCCTCCAAAGATGGCCGCCTGCGGGACCGGGCCCAGGAAGTGCGACGGGAGCTGATCCAACGCCTGGACTCCAAACGGCGCCTGGTCATCGGGCCGGTGACCAAATCCCGGGAAGAATTTCTAGAACTCACCCTCACCGACCCCGGCCTTACCCGTTTCATGGAACACCTGGCAGAGACGGAAAAAAAGAAAATTTCCAAGGTCAAAAAGAACGCCCAGGACTACTTCTGGGAGATCTCCGCGGATTTCAATATCCTGACCGTCAATTTCATGATGTGGCTGGTCAAGCGGCTGTCTCAGCACCTTTTCGACCGGTTGGTCTTTGATGAAGAGGGGTTCGAAAAAGTCCGCCAGGCGGGGGAGCGCGGCAGCCTGGTCTTCATCCCCTGCCATAAAAGTCACCTGGATTACCTGATTCTCAATTACCTCATGTATCAGCACCACATGCACCCGCCCCGTATCGCCGCGGGGAAAAACCTGGCCTTCTGGCCCATCGGCTCCATGTTCCGGGGCTGCGGCGCGTTTTTTATCCGCCGCCGGTTTCACGGGGCCAAACTCTACGCCGAAGTGCTGCACACCTATTTGAAAACCCTAATCAAAACCGGCCTTAACGTGGAGTTTTTCATTGAAGGCGGACGGAGCCGCACCGGCAAGCTGGTGTTGCCCAAGCTGGGGCTGCTTAACATGATTCTCCGCAGCTATGGCGAACACGCGTCCCCGGACATCTTCTTCGTGCCCACCTTCATCGGCTATGACCAGGTGCCGGAGGAGAAGGACTATCTCAAGGAGCTGAAAGGCCGGGAAAAAGAGGCGGAATCCGTGGGCCAATTGGTGAAAGCCCGGAAATTTCTGCGCCACCGCTACGGCCGGGCTTACATCCAGTTCGCCGAACCGATTTCTTTAAAAAATTATTTGGCCCAGTTCCCCCCGGAACACTTGGACACCATAGACATTCGGAATCACGCCCCGGATCTGGCCTACCGCGTTATCCAGGCCATCAACCGAGTCTCTGTGGTCACCCCCGTCTCCGTGGTCTGCGCCGCGCTCCTCACTTACCCCCGCAAAGGGGTTTACCGCCGGGAACTCCTTCAGATTATCCAGGTGCTGCACGAGTACCTCCTGGCCCAAAAAGTTCTCCGGGCCGACTCCCTGGACCACCTGCCCCAGGCCGTGGAAGAGACTCTGGCTTTGTGCGAAGCCCGCAAACTCATCACCCCCATTGAAAAGGAAGAGGGCCTCACCGACGAACTGGGATTGGGAGGCTACAGCATCGATGAAGCCAAACGCCCGGCCCTGGATTATTACAAAAACAATATTCTCCACTTTTTTCTGCCCGCGTCCCTGGTCTCCCTGGCCATCCTGTCGGGGCAGGGTTTTGAGTTCCAACGGGACGATATTCTGGCGGACTTTATTTTTCTCTCCGACTTTTTCAAAAACGAATTCATTTTCGAAGATCTGGACCCGGAAATCCAGGTTTCCCAAACTCTGGATTACTTTACCGATCGCGGCGTGCTGATCAATATCGACCGCCAGGATGCCCGCTACACCCTCTCAGCCTCGGGCCTCAAGGAACTGGCCTACTTCTCCAACCTATTGTACAACTACCTGGAATCCTATTGGATTGTCTTTCGCTCCATTAAATACCTCCAGAAAAAACCCCGGAGCGAAAAGGAATTCTTGAAGCGTATTTACTCCATCGGCGCCAAACTCCACAAACTGGGGGAAGTGGAACGGTCCGAAGCCCTGTCGGAAGCCACCTTCCAAAATGCTTTGAAGCTTTTCGGGGAGAAAGGCATCGTGCTGAAAAAAGCCCCGGAAGGCAAAGGGGCCACCACCTTCAGCCGACCCTCCGACGAAGACGCCAAAGACTACTATGGCCGCCAACTGGCGCGGTTTTTGAGGCGGTAATCCACAAATCCCACAGATAAACACAGATTAAAAAAATCTGTGAAAATCTGGGTCATCTGGGGATTCCATTCAAGGCCAAATCCACCGCTTCTTGGGGAGTGGCGGCTCGTTTCAGGCCGGGGAGGTCCCAGTCGGCTTTTAAGGCGATGACGGGTTTTCCCAATTTCAGGGCGATGGCCGCTTCGGACACGGTGCCGTAGCCGCCGTCCACCGCGATTAAGGCGTTGGCGCTGTGGGCGATGATCATATTGCGGGCATGGCCCAGGTTGGTGGCCAGGCTGAAGGTTAGATAGGGGTTGGCCCGACCCCGGTCGCCATCGGGGAGGATGCCCAGGCTCACCCCGCCGGCCTCGGCCGCGCCCTGGGCCGCGGCGGCCATAACCCCTCCCAGTCCGCCGCAAATCAGCACCGCCCCCCGCCGGGCCAGTTCCCGGCCCACTTCCCGGGCCAGGGCCTCCAGTTCCCGGTTTACTTCCCCGCCGCCGATAACCGCGATATATATGGTTTTCGCCATAAAATTAACCTTCCTGAAATGGCTGCGCCCGCCAAACTTTTGCTCTTAGATAGGTCACCCTATTCTTTGGGAACCAGAAGAATCCGGGCAAAGAGTAAACTAATGACAGCCCTTGTTCCATTTGTTACCATATTAACAGAAGGGATATGATGCCGGTCATAAAAATAACCACCATCACCGCTTAACCCGCGGGCCGCATAAAAAAGAGCGTCAGCAATGGCTCTCCGGTTTTGGAAATATCTTTTTATCCGTCCGAAATCTCTTTGCCGCTCCACCCCTGCCCTATGCTTTTGCCGTAAACCGGACGCCGAAAATCCAAAACCCCGCCTCTCCGCCTGGCTTGGGCTCATCCTGGGTCTGATCGCGGCTGCGGCCTGCGCCTCGGTCCCTTATACCAACCGCCGCCAACTTCTCCTGGTGTCCGAAGGCCGGGAGGTCTCCATGGGCTATCAGATGTTCCAACAAATTCGCCGCCAGTACCGCCCCGACCCGGACCCGGAAATCAACTACCTGGTCAACCAGGTGGGCCGGCGCCTGGCCGCGGTGGCGGACCGCCCTGACTTCGCCTGGGAATTCGTAGTTTTCAAAGATGATAAAATCGCCAATGCCTTTTGCCTGCCAGGGGGCAAGGTGGGGGTGTTCACCGGCATCTTAAAATATACTCAGGATGAGACCGGCATGGCCACGGTCATTTCCCACGAGACTGCCCATGTCCTGGCCCGCCACGCCGGGGAGCGCCTGAGCCATTCCATGTTGACCCAGATGGGCGGCCTCGGTTTAAGCCTGGGGCTGGGGGGCCTCAACCCCTACGCCGGGCAGGCCGTCATGCAGGGTTACGGCCTGGGGACGCAGATGGGAATTTTGCTCCCTTACAGCCGGAAACAGGAATATGAGGCGGACCGCATCGGCCTTATCCTCATGGCCAAGGCGGGCTATGATCCGGCGGGCGCCATCGATTTTTGGGAAAGAATGATGAAGAAGGATAAGAGCCAGATGCCCCAGGTGCTCTCCAGCCATCCCAGCGACGCCAACCGCATTCTGGCTATGAGGGAGTTTCTTCCCCAGGCCCGGGAGCATTATCGGGTGATGCCGGTCGCCGCCCAGGCCCAGGCGGCCCCGCCGCCCCCGCCCAGAGTGGAAACCAGGATGAGTCCGTAGTACTATAACGTTAAGTGTTGACAATTAATTTCCCATGTGCAAACATGGGGAGCATGGACAAACAAGAATTGCTCGAGGCCCGTGGTCGCCTGGAGGCTTTTCTTGAGCCGCTTTTGCTCATGTTGGG
>VGSW01000105.1 GCA_016874915.1 Deltaproteobacteria bacterium
CGCCAGCCCCTTCTTCGCCAAATGCTTGGTAATGGCCGCGGTCAAAGTGGTCTTGCCGTGGTCGATGTGCCCAATCGTCCCCACGTTCACGTGCGGCTTCTTCCGCTCAAATTTCTTCTTGGCCATCAGGTCTTTCCTCCTGGGTTCAAACGGTCAGGCGCTTTTGGCTTGACGCCGGCCCAATATTTCATCCGCCAGAGAAGCGGCAACGGGTTCATAGTGATCAAATTGCATGGTGAAAGTGGCCCGCCCCTGGGTGGCGCTCCGGACCACCGTGGCATAGCCGAACATGGTGGCCAGGGGCACCTGGGCGTGGATGATCTGGGTGCGGCCCCGGCTCTCCATGCCGGTGATCCGGCCCCGGCGGGCGTTGAGTTCCCCCATGACTTCGCCCACGAAGTCTTCCGGGGTCACCACTTCCAGGGCCATCACCGGCTCCAGCAAGATGGGGCCGGCCTTCTGGGCCGATTCCTTGAAGCCCATGGACCCGGCGATAAAGAAGGCCCGCTCGGAAGAGTCCACTTCGTGGTAGGACCCGTCCACCAGGAGCACTTCCACGTCCACCATGGGATAGCCCAGGACGCCGGTGGCCGCGGCTTCTTTGACGCCCTTTTCCACTGCCGGGATGAATTCCCGGGGCACCACGCCGCCGACGATCTTGTTTTCAAAGACGACGCCGCTGCCCGCGGGCAGGGGTTTCATTTCCAGGACCACGTGGCCGTATTGGCCCCGGCCGCCGCTCTGGCGGATGAACTTGCCTTCGCCCCGCACTTCCCGGGTGACGGTCTCCCGGTAGGCCACCATGGGTTTTCCCACCCGGGCGTCCACCTTGAATTCCCGCATGAGCCGGTCAGTGATAATTTCCAGGTGGAGTTCGCCCATGCCGGAAATGATGGTCTGGCCCGTCTCCGGGTCGGAGTGCACCCGGAAAGACGGGTCTTCCCCGGCGATCTTGCCCAGCGCGGTCCCCAGCTTGTCCTGGTCCGCCTTGGTTTTAGGCTCGATGGCAATGTCGATAACCGGGTGGGGAATCCACAGGCTTTCCAACACTACGGGGGCCCGTTCCTCTGCCAGGGTGTCCCCGGTGGTGGTATTTTTCAAGCCCACCGCGGCCACGATGTCCCCGGCGTAGGCCGCGTCGATCTCTTCCCGCTTGTTGGCGTGCATCTTCACCAACCGGCCGATGCGCTCCCGGTTCCCTTTGGTGGCGTTGAGCACCGCGGCCCCGGAGCGCAGCACCCCGGAATAGACCCGAATAAAAGTGAGGTGGCCGATGAAGGGGTCGGAGAGCAGCTTGAAGGCCAGGGCCGCCAGAGGCGCGTCATCCTTGGCTTCTCGGGTTACCACATTCCCCTTGGGGTCCAGGCCCTGAACCGGAGGAATCTCCGAGGGCGCCGGCAGGAACTCCACCACCGCGTCCAGCAGAGGCTGGATGCCCTTGTTCTTGAAGGCGGAGCCGCAGAGCACCGGGACCAACTGCGAACTGATAACGCCCTGGCGCAGGGCCGCCCTGATTTCCGCCTCGGACACCGGCTCGTCGGCCAGATAGCGCTCCATGATACTATCGTCCACCTCCGCCAGGGCCTCCAGCATCAGGTTGCGATGCTCTTGGGCCAATTCCCGGTAGTCCGCGGGGATGTCTTGCACTGCAAATTGGGTCCCCAGGGCGGTGTCGTCATAGACGGTGGCGTTCATGGCAATGAGGTCAATGATGCCCTTAAAGCGCTCTTCTTCCCCCAGGGGAAGCTGCACCAGCACCGGTTTGGCGTCCAGACGCTCCCGCATCATGCGCATCGACCGGGCCAGGTCCGCGCCCACCCGGTCCATCTTGTTGACGAAGGCCAGCCGGGGCACTCCATAACGGTCCGCCTGGCGCCATACCGTTTCGGTCTGAGGCTCTACTCCGGCCACCGCGTCGAAGACCGCCACCACGCCATCCAGGACCCTGAGGCTCCGCTCCACCTCAATGGTGAAATCCACGTGTCCCGGGGTGTCGATGATGTTGATGCGGTAGCCCTTCCAGTAGCAGGTGGTGGCCGCGGAGGTGATGGTGATGCCCCGCTCCTGCTCCTGGGCCATCCAGTCCATCACGGCCTGGCCGTCATGCACCTCTCCCATGCGGTGCGTCACTCCGGTGTAAAAGAGGATGCGCTCCGTGGTGGTGGTTTTTCCGGCGTCAATATGGGCCATAAACCCGATATTCCGCACCCGTTCCAATGGGGTGGTTCTAGGCAAATTTTATTACCAACTTACCAGCGATAGTGGGCGAAAGCCTTATTGGCCTCCGCCATTTTATGGGTATCTTCCCGTTTCTTGATGGCCGCGCCCCGGTTATTGGCGGCGTCCAGCAGCTCTCCGGCCAGCTTGGCGTCCATGGATTTTTCACCCCGGGCCTTGGCGTAGCCGATGAGCCAGCGTAGCGCCAGGGAAACGCGGCGGTCGGCCCGCACTTCCACCGGCACCTGGTAGGTGGCGCCGCCTACCCGGCGGGATTTCACCTCGATCAAGGGCTTGACATTGTCCACCGCCTGGTGGAAGACCTTGAGAGGCTCCTCGCCGGTGCGCTGGCTCACCATCTCCAGGGCCCCGTACAGGATGTTCTGGGCCGTGCTCTTTTTGCCCATGCGCATCAACGAGTTGATGAAGCGGCTCACCAGGACGTCATTGTACTTCAGGTCCGGGATAACTGCTCGCTTGACTACTCCGCCTTTTCTGGGCATTTCTTACTCCGTTTTCGGTTTTCAGTTTTCGGTTTTCGGTCGAAAAAAAACTTCTGATTATCTTTTAATGCGAATTTATAAGGTGCTGAAGGTCTTCCTTTTACCTTCGTTCTTCGTCTAAAGGAAAGTAATCATCGTAATTTTTATTGTCATCCTTTTCCGTTCCCCAAACTTCTTCAAAACTCCGCTCTAAGTACTTCGGATCTTGATACTTGTTAGTACATATCAATCCAGTTGATTCCTCATCTTCTTTCCACATGGGTCCCTCCATCAAATATATAAATCAAAGGCCATGTCCTTTTACCGAAAACCGAAAACCGAAAACCGTTACTTGGGTCTTTTGGCCCCGTATTTGGAGCGGCCCCGTCGGCGGTCCTGAACCCCCGAGGCGTCCAAAGTCCCCCGCACCACGTGGTAGCGCACTCCCGGCAGGTCCTTTACCCGGCCCCCCCGGATGAGGACCACCGAGTGTTCCTGCAAGTTGTGCCCCACTCCGGGGATGTAGGTGGTGACTTCGATACCGTTGGTGAGGCGCACCCGGGCCACCTTGCGCAACGCCGAGTTGGGCTTCTTGGGCGTAGTGGTGTAAACCCGGACGCACACCCCCCGCTTCTGAGGGCAGCTCTGCAGCGCCGGGGACGCGGTGCGTTTCTTGGCCTTAAGCCGGCCCTTGCGGACCAATTGATTGATGGTAGGCATTTATCCGCTCCGATTAACTTGCCGATTTCACGGGCCATTCAAATCTAATAATTATAATTTGTTTTTTGGTTGTCTGTCAACCTTTATTGCGCCAGCTCCGGTTCGGCCAAGGCCGCCGGCTCCACCGCCTCCATAACTTCCGGCTCCGGCAGCGCCGGTTCTTCCACCGTGAGCCTGATGTCCAGCTCCCGGTACTGGGGCAGCCCCGTGCCCGCCGGAATCAGCCGACCCATGATAACGTTCTCTTTCAAGCCCCGCAGGTGGTCGATTTTCCCCTGCACCGCGGCGTCGGCCAGCACTTTGGTGGTTTCCTGGAAGCTTGCCGCGGAGATCCAGGACTCGGTGGTCAAGGAGGCCTTGGTGATCCCCAGGAGCAGCGGCTCGCCGATGGCGGGGCGCCCGCCCTGGGCCAGGACCTGCTCGTTCCTTTCTTCGAACACCCACTTTTCCACCTGCTCGCCCATGAGGAAGTCGGTGTCGCCGGGTTCCACCACCTTGATGCGCCGGAGCATCTGGCGCACGATGACCTCGATGTGCTTGTCGTTGATCTTCACGCCCTGGAGCCGGTACACTTCCTGGACTTCGTCCACCAGGTAGCGGGCCAGTTCCTTGAGACCGCTGATGTTCAGGATGTCGTGGGGGTTGGCGGACCCGTCCATGAGGGGCTCTCCGGCCCGCACAAAGTCGCCTTCCTGCACCGCCACGTGCTTGCCCTTGGGAATGAGGTATTCCTTGGACTTGCCCACTTCCGGGATAACCTCGATCTTGCGTTTGCCCTTGACGTGCTTGCCGAAGCGGATGGTGCCGCTGATTTCGGTGATGATGGCCGTTTCCTTGGGCTTGCGCACTTCGAAAAGCTCCGCCACCCGGGGCAGCCCGCCGGTGATGTCCTTGGTCTTGGTGGTTTCCCGGGGAATCTTGGCGATGACGTCGCCGGGATAAATCATGTCGCCTTCGCTCACCATCAGGATGGCCCTATTGGGCAGGAAGTACCGGGCCGAGGCCTGGGTTCCCGGAATAATCAGGGTCCGGTTGGCCTCATCTTTAATGGAGATGCGGGGCTTGAGATCCGGGTCCTTGCTCTCAATGATCTGGCGGGAGGATTTCTGGGTCACCATGTCCACCACGTCTTTCATGGTGACGTGCTCGATGATGTCCCCAAATTTCACTATTCCGCCCACTTCCGTGAGAATGGGGTTGGTGAAGGGGTCCCATTCCGCCAGGAGTTGTCCCGGCTCCACGCCCTGGCCTTCCACCACCTTTAAATGAGCGCCGTAGGCCAGGGGAAAGCGCTCCCGGGGCTCCTGCTGGTACAGGTCATCTTTTTCGCTGACAATGACCAGCTCCGCTTGACGGCTCAGGTTCACCGGTTCGTCGAAGCGGTTGGTCACCGACTTCATCTTGTCGAAGCGCACATAGCCTCTGACCCGTGCCCGGTGTTCGCTGAGTTCCGCCCGCCGGGCCGCGGTGCCGCCGATGTGGAAGGTGCGCATGGTGAGCTGGGTGCCCGGCTCGCCGATGCTTTGGGCCGCCAGGATGCCGATGGCCTCTCCGATGGACACCGGGGTGCCGTGGGCCAAATCCCGGCCGTAGCACTTGGCGCACACTCCCCAGCGGGACTGGCAGGTGAGCACCGAGCGGATCATGACCTTTTCCAGGCCCGCTTCCTCGATGCGCAACACCGCGTCTTCGTCAATTTCGTAGTTGGCCTGGACCAGCACCTCCCGGATGTGGGGGTCCACCACGTCTTCCAGGGCGGTGCGCCCCAGGACCCGGTCCCCCACCCGTTCGATGATCTCGCCGCCTTCCACCAGAGGGGTGACGTAGATGCCGTCAATGGTGCCGCAGTCGACTTCGGTGATGACCGCGTCCTGGGCCACATCCACCAGGCGCCGGGTGAGATAGCCGGAGTTGGCGGTTTTCAGCGCGGTGTCCGCCAGGCCCTTCCGGGCGCCGTGAGTGGAGATGAAGTACTGCAACACCGTCAGGCCTTCCCGGAAGTTGGCGGTGATGGGGGTTTCGATGATCTCCCCGGAGGGCTTGGCCATGAGACCCCGCATGCCGGCCAACTGCTTCATCTGGTCCTTGCTGCCCCGGGCGCCGGAGTCGGCCATCATGAAGATGGGGTTGAAGCTGACGATCTCTTCCTGGCGAATCTGCTTCTCTCCGGTTTCCGTGTTTTCTTCCTCCACTGTGACCACTTCCCGGGCCATGTCCCCCATCATTTCCAAAGCAATTTCGTCCGTGGCCTTGGCCCAGATGTCCACCACCTTGTTGTATTTCTCCCCTTCGGTGATGAGACCGTCCTGGTACTGCTCTTCCACCTGGACCACTTCCGCCTGGGCCTCTTTGAGGATTTCCGCCTTGCGCCGGGGGATCTTCATGTCGTTGATGCTGATGGAGATGCCCGCCTTGGTGGCGTATTTGTAGCCCAGATTTTTCAACTGGTCCGCCAGGATCACCGTAGCCTTGATGCCGCATTGGCGATAGCAGGCCGCGATGAGTTTGCGGATCTCCTTTTTGGTCATGGTGCTGTTGATGAGATCGAAGGGCAATTCCCGGGGCACGATCTCCCACAGCAGCACCCGGCCCACAGTGGTGTTGTAAATCTTGCCGTTGACGCGCACCGGCACCCGGGCCTGAAGATGGGCCTGCCCCTGGTCGTAGGCCACCCGGACCTCTTCGGGAGAAGCGAAGGGCAGGGGTTTTTTGCCGTCCTTGACCACCCGCTCCCCCTTGGCGAAGGGCCGTTCCCGGGTGAGGTAGTAGAGGCCCAGGACGATGTCCTGGGTGGGCACGATGATGGGGTCCCCATTGGCCGGACTCAAGATGTTATTGGTGGACATCATCAGGGTCCGGGCCTCAATCTGGGCTTCGATAGACAACGGCACGTGCACCGCCATCTGGTCGCCGTCAAAGTCGGCGTTGAACGCGGTGCACACCAGGGGGTGAAGCTGGATGGCCTTGCCTTCAATGAGCAGCGGCTCAAACGCCTGGATTCCCAGGCGGTGGAGGGTGGGCGCCCGGTTGAGCATCACCGGGTGCTCTTTGACCACCTCGTCCAGGATGTCCCAGACTTCCGGGGTCTCCCGATCCACCAGCCTTTTCGCCACCTTGATGGTGGTGGCGTAGCCCTTGGCCACCAGTTTGTGGAAAATGAAAGGCTTGAAAAGCTCCAGGGCCATCTGTTTGGGGAGGCCGCACTGGTGGAGCCTGAGCTCCGGCCCGATGACGATGACCGAGCGGCCGGAGTAGTCCACCCGTTTTCCCAGAAGGTTCTGGCGGAACCGGCCCTGCTTGCCTTTGAGCATATCGGACAGGGACTTCAAGGCCCGTTTGTTAGGACCGGTGATGGTCCGCCCCCGGCGGCCGTTCTCGAAGAGCACGTCCACCGCTTCCTGGAGCATGCGCTTTTCGTTGCGGATGATAATGTCCGGAGCGTTCAGCTCCAGGAGACGCTTCAGCCGGTTATTGCGGTTGATCACCCGGCGGTAGAGGTCGTTTAAGTCCGAGGTGGCGAACCGGCCGCCGTCCAGGTGCACCAGGGGGCGCAAATCCGGTGGCAGCACCGGGACGACCTCCATAACCATCCATTCGGGGCGCTGGCCCGACTCCCGGAACGCGTCGATGATCTTCAGGCGTTTTCCCAGTTTTTTACGCTTGGCGTCGGAAGCAGTCTTGGCCATTTCGGCCCGCACTTCCTGGGACAGGGCCGCCAGGTTCACGGCCTTGAGCATGTCCCGGATGGCTTCCGCGCCCATGCCCGCCTGGAACCGGTCCCCAAACTCCTCCCGGTGCTGGCGGTACTTCTCTTCAGTAAGGAGCGTCCCCTTGGTCAGAGTAGTGTCCCCTCCCTCCACCACCACGAAAGCCTCAAAGTAGAGGATCTTTTCCAGCTCTTTGAGGGTCAGGTCCAGGAGGTTGCCGATCTTGCTGGGGAGGCTCTTCAAAAACCAGATGTGCACCACGGGGCAGGCCAGCTCGATGTGACCCATGCGCTCCCGGCGGACCTTGGATTGGATAACTTCCACGCCGCACTTTTCGCAGGTGATGCCCCGGTGCTTCATCCGCTTATATTTGCCGCAGTTGCACTCGTAATCTTTGGCCGGACCAAAGATCCGGGCGCAAAACAGCCCGTCCCGCTCCGGCTTGAAGGTGCGGTAATTGATGGTCTCCGGCTTCTTCACCTCGCCGTGGGACCAGGAGCGGATCATGTCCGGCGACGCCAGGGCCAAACGCACCGCTTCGATGCTTAAGGGGTCCTCGGGCCGGGCGAACAGGCTGTTGAGATCCTCCAAAGAGATTTCGCGAGTCTTGTCCATACTAGTCCTTGATTTTCTCCTTCTTCAGGAGATCAACGTTGAGGGCCAGACTCTTGAGTTCGCGCACTAGGACGTTAAAAGATTCCGGCAAACCCGCTTCCAGGTCGTATTCTCCTTTGAAGACCTTCTCGTACATGCGGGTTCGTCCAGCCACATCATCGGATTTCACCGTTAAAAATTCTTGCAGGGTATAGGCGGCCCCATAAGCCTCTAAAGCCCAGACTTCCATCTCGCCCAGGCGCTGGCCGCCGAATTGGGCCTTGCCCCCCAGGGGCTGCTGGGTCACCAGAGAGTACGGGCCAATGGACCGGGCGTGGATCTTGTCCGCCACCAGGTGATGGAGTTTCATCATGTACATGACGCCCACCGTGATATCCCGGTCGAACTCTTCCCCGGTGCGGCCGTCCCGGAGCCGGGCCTGGCCCCCTATGGGGAGTCCGCCCTCTTCCAGGTAAGCCCGCACCTCGTCCTCCTGGGCGCCGTCAAAGACCGGGGAGGCCATGGGAATGCCGTCTCTGTAATTCCTCTGCCAGAGTTCCCGGAGTTCCTCAAAGCTGAGGCCGTCAATCTCTTTTTCCAGGACGGTGTCCCGAAAGACCCGCTTCATCCGCGCCTTGATGGAATCCAAACTGTAAAACCGGTCCACCAGTTCCCCGATCTGTTTCCCCAATTCGTGGGAGGCCCAGCCCAGGTGGGTTTCCATCACCTGTCCCACGTTCATGCGGGAGGGCACCCCCAGGGGGTTAAGCACGATGTCCACCGGGGTGCCGTCGGCGAAATAAGGCATGTCCTCCTCCGGCATGATGCGGGAGACCACGCCTTTGTTGCCATGGCGGCCGGCCATCTTGTCCCCCACGGCCAGCTTTCGCTTCATGGCCACGAAGACCTTGACCTTTTTAATCACTCCGGGAGGCAGTTCGTCCACCTTGCGCAGGCGCCCCAGTTTGGCTTCAAAAATCATGTTCACCATGTGGATCTGGTCCTGGTACTGGTCCAGGAGCTGATCCACCTGGTCCTCCAACCCGGCTTCCTGGAAAGAAGCGTGGCGGAAGAATTCCAAGGGCTGCCGGTTCACCATCTCCGGCGTCACTGTGGCGCCCTTCTCCAGGATGACGTTGCCAGTGCGGTCATCTTCCAGGGGCTCTTCCAGCTTCTTGCCCACCACCAGATCGGCCAGCTTCTGCCGGTAGCTCTGGGTGATGATGGCCACTTCGTCGGCCTGGTCTTTCTGGAGCTTGGCCACCGCCTCGTCTTCGATGGAACGGCTGCGGTCGTCTTTTTCCACCCCTTTGCGGGAAAAGACCCGGGCGTCGATGACCACGCCGTCAATCCCCGGCGGCACCCGCAACGAGGTGTCTTTCACGTCTCCGGCTTTCTCGCCGAAAATGGCTCGCAGCAGTTTCTCCTCCGGGGTGAGCTGGGTTTCCCCCTTGGGGGTGATCTTGCCCACCAGGATGTCCCCGGGTCGCACCTCCGCTCCCAGGCGGATAATGCCGCTGTCGTCCAGATTCCGCAGCGCGTCTTCGCCCACGTTGGGAATATCCCGGGTGATCTCCTCTTTCCCCAACTTGGTGTCCCGGGCCATCACTTCGAATTCTTCAATGTGAATGGAAGTGAAGACGTCTTCCTTGATGAGGCGTTCGCCCACCAGGATGGAGTCTTCGAAGTTGTACCCACCCCAAGGCATGAAAGCCACCATGACGTTTTTCCCCAGGGCCAGCTCGCCCAAGGAGGTGGCGGGGCCGTCCGCGATGATTACGCCCTTGTCCACCCAGTCCCCCTGGCGCACGATGGGCCGCTGGTTGAAGCAGGTGTTCTGGTTGGTGCGCTGGAACTTGGTGAGCTTGTAAATGTCCACCGGGGAGCCGTTCCCTTCTGGCGAAGGCTCCGACGCCCGGATGACAATGCGGGTGGAGTCCACGTCCTCCACCAACCCGGCCCGGCGTGCCACCACCGTGACCCCCGAATCCCGAGCCACCACCCCTTCCATGCCGGTTCCCACCAGGGGAGCGGTGGAAGTCAACAGCGGCACCGCCTGGCGCTGCATGTTGGAGCCCATCAAGGCCCGGTTGGCGTCGTCGTGCTCCAGGAAGGGAATGAGGGACGCGGCCACCGACACCAGCTGGTTGGGGGACACGTCCATGTATTCCACCTGGTCCGGGGTGGCGATGATAAATTCCCCCCCTTTCCGGGCTTCAATCATGTTGATCTTCAGGAACCGCCCTTTTTCGTCCAGGGGCGCGTTGGCCTGGGCAATGACCTTTTCGCCTTCTTCCAGGGCGCTTAGGAACCGGACTTCCCGGGTGACCCGCACCTCGGTCTTGTTCCCCACCTTCTCCCGTTTCACCACCCGGTAGGGGGTTTCGATGAACCCCAATTCGTTCACCCGGGCGTAGGTGCTCAGGGAGACGATGAGCCCGATGTTGGGACCTTCCGGGGTCTCAATGGGGCAGATGCGGCCGTAGTGAGTGGGGTGCACATCCCGCACCTCGAACCCGGCCCGCTCCCGGGTGAGGCCGCCGGGGCCCAAGGCGCTCAGGCGCCGCTTGTGGGTGATCTCGGAGAGTGGGTTGGTCTGGTCCATGAACTGGGAAAGCTGGGAAGTGCCGAAAAATTCTTTGATCACCGCCTGCACCGGCTTGGCGTTGATAAGGTCATGGGGCATCAGGGTATCCAGGTCCTGGATGGCCATGCGTTCTTTAATGGCCCGCTCCATGCGCACCAGCCCCACCCGGAACTGATTTTCCAGGAGCTCGCCCACCGCCCGCACCCGGCGGTTGCCCAGGTGGTCGATGTCGTCCACCTGGCCTTCCCGGTCCTTCACCGCGATAAGTTCTTTCACGGCCAGCAGGATGTCTTCAGGCACCAGGGTGGTCTGGGTCAACGGCTGGCGCTCCTCCGACGACCGGAGCTTCAGGTCCAGCTTCAGCCGGCCCACGGGGGAGAGGTCATAGTATTCCGCGTTGTAGAACAGGTTCTGGAAGAAGCTGTTGGCCACCTCAGGGTTGGGCCGGTTGCTGGGCCGCAGCCGGCGATAAATCTCCAGGATGGCGTCGCCCATGGTGGCGGTCTTGTCCGCGACCAGGGTGTTCCGGAGACAGGGGCTGACGTTGACCCCGTCAATGTAAAGGAGGTCCAGCTCTTTCACCCCTTTGCTTTGAAGCAGCTCGATCTTTTCCGGGACCAGGACTTCGTTCACCTCGGCCAGAACTTTGCCGCTTTCCGGATCCAGGATGTCATGGGCCACCACCTTTCCAACCAGATCTCCAGGGGAGCTAGGGAGGTATTCCAGCCCGGCTTTTTTAAGCTTCTGGACCGCCGCCGGGGTGAGGCGCTTCAACTTCTTAACCAGCACTTCCCCGGTCTTGGGGTCCAGGATGTCGTCGGTGGCCGTTTTATCCACCAGCAGCTCGGGGATGAACTTGCGGCGGATAGTGCCGCCTTCCAAATAAATCTTTTCAGTCCGGTAAAAGACATTCAGGAGTTGTTCAGTGGAGTAACCCAGGGCTTTGAGCAGAATAGTGACGGGGAATTTCCGCCGCCGATCGATGCGCACGTAGAGAATGTCTTTGGGGTCGAATTCGAAGTCAATCCAGGAGCCGCGTAACGGAATAAGGCGAGCCGAGTAAATGATCTTGCCGCTGGAGTGGATCTTGGCCCGGTCATGGTCGATGAACAGCCCCGGCGAACGGTGCAACTGGCTCACCACCACCCGCTCGGTGCCATTGATGATGAAGGTGCCGTTTCCCGTCATCAGGGGCAGGGTGCCGAAGTAAATCTCTTGTTCTTTAATGTCCCGGATGCCTTGGGCCTTGGCCTCGGGGCCGGTCTCATAGACCACCAGGCGCACCCGGATTTTCATGGGCACTTCATAGGTCATGCCCCGCTGCAGGCACTCCTCCACCTCATACTTGGGGTCTCCCAGGGAGTAGTCCACGAACTCCAGGGAACAGCCGCCGCTGAAATCCCGGATGGGGAAGACGCTCTTGAAGACTCCATGGAGGCCGAAGGGTTGGCGGGCCGCCGGGGGCAGGTCCTTTTGCAAGAATCGGGCGTAGGACTCCTTCTGCATCTCAATGAGATTGGAGATCTCCACAATCCGTTCGATCTTGCCGAAATTTTTGCGATGCAGCCGTAAAGGCGATAAAGCTTTGGCCATGGACACTCCTTAAATTATGGCCGTTAATTCAATAAGGTTAAAAGGTTAAAAGGGGAATAGGATTAAATTATTCTCCCCTTTGTCTATTTCCATTAACCTTTCAGCCTTTTTTCAATTTCCAATCTTGATGGATTCGTAAAAAGTCGCTTATTGTTAATTATCTGAAATAATTTAAGATTATGGTATTTTTTTCTTGTCGGGCGTTGCTTTTTATGGCATAATTCGGTGAAAAATCAACGGGTTAATGGCAAAAAGATGATTCGTACACGCGATCCCCGACAAGCCTCATTAATTGATCCCTGGGGGGATTTAGGTCCTAAGCGCCGCCAGTT
>VGSW01000106.1 GCA_016874915.1 Deltaproteobacteria bacterium
GGGGGTCGCCGGTGGGCGGCTCAATATGGACGCACTCGGCGCCCTGCTCGGAGAGCAGGCTGGCGGCAAACATTCTGCTGATCTGCCAGATGCCGTTGCAGATAACCCGGAAGCCTTGCAGGGCCTCCGGTTTATCGAAGACATAATCTAGTCTCAGGTTGTCTTCCAGGAATTTGCCGAAATCCTGCGCCTTGCGCTTGGCATAGATATTTTCCATCACCCATTCGGGCGTCGGCGCCGGAGTCACCGGCCAGGGCCTGACGTCCGGCCCCATCAGGGGCAGGGTGTCGGCCCTGCTGTTGATTTCAATGTCTCGTTTTTCTTTTTTCGCCATCTTGTAGCCTCCCATATTTGGCGTATGAGGAGATAGTTGGTGTGGAAGACGTGATTGATGCGATTTACCACTTAACCATATTAGCCAATGTTCCTCCAGGGGCAGCGTCTAGGATTCATGGGCCAAGGGCTTTCTGGGTAGCGCGGATATGGACATACCTCAACGCCTGCCCCCGGCAGCAATCTCTTGTCAGGAGCAGACGCGCGCCAGGTAACCCATTTGCCTGAACCAGTTCCACCTCCTTTCCGGCCCAATTTCTTTGGGGATATGAATGATGCCGGGACTGCCCCGGGATGGTTTGGACACCAAGGCCCCACCTCTGGTGACAATTTAGAGTAATACAAGTTCCCTGCCAAGAAGGGAGAAAAGGGCAAAATATGCGGCTCGTTAATAAATTGTTTCCATATTTCGAATAGTTAATCAAAAAAGAAATTTTTCTCTTTCCCGGAAAAAGCCCGCGGCAGTTTTGATTAAAATTAAGATTGTATGAAATCAGACTGGAACAAAGATGAAAGGTAGGAAAAATGGGGAAATCCCTCTGTATGATATCGGACTCCCATAATTCATAGAGACTGGAGGGGCCGTCCAGGTCCCCTGGGACGGATGATGCAAGGGCTTATCAAGACACGATTTTCACCCGCTTTCAATGGCTTCGCCTGGTGGCCCAGGCTTTACAGCCTGTGCAGTCAAGAACGCGCGCGCCTTTAGGAACATTGCTCATAAGCCTTCGATTCACCCGTAACTCCTGAAATTTCCTTGGGAAGCTCGGAAAAAACTTTGAACTTTAAACCTTGAACTATGAACTTTTTACTGGCGGCCTTACTTGGGTTTCTCCAGCCCATAGCGGCGCATCTTGCTGTATAGGGTGCTGCGGCTCACCTGGAGGCGCCGGGCGGCGTCATGCTTATTCCAGTTGGCTTCCGTCAGGACCCGGAGTATGAGGCGGCGCTCATTGTCCGATAAGGAGGGGGAAGCCGAGACGTCCGAGGCTTCTTTCAGGAACCGGGGGAGATGCCGCCGGCGAATCACTTCGCCCTGGGTGAGAATCACCGCATGGCTGACGGCGTTTTCCAGTTGGCGCACATTGCCCGGCCACTCATAGTCCATCAAAGCCTGCATGGCATTGGAGGAGAATTTTGCGACTTTTCTCCCTTCCTTGGCGCTGAACTTTTTCAGGAAGTGCTGGGCCAGCAAAGGGATGTCCTCTTTGCGCTCCCTTAAAGGGGGCAGATGAATGGTGATGACGTTCAACCGGTAGTAAAGGTCATTGCGGAAGCGGCCCGATTCCACTTCCCCGTAAAGGTCTTTGTTGGTGGCCGCCAGGACCCGGACATCGGCCTCGATGCTCTCCTCGCCCCCCACCCGCTCAAAGGTGTGATCTTGGAGAAAGCGCAGCAGGAGGATCTGGGTGGCCGCGGAAATGTCGCCGATCTCGTCCAAAAATAGGGTGCCGCCGTGGGCCCGTTCCATGCGGCCCTTTTTGCGGCGGATGGCGCCGGTGAAGGCCCCTTTTTCGTGGCCGAAGAGTTCACTTTCCAGGAGGGTGGGGGAATAGGCCGAACAGTTGGCCACCACGAAGGGGCCCCGCCGGCGGTGGCTCTGCTGGTGGATGGCCTGGGCCACCATTTCTTTGCCGGTGCCGTTTTCCCCAGTGATGAGCACGGTGGCGTCGGATGAGGAAACCAGGTCGATGAGCTCGTACACATCCTGCATCTTCTTACTCTGGCCGATGATTTCCCCGTGGGAGGTCTTTTCCGCCACCTGTTGGCGCAGGTATTGGATTTCCTCTTCGTGGAGCACCAAGGCCCGCAGGTGCCCGGCAATTTGGGCTACCAGGGCCTGGAAAAAATGCAGGTCGGTCTGGGAAAATTCCCGGGGGTCCCGGGCGCCCAGGAAGAAGTAGCCGAGGCCATGCTCCTGGGGGGAGATGGGGAGGCCGAACCAACTGGCGTAATCCTTGGAGATAACCTGGATAAAAGCCGGGGGATTGCTCCCCGAGGCCGAAGTGAGAAGCTGGGGATCGGGGAGGTGGTCCAGATACCGGACAAAATCGGACAACAGCCCGGCTCGTTCCAGTTTTTTCAGGGCCGCCCTCAGAGGTTCACCCAGCCTGGGGCTGCAGCCTTCCAGGGTGAGAAACTTGTGGCCCCCGGCAGTCAAGATGAAACAAAGAAAATCGGCGTCGGGCACGATTTTCTGGGTCACGGCCTGGAGGGAGTCCAGGAGATCCTTAAGGGAATCGGTGGCTCCCACCTGCCGGGAGACTTCAAAGAGCATCTCCATCTGGCTTTGGGTTTTTTGAAGTTCCTGGGTGCGGTGGGCCAGGGTTTGCTCCACATGGCGCCGGGCGGTGATGTCCCGGCCATGTTCAAGGACCTGGATGGTTTCTCCCTGGCCGTTTTTCACCGGGTAGGAGTTGATCTCAAAATGGTGCTGGCGACCATCCGGCAAGGTAATCAGCTTGGCCCGCACCTGGGGGAGGCCGCGGTGAAATACCTCCTTTATATGACATTCGGGGCAAGGGACGGACCGCTGGTGGAAGACTTCATAGCATCGGCGGCCCAGCAAGACCTGGGAGTCATATTGATACAGGTTGAGCAAGGCCTGATTGACCCGAAGAATCTGGTAATCCTTATTATAGACCACTAGCGGGTCGCCGAAGCTTTCAAAAACTCTGGAAAGAAATTCGATGCTCTGGAAAGGCATTCAATTCTCTCCCATGAATTAATTCAAGCTGCAAAACTTTCGAGTTGTCGGTTAGTTGAGGTGGAGCATGGATTGAGCTCACCAGACCTCAAGGGAAAGAAGAAGATCGGAAAAATCTATTTTCAAAAGGGTCGATATCAGGACTTAAATCATTTATTGAGGCGATTTGTCAAGAAAAAAGCAAGGGGAAATCCAGTCGGAAATTGAACAAAATAATTCTTCTTACTTTTTATGAAAAAAGTAATGCACTACCCGAATCCCCTTTCGCCCGAACCCCAGGGGCAGAGTCTGGATGCGGCCCGGTTTTTCCCGGAGGTCAGAATCTATTTCCGCCGACTGGTTTTGATCTCCCGGGCCACGTACTTGCCCTCTACGATCTTGCCTTCCACTTTTACCACCGTTCCCACCGCCACGGGGCCTCCCCGAAAATCCAATTCCGTTTGCGGGGTGACGTGCACTTCTTTACCAGCAATCACCCAGACCCCGATATAGCCGGTCTGGGGGAGTTGCTCCACCGCACCGAAAAATTCCCGCTGGGCATAAATGTTGCCCGCCAGTAAGATCAACATCACGCCCATGAAAGCCATTACAACAGCTTTACGCATGATTTCCTCCTGAGTTTGAGACTCTGCGAAATGTGGAACCGCCGCCCCCCACGGCTGTTCCATATTTAGGCGCTATTTTCTCTCATTTTCCTTGGAAAACAGTTTCAGGTACTCGCCATACCCTTCCTTTTCCAGGTCCTCCGTGGGAATGAACCGCAGGGCCGCGGAGTTCATGCAGTATCTTAAGCCCGTGGGCGGCGGCCCATCGTTAAAGACGTGCCCCAGGTGGGAGTCGCCGTGTTTGCTCCGGACCTCGGTGCGCACCGTAAACAGACGCCGGTCTTCCCGTTCCACGATGTTTCCAGGCTCCAACGGCCGGGTGAAGCTGGGCCAGCCGGTGCCGGAATCGTATTTGTCCTTGGAGCTGAACAAAGGCTCGCCGGAGACGATGTCCACGTAGATGCCTTCCCGCTTGTTGTCCCAGTACTCATTATGGAAGGCCGGTTCGGTGCCCTCCTGTTGGGTCACTTTATACTGCATGGGGGTCAGCCTTTGGCGCAGTTCGGCATCGCCGGGCTTTAGGTATTTTTTCGGATTGCCCGCAGGATTTCCCGAAGGTTTCTTGGGCCCGCCCCAGACCTTTTCCAGGAACTGGTCCCTCCCGGAATTATAACGGTAGTATTTATAGCGGAGGGCATGGGTCTTGTAATAATCCTGGTGATAGTCCTCAGCCCGGTAAAATTTGGTCAATTTGGCGATCTCGGTGACGATGGGTTTGGCAAAGCGGCCGGAGCGCTCCAGTTCTTGCTTGGATTCCTCTGCCAGGCGCTTTTGTTCCTCATCGTGGTAAAAGATGGCGGTGCGGTATTGGGGCCCCCGGTCCACGAACTGGCCGCCGGGGTCCGTGGGGTCCACATGCCGCCAGAATACGTCCAGCAGCTCTTTAAAGGAGACCTTTTGCGGATCATAGATGACCTGGACCGCTTCCAGGTGGCCGGTGCGCCCGCCGGAGACCTCAGCGTAAGTGGGATTTTCCTGGACGCCGCCGGTGTAGCCGGAAATCACCTCCTCCACTCCGGGGACTTTTTCAAAGTCCGCCTCCACGCACCAGAAACAGCCGCCGGCGAAGGTGGCCGTAAGTAATTGAGGGGATTTTTCCTGCATGTCCGCGCCTTTTTCCGCCTTTTTTGCCAGGTTGGGAGTGGTCGGTTGCCAGGCCAAGGGGCCGGTGACCAGGAGCATTGCCAGGACCGATAATTTTAAGGGGTTCATGTTTCTCTCTCAAACTTTGATATCCTATATAATTATTCCTGGGGAGCAAAAATCAAGGCCGGGGTGACAAACCGGGGGATTCGAAAAACTTCTCCCAGGAGAAACCCCTTTTTGAATGTACCGGCCACCCCCACCAATCACTCCTGCCACCGCCTCATTTGCTTATTTTTCATGGGACCTACGATATCAAACGATTTATCTTAGATAACGTTGAGAGAAAATTGTTCAATTCATTTCATTTAATTACTATTTAATTTTTCAAGCCTGCTGCTTAGCAAGCCAATAGAAATGATCCCTTTTCCATTTCTGTAGGGGCGGTTCGCGAACCGCCCCTATAATGATTTCAACATGTTAGCTTTTTGATTTGTTACATTTTAAAGAGAAAGTATAACATCGGCGGTCTCAAGTAAGACAAATCTTTCCGCGTGCTGTGTCATTAATACTTCAAGGCTCCCATACTTGGTGAAATCTTTGGGAAAAAGAATAAAATAAGATTGACTTTTCTTACAAAATTGAGGTAATAGGAAAATCTCAGCGGAACAATATAAAATTGTAAACCAAGACAACAATGGGAAGAACATTCATGCTGGGTGTTGATCCAATTGTGGCTGTAAAGCCACCGGATGCTTTTTTATTTCGAAGTGTTACCATGTATTTTTTAATAATATTATTTTTAATCCATGCCCTAAATCTGCGGGCCGCGTCGTCATTACCGCCAGATCTGACGGAATGCAGCCTGGAAGAGTTGATGAACATCCCGGTCCGCGCCGCTTCCAAGTACGAGCAGAAGCAGTCGGAAGCCCCGGCGGACGTAACCATCGTAACCAAGGAAGATGTTAAGAAATACGGCTACCGGACCCTGGCGGACATCCTGCGCAGCGTCCGGGGGTTCTTCGTCACCAATGACCGGAATTACAGTTATAACGGGGTGAGCGGTTTCAACCGGCCAGGGGATCTCAATACCCGGATTTTGCTGTTGGTGGACGGACACCGGATCAATGACAACATCTTTGACACCGCCCCCATCGGCCGGGATTTTCCGGTGGATATTGATCTCTTCGACCGGGTGGAGATAATTCGGGGGCCCGGGTCGTCTCTATACGGCGCCAACGCCTTTTTCGCGGTGATCAACATCATCACCCGGCGGGGCCGGGATTTCAAAGGAAAAGGGGTGGAAGTAACCGGCGAGGCCGGCAGCTTCAACACCTATTACGGCCGGCTCAGCTACGGCGCCCGGTTTGACCGGAAGGACCTGGAGGTCCTGGTTTCCGGCTCCTATTTCAACAGCCGGGGGCCGCAGTTGTTTTTCCAGGAGTTCAACCGTCCTGAAACCAATTCCGGGATAACCCGGAATACGGATTCTGAGCGGGTTCCCAGCTTTTACGGGAAAATTTCGTATAAGGATTTAACTCTTTCCGGCGTCTATCATTCCCGGGAAAAGGGCATTCCCACCGGCGCGTTCGGAATTGCCTTCAATGACCCCCGGAACAAGACCATCGACACTCGGGCCTATCTGGACCTGAAATATGAGCGGATTTTCGACGACCGCTGGGGGCTGACGGCCCGGCTTTTTTACGACTATTACCATTATGACGGCGATTTCATTATGAATGACCCGCCTCTGAAAATCTTAAACAAGGATGTCTCCCATGGCACCTGGTGGGGGGGCGAGGCCCAACTGAGCCGGAAATTCTTTGACCGGCACAAGGTCATCCTGGGGGCGGAATACCGTCACAACCTGCGTCAAGATCAGTTTAATTTTAATGAGGCCCCATTTCAAAGATTCCTGGAGGACCGGAGATCCTCCACCATCTGGGCCTTGTATATCCAGGATGAAATCACCATCCTGAAAAATCTCCGGCTTAATGCCGGAGTGCGCCACGATCAATACAGCACCTTCGGGGGCACCACCAACCCCCGGGTGGCCCTGATTTACAACCCTTTCAGGTCAACCAACCTCAAGTTCCTTTACGGCACGGCCTTTCGCGCCCCAAATTTCTATGAGATGTTCTACCAGGATGGCGGCGTGTCGCAGAAACCCAATCCTGACCTGAAGCCGGAAAAGATTGCCACCTACGAAGTGGTTTGGGAACAGTACTTGTCCCGGCAGTACCGCCTGGTGGTCGCGGGCTTCTACTATCATATCCGGAATCTGATCACCCAAAGGCTGGACCCCCAGGACGATTTGATTATTTTTCGGAACCTGGGCCAGGTGGACGCCAAAGGCCTGGAACTGGAACTTCACGGCAGATGGGCCGGAGGCTGGGAGGGCCGCATCAGTTATACTTTTCAGGACGCCCGCAATGTCCAGTCCGGGACCCCGCTGACCAACTCTCCCAAACATCTTCCCAAAGCCAACCTGACCATTCCTCTCCTCCGCAACAAAATCTTCGGGGGAATGGAACTCCAATATTTGAGCCGGAGATTAACCCTGGGGAACAGCCATGTGGGAGACGCCTTGATCGGCAACTTTACCCTGTTCTCCCGCAACATCGTCAAGAACCTGGAGCTATCCGCCAGCGTCTATAACATCTTTAATCAAAGGTTCCGGGATCCGGGAGGCGAAGAGCACTTGTTGAGCGGCATGTTCGGCATCCCTCAAGATGGCATCAGCTTTCGGGTGAAGTTGTTGTATGCTTTTTAGCCGGGCATGGGGTGAAATAACGCCCACGGTCACAACGTTAACATTATAGATTTTCGTCAAGCAAGGCTAGCCATACCGGCAAGACGCCCATGTCGCCCCCAGGGAGGTGGGGAGGGCCTCCCGTCATCGATTAATCCGACCTCCATGGCAGCCTTGACCATAAATTAATGCCGATTATTCTATTCCAACTTATGGTGGTTTGGGCGTTATTATCAGGATGCCCCCCGGAAGCCGCGGCCCGGGAGGTTAATTCCTCTATCTCTCAGGAACATCAGATAAAAGCCGCGATGGTTTTCAATTTGGCCAAATTTGTGGAATGGCCTCAGAACTGTTTTTCCAGTGATGCCGCGCCCTTGGTCTTGTGCATCTTGGACCGGGAACCGCTGGCCCCGGCCATGGAAAGTCTGGCGGGAAAGTCGATTCAGGGCCGAACATTGGTGGTTAAAAGATCAAGCCGGGTCGAAGACTTGAAGAAAGGTCATATCTTTTTCTGCGGGTTTCCCCATGACCAGAATTTGCCCCAGATATTGGCGTCTCTGGCCAGTCTGCCGATTTTAACCGTCACGGATGATATGGAGAATTTGGCAAGATATCCCGGCATCATCAATCTTATGGTGGTGGAGGACCGAATCCGGTTTGAAATCAATCTGGGAGGGGCTAGAAAGGCCGGCTTAAAAATCAGCTCCCATCTTTTGAAGCTGGCCCTGAGAGTTACGCATTAGAAGACCCAGTCCGGATAATTCACCATAATTTCATGCAGCCGCAGGCTTTAACCTGCGCTTGGAATCTATGATAGACAGCATACGCCGGCTAAAGCCGGCGGCGACGTTTTGCACAATTTTTTGAGGCTAATCATGATAATATTATGATTGATACTTGAAATTTTAGTACTGAGGACTGGGGACTGGGGACTGAGGAAGGACTGGACTGAGGACTGTGGATTGAGTCTTCGCCATCTCTATCTTAAATTACTCAGTCCTCAGTCCTCATCACGCAGTCCTGCCTTGGATAAGGAACAATTAATCGCTCCGAGTAATAACTCTCAACAATAGTAACAGAGGAAATTATGAAATCTCTTTTTAGAATAAACTCCATCAAGAAAAAAATAATCCTGATTATTATGGCGACTTGCATCATTGCACTACTGCTGACCTTAGTCGCCTTTAATCTGATTGAATTATCCGCATCCCGCACCCATCTGGTGGAAAAGATCCTCACGCTCGCCGAGATTCTGGGCGTCAACAGCAGCGCCCCCCTGATTTTCCATGACTCCAAGGCGGCGGAAACCATCTTGTCGGCATTGAAGGCCGAGTCGGAAATCGCTTCCGCGACCCTGTTTACCCGAGAAAGGCGCCGGTTCGCCCAGTACCCCAAGGCCGGCTCCGGAGCTGCCGCTTCCCGGCCCCAGTCCGACCCCGGTCTGATGGATTCACACCTCACATTACAAGAGCCCGTTAAATATGTTTTTCATAAAGATTACCTGGAATTATATAAGGCCATCATATTTGATGGGGAGATTATCGGGTTTCTCTATTTAAATGTCACCCTTTTGGAGTTGCACCAACGTATGAAATGGTTTGTCAGCATCACCGTTGGGATAATATTACTTATCATGATCATTGCTTATCTCATTTCATTCAGGCTTCAAAACATAATTTCCAAACCGATTTTATACTTGATGGATGTAATGAGAAACGTTTCGAAAAGTAAGAACTACGCCATTCAAGTGGAAAAACAGAGTGAAGATGAACTGGGCGCCCTCATGGACGGGTTCAATGAGATGTTAGGTCAGATACAGAAGCGGGATCAGGAACTGGAGCGGCATAAGGCAAGGCTGGAAGCTGAGGTGGACCGGCGCACCGGGGAATTGCTACAGAGTAACCGCGAGCTGGAGGCGGTAATAGACGAATTAAAAAAGACCTACGAAGTCCTAGCGGAAAACCAGAGACGCCTGGCCTATGCTCAGGATGTCGCCCGCCTGGGTTACTGGGAATGGCTGAAGGAGAGAAATGTCTTGCTGTGGTCGGGTGAGGCTTTGGCATCCTGGGGTTTTAAACCCGAAGAAATCGGGATTTCCCCGGAGAGCCTTCTCAAGTTTGTTCATCCCGGGGATCGAAACCTGATTCAAGAAACCATATTCACCGCGTTAACCCGGGGAAAGCCCTTCGGGATTGACCTGAGGGCGGTTTTGGGAAATGAGGCCGAACGAATTGTGCACTTGCAGGGGGAAGTAATTTGGGGGCCGGAGGGCGACCTGGTCAAAATGACCGGGACGATTCAAGACATCACCGAGCGCAAACACGTGGCCGCGGCCTTGAGGGAATCGGAACAAAAATATCGCGTCTTGATGGATGAAGCCAGCGAAGGCATTTTCCTGCTGGACGTGCGGGGAAAAATTCTGGAGGCCAATAAAAAAACCGAAGAACTCCTGGGTCTGGTAAAGAAAAGTCTCATTGAGATGTATTTCATCCAGATGGTGGCGGTGGCTGACCGAGAAAAAACCAATAACTACTTTGAAAAAGTAATTAAACAGGGGGCCGGATTTTTAGACGATATCTCGCTGCTGCGGAGCGACGGCAAAAAAATTCCGGTGGAAATCAATGCCAGCATAGTGGAATACAGCGGCGAAAGGGTGCTGCAAGGCATAGTTAAAGATATTTCCGAGCGCCTGAGGATACAGGAAGAACGCCTGGTAATCAGCAAGATGGAATCCATCGGCATCCTGGCCGGCGGCATCGCCCATGACTTTAATAATATCCTCACCGCTATTCTGGGCAACATCAGTCTGGCCAAATTGCACTGCAATTTTGATGATGAGTGTCTCATAAGATTGGCCAATGCCGAGCGGGCCTGCGGACGGGCCCAGGGGCTGGCCCTCCAGCTCCTGTCCTTTGCCAAAGGTGGGGCGCCGGTGAAAAAGCCTGCCTCCATAGCGGGTTTATTACGGGAATCGGCCAATTTCACCCTATCCGGGTCCAGGTCCAAATGTGAATTCGCCCTGCCGCATAACCTCTGGGTAGTGGAGGTGGACGAGGGGCAGATTACCCAGGTTATCAACAACTTATTGATTAATGCCGATCAAGCCATGCCCGAAGGAGGAATCATTAAAATCCAGGCGGAAAATTTTCTCATTCAGGGAAAAACCGATCTGCCTTTGCCCCAGGGAAGATACGTCAAAATCACCATTACCGATGAGGGGATCGGCATCCCTCCCCGATATTTGCATAAGATCTTCGATCCTTATTTCAGCACCAAGGCCAAAAATACCGGGTTGGGACTGGCCAGCGTTTATTCCATTATCAAAAACCACCAAGGGCATGTTTCCGTGGAATCAGAAATGGGCGTGGGCACCACTTTCCATATATATCTCCCGGCCAGGGAAGCAAAACTTGCGGCCCCCAAGGAAGAACCGGCCATGCAGGTGCAGGGTTCAGGGAAAATCCTGATCATGGATGACGAAGCCGTGGTCAGGGAAGTCGTAGGAATTATGATTACTTCGGCCGGGTTTGAACCGGTCTATGCCCGGGACGGGTTTGAAGCCGTGGAGCTGTACAAACAGGCCTACGCCTCAAATGACCCCATTGTGGCCGTTATTTTGGATTTAACCATCCGGGGCGGCCTCGGGGGCAAGGAAACCATAAAACAACTGCGGTCCATCGACCCCCGGATAAAAGCCATTGTTTCCAGCGGTTATTCTGATGACCCGGTAATGGCTAATTATAAAGAATTCGGATTTAGCGGAGTAATAGCCAAACCTTATAAGATAGAAGGGTTGATTAAAGCTTTGCAGGAAGTGGTTGGAAATAGAGGATGAATAATACCCGTTTTCGGTTTTCAGTTTTCAGTTTCCGGTTAAAAACAATAAAGATATTAATGAGAGCATTAATACCAAGTCGAGACCTCTGCGAAATACCTATAATTGACTGGCTATCCCTTAAACTGGATTTTCCCAGGTCAGCTAATTGGCATTCGCCTGGTAAAATCCCCCGCCGAAGTAATACGAAGGAACATTCTTTTTCACGATGTAGTCGAATTCGCTCCCCAGGTAGTTAATTCCCGCGGCTTTATTTTTGCTCAGGGGCTGGTAGGGTTTGCCGGATTCCGCATCGTAATAGGAACTGACATAGACCTGACCCAGGGCCTTGGAAGTGGCGCCCAGTTCCTTGACCCCGGTGATCTCATAATACCCCTGCATGCCGTCTTGATCTTGGAGGTTTACTTTGCCCAGGGAATAGGCGCCCATCAGGGCATACACCGTGCCCTGGTAGTAGTCGCCGTTGCTATAATAAAAGGAAAAGTTGTACAAGGCGGCGATGTCCGCCTCCCAGAATACGCCGTCCTTAGCCCCGAAACGTAGGTAGGACGGGCCCTTCTTGAAAAGGTAGCCCGTTTCGCTGCCCAGGTACATGCTGCCCAAGGGCTTGCTGCTGTTCAGGGGCGTGTAGTGCTTGCCGCTTTCCGCGTCGTAGTAGTCGGTGACGAAGACTTTGCCGTATTTTTTGGCGTCCTTGGGCGTGCCCGCGGCCACCTCGGTAATCTCATAAATCCCCTTCTGCCCGTTTTCATCAGTTACGGTCTTGGTGTAGCCCTGGTAGTAAAGCCCGGAATTCCCTTCGGCGTAAACCTTGCCCGTATAATAATCGCCGTTGGCGTAAGTGAAACGGAAGGTATTCACCTGGCCCGCGGTATAATCGGCTTCCTCATACCCCTGGCCGAACCGGGTG
>VGSW01000107.1 GCA_016874915.1 Deltaproteobacteria bacterium
CCCTCCCCTCAAACTCCCCTCCCAACCCCCTGTAAGGGGGGCGGGATAAGGTGGAGCCGCCGGCTCCACCTTATCCCGCCCAACTAATGCCCCCTTATGAGATTGGGGGTGGGGTTTGGGGGAAGGGGGTAAGGGCGGGCGCCCTTAGCCCCCTCCCCCAATAACCACAGGAGGACCCATGACCCAACTGCCCCGGCAGCCCCGGGAGATTGAGGCGGAAAGCTTCCGCCGCATCGAGGCCCAGGCGGGGGCCCACGGCCTGGCCCCGGAGGTCTGGGCGGTGGTGCGGCGCATGATCCACACCACCGCGGACTTTGACTATCTGAATATCGCCCGGGTCCACTATAAGGCGGTGGCCGCGGGGGGAGCGTCTCTGCGGGCCGGCCGGACCGTGGTCACCGACACCCGCATGCTCTTGGCGGGGATAAGAAAGCGGCTGGAGAGGTTGGGAGTGGACGGGCTCTGTTTCATAGATGAGCCCATGGTAGCCCAAGAAGCCCACACCCGGGGCATCACCCGGGCCGCCGCGGCCATGGAGCGGGCCGCGCCTCTTCTGGCTGGAGGTATCGCCGCCATCGGCAACGCGCCCACGGCCCTGTTTCGGCTTCTGGAATTGATCAAGGAAGGCGCGGCCCCGCCGGCCCTAATCGTGGGACTGCCGGTGGGTCTTGTCGGGGCCGCGGAAGCCAAAGAGGCTCTGCTTCATCAGGATATCCCTTACATCACCGCGGCGGGCCCCAAAGGCGGCTCGGCAGTGGCCGCCGCGGTGATCAATGCCCTGGCCATCACGGCCCTGGAGATCTGATTATGGGCGAGAAAATCGGCACCCTGTACGGCGTGGGCGTAGGGCCGGGAGACCCGGACCTGATTACTCTCAAGGCTCTGCGGGTCCTGCAGCGGGTCCCTCAGATCTTTGCGGCCTGCTCCTCCAAAAACAGCTACAGCCTGGCTTTGAACATCGTGCAGCGCCACCTGGACGGGGCGAAAATCACCCCCCTGGCCTTTCCCATGACCAAGGACGCGGAGATTCTTAAGGAAGCCTGGGAGGCCAATGCCCGGCGGGTGCTCCAGGCGCTGCTGGCCGGGGAGGACGCAGCCTTCATCACCCTGGGCGACCCCCTGACCTACTCCACTTACGGGTATCTCCTCAGAACCATCAAGGGTTTGCACCCGGGGGTGGAGGTGGTGACTATCCCGGGCATCACTTCCTTTAACGCCGCCGCGGCCGTGCTCAACACCCCGCTGGCCGAGGGGGAGGAATCCTGCTACCTGGTGTCCGGGGCCATGGGTGGGGCCAAGCTGCGGCAGGTGGCTCAGACCGCGGAAAATATCGTAATGCTCAAAACTTACCGCCACTTCGACGACATCTGCCAGACCCTGGAGGAGTTGGACCTCATGGACCGGGCCACCTATGTGCGCCTCTGCGGCCTCAACGGGGAGATGGTGGAGAAAGATTTAAGCGCTCTAAAAGGGCAGAAAATGCCGTATCTGTCCATGATAATCATTAAGAAGAATGGCAAGGCGTAAAAGCGGTCTTCGGTTTTCGGTCTTCGGTCTTCGGTCAAAAATCATAAGCTTGCTGCCTTCATCTTCAGAAGATCTAAGATAAAAGGGAAGGTAATGGACCTTCAATAATTCGAATAAATATGCGAATAGCCATGGAAGCTCAAACAAAAAACCGAAAACCGAAAACCGAAAACCGAAAACCCGGAGGCTGGGCCTTGGGGGCCGTTATCCTGGCCGGCGTGGCGGTGTTCCTGGCCTATGAACTGCTGACGGTCCCGGGGCTTACCTCCCAGAAGCTTTCCCGGGGTCTGGGATGGCCGCTTCTGCGCCTGTTGTTCTATATGGGGATCGGTCTCCTCATCGGCCAGGTGCTGGAGTCCCTGAACTGGTCTTCCCGGCTGGGGGCCTGGGCCAGCCCGGTGTTGCGCTGGGGGCATCTCAAAGCCGAGTGCGGCGCGGCCTTCACCGCGGCGTTTTTTTCCGGTATCCTGGCCAACACCATGCTCATGACTCTCTATCAGGAGGGAAAACTCAGCCGTCGGGAATTAGTTTGCACTTATCTTATCAACACCGGGCTGCCCGTTTATCTGCTGCATCTTCCCACCACCTTTTTTATCATTCTGCCCCTGACCCGCCAGGCGGGGTTGATTTATCTGGGATTGGGGCTGGTGGCGGCGGTGTTGCGCAGCGCGGTTTTATTGGCTTACAGCCGGCTGCGGCTGCCGGCTCCGGGGGTAGGCCCCGGGGTGGCGCCGCCTCAGGCGCCGGCCCCCGGACAAGGGTGGCTGCGAGAACTTTGGCCCCGGTTCCGCAAGCGGTTTCCCCGGGTGGTGTTGTACACCATTCCCATATATGTGCTCATCTTCCTGGTGACGGAAAAGGGCGTTTTTCTCTGGCTGCGGGAAGCCGCGGCCCGTTGGGTGGCTCTGGGTTTCCTGCCGGTGGAGGCGGCCAGCGTGGTGATTTTCAGTGTGGCGGCGGAATTCGCCTCCGGCATGGCCGCAGCCGGGGCGCTGATGGACGCCGGGGCCTTGACGGTGCCGCAGACGGTGGTGGCCCTGATGCTGGGGACCATGGTGGCCACCCCTATCCGCGCTTTGCGGCACCAGTTGCCGTCCCATGCCGGGATTTTTTCTCCGGGCCTGGGGATGGAATTGTTGGTTATGAGTCAGAGTTTGCGTATCCTCAGCTTGATCGCGGTGATTATTCCTTATTGGATTTGGGGAAGTCATTTGTTGCATTAAAATTACTTTTGCCAAGCAGTTGAACATGAGCCGTTGGCTCACCCATAAAGGATGAAAAGATATTTTGGAAGGAGGGCCAGGGAGCAACGCTCCCTGGCCCTCCCCCAACAACAACTTTTCGAAGCAGTAGCTTGGGAACGAGTAAATAGCTGGCAAGTTACCTGGTTCGCCAACGCTTATGAAAACTGAACCCAAAAAACTCCGCTGGGGTTTTTCCACCGGCACGGCTGCCGCCGCGGCGGCCGCGGCGGCGCTTTATGAGCTTTTGGGGCATGGCTGTCCGCAAATGATAGAAATTCCCCTTCCCGGGGGCCAGAGGCTGGCGGTCCCCATCAGCCGCCACGCCAGGCCCAGGGCCGGGGTAGGGAAGGGGGTGGTGGTCAAGGACGGGGGGGATGACCCCGACGTCACCCACGGGGCCGAGATCGGCGCCCGGGTATGGCGGCTCAACAGCCGCGGCGGGGGCGAGGAGCTGCGCCTCCTGGGGGGCGAAGGCGTGGGCCGGGTGACCAAGCCGGGTTTGCCGGTGGCCGTGGGGGAGCCGGCCATTAACCCGGTCCCCCGGCGCATGCTCCGGCAGACCTTGAAAGAAATCTGGGAGCAGTTTGCATCCGCCGCGCCCCTACGGCTGGGGGTGGAAATCTTCGTGCCCCGAGGGGAAGAATTGGCCCGGCAAACCTTAAACCCTCGTCTGGGGATTCTGGGAGGCATCTCCATCCTGGGGACTACCGGACTGGTGAAGCCCTTTTCCCACGGGGCCTACCGGGCCACCATCCATGCGGCTCTCAAAGTGGCCCGGGCCGAAGGCATTGAGCATGTGGTTTTAACCCCGGGGCGGGAAAGCGAGGATTGCGCCCGGCGTCTGCTGCCGTCTTTGCCCGAAGAAGCCTTTGTCCAGATGGGGGATTATGTGGGTTATGTTTTGGGTCAGGCCGGGAGATTTCGCTTCCGCCGGGTAACGGTGGCGGCCTTTTTCGGCAAGGCCCTGAAAATGGCCCAGGGATTGAGGAACACCCACGCCTCCAAAGGCCCGGTGGATCTGGGACTGCTGGGGCGCTGGACGGCAGAAATCACCGGCAGTCAGGAACTGGCCGGGGCCGCGGCCGAGGCCAACACCGCCCGGCAGGCTTTGGAAGTGCTGCTCACGGCCGGGGCGGGAGCGGTAGTAGCCCGGGTGGGAGAAGTCATGTTGGCCCACTTGCGGACCTGGGCGGGGCCTGGCCTAAAGTTGGAGGCCGTCATTCTTGACCCCGCCGGCCAGGTCTTGTGGCAAGGGGAATCTTCGGGAGGATGACACCATGATGCCGGTGCACGTGGTGGGCTTAGGGATGGGGCCGGACGACCTTACCCCCAAGGCCCTCGGGATTATCCGGGAGGCCCGGGTGCTGGTAGGAGGGCGGCGGCATCTGGACTATTTCTCGGACCACCCTGGGGAAAAGGTGGTTCTGGGGAAAAACCCCGAAGAAACCCTGAAGGCCCTGGCGCCCCTGGCTGAAACCAGGCAGGTGGTGATCCTTGCTTCCGGCGACCCCAACTATTACGGCATCGGGACCCTGGCGGCTCAAGTCCTGGGACCGGAACGGGTGGTCATCCACCCCAACGTCACCGCGGTGCAGGCGGCCTGTGCCCGACTGAAACTGGCCTGGCATGACGCCAAGGTGGCGAGCCTCCACGGCCGGGGCTGGGAGGCCCTGGCCGCGGCCCTGCCCGGAGCGGGCAAAGTCATAGTTTACACCGACCCGGCCCACCCGCCGGAGGCGGTGGCCCGGTTCCTGTTGGACCGGGGGCTGGGGAAGGCCCGCCTGTGCGTCCTGGAAAATCTGGGGCAGGAGGACGAACGGGTCACCTGGCTTCAGGTTGACGAAACCGCGGCGCGGCAGTTTTCCCCTTTGAACGTGGTGGTCATTTTAAAGGAAGTTTCTCCACCCGCGTCCGGGGTTTTGACCCTGGGGATGCCCGAAGAGGACCTGGCTCATGACGCCGGGATGATCACCAAGGCGGAAGTTCGGGCCGCGGCCCTGGCCAAACTGCGGCTTCAGCCGGGTCTTATACTTTGGGATGTGGGCGCCGGCTCCGGCTCCGTAGGTCTGGAGGCCACCCTGCTCCTGGGCCGCGGCCGGGTCTACGCGGTGGAACGGGACCCGGCTCGGGCCGCGATGATCCGGGAGAACCGGGATAAATTCGCGGTGGATAATCTGGAAGTGTTGGAAGCGGAGGCCCCGGAGGCCCTGGCGGGGCTGCCGGACCCGGACCGGGTCTTTGTGGGGGGTGGGGGCGCCCGGCTGGAAGCAATTTTGGAGGAAGCGGGCCGCCGTCTCCGGCCCCGCGGGCGGGTGGTGATCGCCGCTACGCTGTTGGAAACCCTGGAGCGGGCCCGGAACTGGCTGAAAAGCCGCGGCTGGGAGATGGAAGTGGTGCAGCTCCAGGTGAGCCGGGACCGGCCCTTGGCCGGCAGGGGCTATCTTCAGGCCCTTAACCCGGTGTGGCTGGTGAGCGGCGGGTTGGCGGTTTAGCGGGTTGGCGGTTTGGCGGTTTAGCACGTTGGGGAGAGGCATATCTTGAACCTTGAACCTTGAACCTTAAACCTTGAACTTTGAACTTCTTAATTCAGAGGTCTCAGTTTTTGTCATCACATCCCATAATTTTCGTGGGCGCGGGGCCGGGGGACCCGGAACTCATCACGGTGAAGGGCCAGAAGGCCCTGGCCCGGGCCGACCTGATCCTGTACGCCGGGTCTTTAGTGTCCCCCGCGATGCTGGAATATGCCGGGGCTGACGCAGAGAAGGTGGATACCGCAGCCCTGAACCTGGAAGAAATAGTGAGCCGTATGGCGTCGGCCCAACGGGCGGGCAAACGGGTGGTGCGCCTTCACTCCGGCGATCCGGCCCTGTTTGGGGCCATCCAGGAGCAGTTTACGGAACTGGATAACGCGGAGGTCCCATACCAGGTTATCCCGGGGGTCACCGCGGCCTTTGCTGCGGCCGCGGCTCTGGCCCGGGAACTGACCCTCCCCGAGGTGACTCAGACGGTGATCCTCACCCGGGCGCCGGGACGCACCCCGGTCCCCGAGGCCGAGTCCCTGGTGAAACTGGCCAAACATGGGGCCACCATGGCCATTTACCTGAGCGTCCACCTGGTGGAGGAGGTGGCCTCAGTTCTGGCCAAGGCTTACGGCCCCCAAACCCCGGCGGTGGTGGCCTACCGGGTGAGCTGGCCGGACCAGCAGATTCTCCGGGGCACCCTGGCCACCATTGCGGATGAAGTGCGCCGGGCGGGAATCAAGCGCCAGGCCCTGATCCTGGTAGGCCCCACCCTCGCGGGAGAAGGGCCGGGGACGCGGTCGAAGCTGTACGATCCCGATTTTACCCACGGGTTTCGAGGAAGTGAGGAGTGAGCAGTGAGTAGTAATCAGTGATCAGTGATCAGTAACCAATAACCAGTAACCAGTGACCAGTGACCAGTGATCAGCGACCAGTAAGCTGTCAGGTTTCAGATTCAAAGTTCGAGGCTTGGCGCTTCAATATGCAAATTAGCTTCCACCCCTGAATTGAAAATGGTGGCCCAGGCGTCTCGCCTGTGCCTTAAATAGGCCAGCCGCTGGCTTGCCCATTCAAAAAGCTATTTAGGAATGGAACAGTCAATTATCATTGCCGCCTTGACCCCCAAAGGCGCGGCCTTGGCCCGGCGTCTGCGGGAAGGGCTGGGTAACGCCATCTGCCGCCTGCCCCGGCGGTTTGCCCAAAATCGCCCGGAAGAAGCCCCCTTTGACCGGGTGGCGGAAGTCTTTCAAGAGGCATTTTTCCACCAACACCCCCTGGTCTGCATCATGGCCGCGGGCATCGTGGTCCGGGGCATTGCCCCTTATTTACAAAGCAAGGGAACCGACCCCCTGGTGGTGGTGGTGGACGAAGCCGGGAAGTTTGCGGTAAGCCTCCTTTCCGGGCACCTGGGCGGGGCCAACGACCTGGCCCGGCGGGTGGCCCTAATTCTGGGCGGGCAAGCGGTGATCACCACCGCCACCGACGTAAACGACCTTCCCGCTCTGGACGTCCTGGCCCCCCGTCTGGGGCTGGTGATGGAGAACCTGGACGCGGTCCGGGATATTCACATGGCCCTGCTGGAGGGAGAGCCGGTGCGTTTGGTGGACCAGGAGGGCTGCCTGACTGAGGCTCTTCAACAACATCCGGGCTTGTTCGCGAGGGAGAGGGACCTGGCCGCGGCCCTTGGTGTCCCCGGGCCCGGAGTTTACGTGGGATACAAAGAAACCAACTGGCCCCCGGCATGGCTGCGCCTCCGGCCCCGGGTCCTGGTGGCGGGCCTGGGCTGCCACCAGGGGACGCCCGCAGAGGAAGTATTGAACTTCCTGCGGCAAATTTTTAAAAGAGAAGGCTTATCTTTGCGGTCATTAAAAGCCCTGGCCACCATTGAGGCCAGGAAGGACGCGCCGGGCCTTAAGGCCGCGGCCCGGGAACTGGGGGTGGACCTGCTGTGGTTCAGCGCCGATTCCCTTAAAAATATTGAGGCCCCCAATCCTTCGCCGGCCGCGGCCCGCCACCTTGGAGTGGCCAGCGTGTGCGAGGCCGCGGCGATGAAGGCCGCGGGAGGCCCTTTAATCGTGACCAAATGCAAATCAGCCAACGTGACTCTGGCCGTGGCCCGGGCCGCCTGACGGTGGTGAGCACCGGGCCGGGCTTTCCGGAATACATTGCGCCCCAGGCCCGGGCGGCCTTAAACGCGGCCCAGGTGGTGGCGGGCTACCGCACCTACGTGGACCTGATCCGGCCCCTGCTTCAGGGGCAGGAAGTGGTGGCCACCGGCATGAAAGCGGAGATGGAGCGCTGCCGGGCCGCGGTGGACCTGGCCTTAAAAGGCCGCCGGGTGGCCCTGGTCTCCGGGGGGGACGCCGGAATTTACGGCATGGCCGGGCTGGTGTTGGAAATCTGCGCGGCCCGCCGGCTAAAGGTGGGCCCGCCTGAGGCCGGAAATGAAGTGGACTTCCACCTGGAAGTGATTCCGGGAATCCCGGCCCTGGCCGCGGCCGCGGCGCTTTTGGGCGCGCCCCTGATGCATGACTTCGTGGCGGTGTCCCTGAGCGATCTGCTCACCCCCTGGGAGACCATCACCCGTAGGGTGGAACTGGCGGCCCAAGGGGATTTTGTCATCGTCCTTTACAACCCCCAGAGCAAGCGGCGCAACTGGCAGCTGGCGGCAGTGCGGGATCTGCTGCTCAAGCATTTTACCCCGGAAACCCCGGTGGGCGTGGTGCGCCGGGCCATGCGGGAAGGGCAGGAAGTGGTTGTAACCACACTGGGAAAAATGCTGACCCATGAGGTTGACATGCAGACCATCATCATCGTGGGCAACTCCCAGACCTACGTTTACGGCCCATATATGATCACCCCCCGGGGGTATCTGGGTAAGTATGGATCAGTGATCAGTAATCAGTAATCAGTGGCCAGTAAGTTTTTTTGGATACTGATTACTGATGACTGGTCACTGGTTACTGGTGACTGGTAACCGCTAACAGGCAATTGACATGAAATATCGCCCCTTAATGATCCTCGGTTCCGGCTCCGACGTGGGGAAATCCATGGTGGTGGCCGCGCTGTGCCGCGTCTTCCGCCAGGCGGGGGTGTGGGTGGCGCCCTTTAAGGCCCAGAACATGGCCTTAAACAGCTTCATCACCCCGGAGGGGGGGGAGATGGGCCGGGCCCAGGTGGTGCAGTCCCAGGCCGCGGGACTGGCGCCCCACGTGGACATGAACCCCATCCTGCTCAAGCCCAGCAGCGAGGTGGGGTCCCAGGTCATTGTCCACGGCAAAGTTTACGGCAACTTCCCGGCCCGGGAGTATTACCGCCATAAGCCCCGGCTGGTGCGGAAAGTAATGGAGAGCTTCCGCCGCCTGCAGGAGCAGTATGAGCTCATCGTCCTGGAAGGCGCGGGGAGCGCGGTGGAGCTCAATCTGCAGAAAAATGATCTGGTGAACTTCAACATGGCCCGGAAGGCCGAAGCCGCGACGCTCCTGGTGGCGGACATCGACCGGGGCGGAATTTTCGCCTCCACCGTGGGTACCTGGCATCTGCTGACTAGGTGGCAGCGGCGGCTGCTCTCCGGCTTTATTATCAACAAGTTCCGGGGCGATGCGGCGTTGTTCGACGACGGGGTCAAGATCATTGAAAAGCGCACCGGCCGGCCCGTTCTGGGCGTGCTTCCTTACTTAAGCGACCTGGCCCTGCCGGAAGAGGACAGCGTGGCCCTGAGCCGCAAGATGTGCTCCCCGGGGGGCGGAGAGGACGGCTGCCTGCGCGTGGGAGTGGTTCGATTGCCCCACATCTCCAATTACACCGACTTCGACCCCCTGGAACAGGAGCCGGGGGTGGCGCTGATTTATCTGTCTCCCCTGGACTCCCTGGACAACCTGGACCTGTTGATTATTCCCGGCACTAAAAATACCATCAATGACCTCAATTATCTCAACCACACCGGCTGGTCCGACCGGATTGGGGAATACGCCCGGCGGGGCCGCGAACTTATCGGCATCTGCGGAGGGTTCCAAATACTGGGAGACGAGGTCCGTGATCCCTTGGGGGTGGAAGGACCTCCGGGAAGCGCCCCGGGGTTGGGGCTGCTGCCGGTGGCCACCACTCTGGCGGGAGAAAAGACTACCACCCAGGTGGAGGCCGTGGCGCCCAAAAGCGAGGAAAAGATTCGAGCCTACGAAATCCACATGGGGGTCACAACCGCCCAGGGTCCGGGGCGGCCGGCCTTCATTATCGTCAGCCAGAACGGCCAGCCCGTGGAAACGCCCGACGGCTGGGTGGATGAGGGGGGAAATGTTTGGGGCACCTACCTCCATGGCCTCTTCGACAACGACGGCTTCCGCCGGGACCTTTTGGCCCGAATCAGGGTCAGGAAAGGCCAGGCCGCCGAAGGCCCGACGCCGCCCTGGTCTTACCGGGACTTCGTGGAGACCCAACTGGACCGCCTGGCGGATACCTTCCGGAACCATGTGGACGTGGAGAAGATCTGGGGGATGATAAAAGGCTAAAAGGGTAAAAGGGTAAAAGGTTAAGAGGGGAAAAGGAAGAAACCTTATACCCTTTTCCCTTTTAACCTTTGCTCCCGGTATTAAAATAATGAGAGAGGATTTCAGCTTGCCAGACACCGTTGCCCCTCATGGGGGTAATGTCTATGAAGTAGCCCGGGCTTTGGGGATCAAGGCCGCGGACTTGGTGGATTTTTCCGCCAACATCAACCCCCTGGGGTATCCCCCGGGGGCCGAGGTCGCGGCTGCGGAAGCCTGGGAAGTGATGACCCACTATCCCGACCGGCAATGCCAGGATCTCAAGGAGGCCCTGGCGGCGTATCACGGTTTGTCCCCGGATGAGATCCTGGCGGGCAACGGCTCCACCGAGCTTATCTATCTGGTGGTGCGGGCTTTGCGCCCTCGCCGGGCCTTGATCGTGACCCCGGCCTTCAGCGAGTATGAGGCGGCCTGCCGGATGTATCAGGCCCCCGTGGTCTTTCACCCCACCGCGGAAGAAGATTCCTTCACCCTGCGTCGGCCGCCGGACCTGGGGGGCGCGGACCTGGTGTTTCTGGCCAATCCCGCCAGTCCCAGCGGGGCGCTGCTTACGCCGGGGGAGCTGTTGCCCCTGGTGGAAGCCTTGGCTGCCTCGGGTTCATATATGGTCCTGGACGAGGCATTCATCGACTTTGTGGAAGACGCTTCTCTCAAGGCCAGTCTTGGTAATTTCCCCCGCCTGATCATTCTGCGGTCTTTCACCAAGTTCTTCGGCATTCCGGGCCTGCGGTTGGGATATCTGATGGCGAAACCGGGGCTCACTGCCACACTGGCCGAAGCCCAGGAGCCCTGGTCGGTGAACGTCGTGGCCCAGGCCGTGGGGTTGGCCTGCCTTGCGGACCAGGAGTTCATGGACAGGAGCCGGGAGGAGGTGGCCCGGGAGCGGGATTTTTTACTGGCAGAAATGAGCCGCCTTCCCGGCCTGAAAGTATTTGCGGGCAAAGTGAATTATCTTTTGGCAAAACTCACCGGTTCGGGTTGGCTTGCCTCCCGGCTGCGTCAGGCCCTCCTTAAACACCGCATTCTCATCCGGGACGCCTCCAATTTCCGGAGCCTGGATGAAAGATTTATCCGGGTGGCGGTGCGGCGTCGGGAGGAAAATGAACAATTATTGAGAGCCTTGTGGGCTTGTCGGCCGGGCAGATAATAGCATATCACCTTTTCAAATGCCTCATTTTATTTAACCGAAAACTGAAAACTGTATAAATGTCCCTGGCCATTCCCTTCCTCCTGGGTTACCTTCTGGACCTGCTATTGGGGGACCCGCACCATTGGCCCCATCCCATCCGCCTCATGGGCCGGGTCTGCCAGTTTTGGGAAGAAATGTGGTACCGCAACCGAGTGTGGGCCGGCTGCCTTTACTGGCTCTTCGTTATGGGGACCGTCATTCTGCCTGTAACGGCGGTAGTAGCCGTCCTGCCTTTTCTTCCCGCGCCGTTGGGAATTGTCGTCGCTGCCTACCTGGTATATGCCTGCCTGGCCACCCGGTCCCTCCACCTGGAGAGCCGCGGGGTCATGGAGGCCCTGAGGCAAAATGACCTAGAAGAAGCCAGACAGCGCCTCTCCATGCTGGTGAGCCGGGAGACGGGGCGCCTTAACCCCCAGGAAGTGCGCCGGGCGGTGCTGGAGACGGTGGCGGAGAACCTGGGAGACGGGGTGGTGGCTCCCATTTTTTATGGATTGGCCCTGGGGATTCCAGGTATGGCCGGGTACAAGACGGCCAGCACCATGGATTCCATGGCGGGCTACCTCAATGACCGCTACCGTTATTTCGGCTGGGCCGCAGCCCGGGCCGACGACCTGATCAATTATCTCCCGGCCCGGCTTACCGCGGTGCTGGTGGCGGCGGTGGCTCCCTTGGGGGGCTTGAGCCCCGACGGAGCCTGGCGCGCCGCCCGCCGGGACGCCGGGAAATTGAAAAGCCCCAACGCCGGGTGGCCTATGGCCGCGGTGGCCGGAGCTTTGGGAGTGCGGCTGGGCGGCCCCGCGGTTTATTTCGGGGAAATCGTGGAAAAGCCCTATATGGGCGAGGGCGACAGGGACCTGGAGGACGCGGACTATGAGCGGGCCGTTTTTCTGCTTTACGGGGTTTCCCTGCTCATGGCCGCGTCCACCGCAGCCCTGCTTTACTTGAGCGGCGCGGGGCTGTGGGGGTTGTTGGCGCTTTAAAATTTAACCGACCAGGCAGTTCCTTAATCTGGGATAATCAGCGAAATCTGTGGATTGAAAAACCAGGTGACTCCTCATGATCTCGGTGGACGAATTCC
>VGSW01000108.1 GCA_016874915.1 Deltaproteobacteria bacterium
ACGCCTGGATGATATTCCTGCCGTTAGCGCCATAAACATGATACAATGCGCTTATGAAATGCACGCCCTACTTTCTCTTTATCAAACATCGTCCGGACACGGCAATTATCAGGGAAGAATGGATACTCTCAACCATTAAATATCCTTTAAGAACCCAGGTTCAAGGAGATTGGCAGAATAAGGAAATGGAGTTTTATTAATGAGGCTGGAAAGTATCTAAGAGTCATACTTTTGGAAGATGATGAAACTGTCCATAACGTCTTCTTTGATCGAGGCTTTAGGGAGGAAGAAACATGAGAATTCGATATTTCCCGGATACGGATACGGCATTGATTGAGTTCTCCACGGCGCCGGTGGTGGAAACGAGAGAAATCACGGAGAACCTCTACATTGATTTGGATCAAAACGGCAATCTGGTAAGTATGACTATTGAACATGCAACGGTGCAGCAATCAAACATAAAAAGCCATTCCAAGCCAATGCTGCAGTAATCCTGGAAGTTAACTTGTCATCTCCATCGGCTGGTCAAAAATTACCTAAGACAACAATCAAAGATGCACCAAATGACCTTCGGCAGGTCCCCAACCACGATTAATATAATCATCCTCTGGGTCATCTTTTGCTGTCTATCAGGCTGCGCGCCGGTGTCGCCGCCTACGGTTCGTATAGAGCCGCCGCCGGTTACCCTGCCCGCGCCGGAGGCCGAAGCGCCCGCGGGTCTGCCGGTGGTGGAGGACTACCGCTTCGGCCGGATTGATGGGATAGTCAGACAGGAAGTGGCCGCGGGGCATATCCCCGGGGCGGTCATCCTGGTGGGCCATCAGGGGCAGACCGTTTATCGCAAGGCCTTCGGCCTCCGGGCCCTGGAGCCTCGGCCTGAGGGTCTGACCCCAAACACCGTCTTCGATATCGCGTCCCTCACCAAGGTGGTGGCCACCACCACGGCCATTATGCAACTTGCGGATCAGGGCCGCCTGCGCCTGGATGAGCCCGCGGCCAAATATTGGCCGGAATTCGGCCAAAACGGCAAAAGCCGCATCACTCTCCGCCAGCTCCTGACCCACACCTCGGGCCTGCGGGCCGAAGTGAACTCGAAGGTAAGCTGGTCCGGCTACTACGGGGCGCTTACGGCCATTGCCATGGATAAGCCGGTCAACCCCCCGGGGACTCAATTCCGTTACAGTGACGCCAATTTCATCGTGTTGGGGGAGATGGTGCGCCGGGTGTCGGGGCGGACCCTGGACGCTTACGCGGCCCAGGAGATCTTTAAGCCGTTGGGAATGCGGCACACCTGCTTTAAGCCGCCCCCCGCCTGGCAGACCCGCATCGCGCCCTGCGACCGGCAGGGTGGCGAGCTGCGCTGCGGCCAGGTCCAGGACCCCACCGCGTTTCGCATGGGCGGGGTGGCCGGGCACGCCGGGGTCTTCTCCACCGCGGACGACCTGGCCGTCTTCGCCCAGATGCTCCTGGACGGCGGCGGGAGCCGGGGGCCGCGCCTCCTCAGCCCCCAGGCGGTGGCCGCCATGACCAAACCGTACGGCCTGCCGGGAAACGCCACCCGTCGGGGCCTGGGATGGGATATCCGCTCCCCCTACAGCAAGGACTTCAACGCCGCTTTTCCGGCAGGCTCCTTCGGACATACCGGCTATACCGGCACTTCAATGTGGCTGGACCCCCGTTCTAAGACCTTCCTCATCATCCTCACCAGCCGCCTTCATCCCGACGGCAAAGGGCAGGTCAAGGCGCTTCGGGCCAGGACCGCGGCCGCGGTGGCCGCGGCGTTAAATTGGGGGAAGGGGCCAGGGGCGCTAGCAAAACAGTGGTCAGTGGCCAGTGCTCGGTGGTCAGACCCGAAGACCGAAGACCGAAGACCGAAAACCGGAAACTCCGAATACCCCAGCCCTCCCCTCAACCAACCTCTCCCCCTGCTCATGGGGGGCCACGGCCAGGCCGACGTCCCGGACCGGGTTCGGTCGGGAATCGAAGTTCTGGCCGCGTCCGGTTTCTCATCCATTAAAGGCAAAACCATCGGGGTGATCACCAATCACACGGGGCGGGACGCCGGGGGGCGGTCCACGGTGGCCATCCTGCGCCAGGCCCCCGGCGTCCAGGTGCGGGCTATTTTCAGCCCGGAGCACGGGCTGTCCGGCAATCTAGATGAAAAGGTGGCCTCGGGGAAGGACCCGGCTACCGGGCTGCCGGTTTACAGTCTCTACGGCGAGGTCAAACGGCCCACCCCCCAGATGCTTAAGGGGCTGGACGCCTTGGTGTACGACATCCAGGATGTGGGCGTCCGCTTCTACACCTACATCACCACCATGGCCTATTGTATGGAGGCCGCGGCGGCCGCGGGCCTGGACTTCTATGTGCTGGACCGGCCCGACCCCGTCACCGCGTCCATGGTGCAGGGACCGGTGTTGGCCCCTGATTTGAAATCCTTCATCGGGTATTTCCCTTTGCCGGTGCGCTACGGCATGACCCCCGGGGAGCTGGCCCAACTCTTCAACCGGGAAAATGAGATGGGTGTCAGATTGCAGGTGGTGCGCATGGAAGGCTACCGGCGGGAGGCATTCTACGATGAGACCGGGCTCCCCTGGATCAATCCGTCCCCCAACCTCCGGTCCCTGGCCCAGGCCATCCTTTATACCGGCGTGGGCCTGGTGGAGGCCGCCAACGTGAGCGTGGGGCGGGGAACGGCCACGCCCTTCGAAGTGGTGGGGGCTCCCTGGATTTCCGGAGAACGGCTGGCCCGGTATTTGCGGGGGCGGAAGATCGCCGGGGTGGAATTTGAGCCGGTCAGCTGCACTCCTGCAGCCAACCGCTTCCGGGGCCAGAAGTGCGAGGGGGTCCGTCTGCGCCTGGTGGACCGGGCGGCCCTGGATGGCCCGGCCTTAGGCATCGAGCTGGCCGCGGCCCTTTACCGCCTCTATCCGGGAAAATTTCAGATTGACCGCACCTTAAGCATGATAGGCTCCCAGGAGGTCCTTCAGGCCGTCAAGGAAGGCGACGACCCCCGAGACATTTGCCGGAGATGGCAGCCCGCCCTGGACGCCTTCCGCCGCGTCCGCGCCAGGTATTTGCTTTATTGAGATGATATGGGGGAGAGGCAAAGGGAGGCTGCTTGGTCACCCCTTTATTGGCTAAACGCTCTAATTTGAGAATGGTTGATTTCTATTGACAAGGATTTTTACAAGGATTAGAGTTGATTAAGTTTTCTTATAATTTTTATTAATCAAAGGATCAATAGAATTGAATAACTTAATAAAAGATGATGAAAATAGAGTGTTGGGAGGGAAGGTTGTAGAATATTGTAAAAAATATTCCATCCCAATTGAGTACTTTTTCGATATTGTGGAAGACCAGAAAGTCAATCCAATGATGCGTGGCAAAGGGATGGAGTATGAAATATATTTGTTATTACAAAAGCATTTAACTCCAAGTGAATGGATTGTCCAAAAATTAAACCTTAATCCTCAGCCCAATATGCCTGATGTTGATATTGGGGTAACTCATAGAAGAACAGGTATTATTTTGAAGGTTGAAGCGAAACCATCTGTCAGAGATTCAATGAATAGCGGTAAGAAAACAAAGAATTATAAGGTTCCTCATTTCAAGGTTAAATGTCATCGGAGTCGTAGTAATATATCCTTATCTGGTTCATCCAATGATAGATATGCAGTTGATACCTTTGATATTGTTATAACGAATCCCAGCAATTCAATAATCAAAGGAAAAACTATTGGCCCTGACCTTGAATTAATTCAAGACGAAGAGCTTTTGAGAATTTTATTTGATTATTATAAGGTTGGTGATATGGAGGGGCTCTTAAAAGCTATAAATAATGATTGGAGATTTGTCCTTCCCAGTGAAATAGCTGTTGAGGGGTTCATTCCGAGGACGCCTTATGTCCTGTTAGAAAACGATCCTCATTGGCTACCAATAGGCCAAATAGAATCAAAAATGCTGGAAATTGTTAGGAGAATGAAGCGACGATGAGAAATTCAAATTAATCTTTTTTGAAGGTTGTTTGATCTGTAATTCAAAATAAAAAGTTCTCTGCCTTTATAACGCTCCCCCTTCCTTTTTAAGCCATTCTTTTGGTCGTCTGTGCGGTTGATGCAATAATTCCATTCTTTTTCATGAATTTCAGTTACCCAATGATATATATCTATTAATTCCTTGATATTGTCATAAGTCAGTAAAAATATCAATCGTTCTTTGTTTCTATATAAGGTATCATTTAAGCGATAATGATCTTCCTTCGTGAAAATGCAACTATAAAATTTGTCTTGGTCGGCGTTGAAATATGGTGGATCTACAAATAAGAAAGCCCCATCAGGCGCATTATCTATGATTTTTTCAAAATCATCGCAAGATAGGTTTACTCCTTGAAGCTTCTTTGAAGCCCTTAGAACATTATTGGGCCAATTCTCAGGACGCATAGAAAACTTATCCCCATATCCCCAATAGCAGTTTTGCATATTCATAATGCCACTAAAGGAGATTCGGTTTAAAAAATACCAGCGCCCTGCTCTCTCTAAATAATTGCTTGGCTTAAATTCATTCTTGTAATAATTATGTAATTCTTTTTTTGCGGGTTTCCCTTCCAGGAATTTGATTAACTCTTCAGGTTCATCCCTGATCACCCGATAAACATTCATCAATTCCTCATCAAGATCATTTAGGATATTTTCAGGAGCCTTCTTTTTTGCAAAAAAAATGGAACCGCCACCGGCAAAAGGCTCTATATAGCAGGAATGAGGATGAATATGGCTTAAGATTAATTTTCTGGCATAAAATTTCCCCCCGGCATATCTAAAAGGGGAATTTATTGACCCATTAGGCATTTCTTCTCCAATTATCTATATCTTGTTATTACTGGTCCAGTATGCCACAATATATATGATTGTCAAGCAAAAAATTACTTCCACTTGGATTAGTTATCGTAATCCAGAAAAAATAACTTTAGCAAAAAACCATCATCAACTCATCGATGCGGGGGCCAGGGACAGTTTACCGCCAGCCGCCAGCAGTCAGGAAGAGACAGGGTTCCTATTCTGGCTGCTGACGGCTGACTACCTAATGGTAGCTAGTTCTTCCCTTCTTCCACCACCGACACCTTGAGTATGATTACCGGCTCCACCGGCACGTCCTGGAACATGCCCTTGGTGGTGGTGGCCACGGCCTTAATCTTGTCCACCACTTCCTTTCCCTTCAGCACCTTGCCGAAGACCGCGTAGCCCCAGCCCTCGTCGGTTTTGGACGTGTGGTTGAGAGGGCGGTTGTCGGCCACGTTGATGAAAAATTGGGCCGTGGCCGAGTGGGGGTCCGGGGTGCGGGCCATGGCGATGGTGTAAGCGTCGTTGGCCAGGCCGTTGTCCGCCTCGTTCTGGATGGGTCCCCGGGTGGGCTTTTGGTTCATCTGGACGTCGAACCCGCCCCCCTGGATCATGAAGCCGTTGATCACCCGGTGGAAGATGGCGCCGTTGAAAAAGCCGTCTTTGACGTACTGGAGAAAATTGGCCACCGTGGCCGGGGCCTTATCCGGGTAGAGTTCCAGGACGATCTCCCCCTTGCTGGTTTCCAATTTGACCATAGGCATCCCCTTGGCGGCGAAGGCGCCGCCGGCTGTGAAAGTTATGACTGCCGCGATAATTAGAGCCGCCGGCAGCCAGTTGGAATAAAGGCGTCTTGATATGGTCATTTCTACCTCCTGGGTGGATTCCCCCAATTTATCAAATATACTGGGGTGGATAAGGGAAAAGGTCAATAGGGAAGGGCCTGAAAATGAGCGGCGATTTCAGGGTTTATGGGCGTTTATTCACGTCCATCGGCGGTTAAGTTATCGGCAATAATCGTTGATAAACCCGGATCAGATTGGCCTTGACACCGCCTTGCCACTTTTCCTATATTCCCCAAAGCCGACGTTTCAATTAAACTGATAAAATATAAAGTTAAAATAAGCAAAACTTAAAGGAGCACTCATGCCCCGCCGGGAAGACATCCGCAAGGTAATGATCATCGGGTCCGGTCCCATCATCATCGGCCAGGCCTGTGAATTCGACTACTCTGGCACCCAGGCCTGCAAAGCATTGCGTAAGCTGGGTTACGAAATCCTCCTGGTCAATTCCAACCCCGCCACTATCATGACCGACCCGGAAATGGCCGACGTCACTTACATCGAGCCTTTGAACCTCCAGACCATGGTGGAGATCGTCAAGCAGGAGCGGCCCGACGCCCTGCTCCCCAACCTGGGGGGCCAGACGGGGCTCAATCTTTCCTCGGAGCTGGCCCGTTCCGGGGCGTTGGAGGAATACGGCGTTCGGGTCATCGGGGTGGAAGTGGACGCCATCACCCGGGGGGAAGACCGGTTGGCCTTCAAGGAGACCATGAACCGCCTGGGATTGGAGATGCCCCGGAGCGAGATCGCCCGGAGCGTGGAAGAAGCGGAGCGCATCGCCGCGGATTTGGGCTACCCGGTGGTGGTGCGCCCGGCTTACACCCTGGGGGGTTGGGGCGGCGGCCACGTGTACAACCTGGAGGACCTGCGCACCGTCGCGGCCCGGGGTCTGTCCGCCAGCCTGGTGGGCCAGGTGCTCATTGAAGAATCGGTCCTGGGCTGGGAAGAACTGGAACTGGAGGTGGTCCGGGACGCCAAAAACCAGATGATCACAGTGTGTTTCATCGAAAACGTGGACGCCATGGGGGTGCACACCGGCGATTCCTACTGCACCGCGCCCATGCTCACCATCGACCCGGAGCTCCAGGCCCGTTTGCAGAAATATTCCTATGACATCGTGGAAGCCATCCGGGTCATAGGGGGCACCAACATCCAGTTCGCCCATGACCCCAAGACGGGCCGGGTGGTGGTCATCGAGATCAACCCCCGCACCTCCCGCTCCTCGGCCCTGGCCTCCAAGGCCACCGGCTTCCCCATCGCGTTCGTCTCCTCGCTCCTGGCCGGGGGCCTGACCCTGGACGAAATCCCCTACTGGCGGGAAGGAACCCTGGAAAAATACACCCCCTGGGGGGACTACGTAGTGGTGAAGTTCGCCCGTTGGGCCTTTGAAAAGTTCCCCGGGGCCCAAGACCGGATCGGCACCCAGATGAAGGCCGTGGGCGAAGTAATGAGCCTGGGCAAGACCTACAAGGAGTCCTTCCAGAAGTCCATCCGCTCCCTGGAGATCGGGCGCTACGGCCTGGGCTTCGCCAAAGATTTTCACCAGAAGCCCCTGGATGAGTTGCTGGACCTGCTCTTTGAGGCGTCCAGCGAGCGCCAGTTCATCATGTACGAGGCGTTGCGGAAAGGCGCTTCGGTGCCGGCGCTGTATGACAAGACCCACATCAAACCCTGGTTCATTGAACAGATGAAGGAGCTGGTGGAGTTGGAGGAGGAAATTCTGAAGTATCGGGAGCAGGGGCGGGAGCTGCCGGATGATTTGTTCATCCGGGCCAAAAAAGACGGCTTTGCCGACCGCTACCTGGCCCAGCTTCTGGATCTGCCCGAACCGGAAATCCGGGCCCGGCGCCTGGCCTTGGGTTTGAGCCAGGCCTGGGAAGCGGTGCCGGTGAGCGGGGTGGAGAACGCCGCCTATTATTACTCCACCTATAACGCCCCGGATTCCGTCACGGTGAGCGACCGGCCCAAAATCATGGTCCTGGGCGGCGGTCCCAACCGCATCGGCCAGGGCATCGAGTTCGATTACTGCTGCGTCCACGCCGCCTTCGCCATCCGGGACGAAGGTTACGAGTCCATCATGGTCAACTGCAATCCCGAGACCGTGTCCACGGACTATGACACCTCGGACAAGCTTTACTTTGAACCCCTGACGGTGGAAGACGTGCTGAGCATCTATGAGAAGGAAAAGCCCCAGGGAGTCATCGTCCAATTCGGCGGCCAGACGCCTTTGAACATCGCCGGGGAGCTGGCCGCCGCGGGGGTCAAAATATTAGGCACCACTCCTGACATCATCGACCTGGCCGAGGACCGGGACCGCTTCCGCCACATGATGCGCAAGCTGGGCATCCCCCAGCCCGAGTCGGGCATGGCCGGCTCCATCGAGGAAGCCCTGGAAGTAGCTAGGCGCATCGGCTACCCTCTGATGGTGCGGCCTTCCTACGTCCTGGGAGGTCGGGCCATGGAAGTGATCCACGACGAGTGGATGCTCCGGCACTACGTGGCCGCGGCGGTGGAAGTCAGCCCCGACCGGCCCTTGCTCATTGACAAATTCCTGGAAGACGCCATTGAAGCCGAGGCCGACGCCATTGCCGACGGGTCCGATGCCTTTGTCCCCGCGGTCATGGAGCACATCGAACTGGCCGGCATCCACTCCGGCGATTCCGCCTGCGTCATCCCGCCCATCAGCATCCCCCGGAAGCACCTGGACACCATCGTGGATTACACCCGCAAGATCGCGGTGGAGTTAGGGGTGGTGGGTCTGATGAACATCCAGTACGCCATTCACCAGGACACGGTTTACGTTTTGGAGGCCAATCCCCGGGCCTCCCGGACCGTGCCCCTGGTGTCCAAGGTCTGCGCCATTCCCATGGCCCGGCTGGCCACCCAGATCATGCTGGGGAAAAAGCTCGCCGATCTGGACCTTAAGCCCCAAAATATCCCCCACTTCGGGGTCAAAGAAGCCGTCTTCCCCTTCAACATGTTTCCCGAAGTGGACCCCCTGCTGGGGCCGGAAATGCGCTCCACCGGCGAAGTCCTGGGCATGGCCGACTCTTTCGGTCTGGCTTTTTACAAGGCCCAGGAAGCGGCCAACCAGACCCTGCCCCGGGAGGGCGCGGTGCTCATTACCGTCTCGGAAGCGGACCGCCCTGCGGTCCTGGAGGTGGCCCGGGAATTCCACCGCCTGGGCTTCCGGATCAAGGCCACCCAAGGAACCAACAAATTTCTGGCGGAGCAGGGGATCCCTTCGGACCATGTTCTCAAGGTCCATGAAGGCCGGCCCAACATCGTGGATGTGATGATCAACAAAGAAATCCACCTGATTATCAACACCCCCAGCGGCAAGCTGAGCAAATACGACGACTCTTACATCCGGAAAAACGCCATCAAGTACAGGATTCCGTATATCACCACCCTGGCCGGGGCCCTGGCCGCAGCCCGGGGCATTGCCGCGGCCCGGCGCGCCGCCCCTGGAGTCCGGTCGCTGCAGAGCTATCATGCAGGCATTAAGTAATCTGTGCCCATCTGGGTAATCTGTGGATAGGAGTTTTTATGAAATCCGTCCGGGACAACTGCGGCGTTTTCGGCCTGTACGCCGACCAGCCTTGCGCTTATGAGATTTTTCAAGGGATAGACTTCCTCCAGCACCGGGGCCAGGAGTACTGCGGCATCGCCACTTTTGACGGCCACGTCAACCAGGTGACCCACCACGGCAAGGTCCTGGCCAGCTTCACCGACCAGGACCTGGAGCGGCTCTCCGGCCGCTCAGGTATCGGCCACGTGAGCCTCAAGGAGCGCCAACCGGTGCGCTGGCAATCCAGCCTGGGAGAAATCGCGGTGGCCTTCAGCGGCAACATCATCAACGCCGAAGCCCTGATGGCGGAGATGATGGGCCGGGGCAAGGCCTTCTGGCGGGGCTACAACGTGGAGGTCATCTCCAAGATTTTTCTGGAGGCCGGGGACCCCGTGGCGGGCTTGAGCGTCCTGGCGGAGAAGGTCAAGGGGGCCTACTCCCTGGTGATTCTCAGCCGGGACGGGGTTTACGCGGCCCGGGACGTCTATGGTTTCCGTCCTTTGGTGTTGGGCCGGGGTAAAGGAAGGTTTGCGGTTAGCTCCGAATCCCGGGCGCTTCAGAACCTGGACCTGGAGGTGGTGCGGGACGTGCGCCCGGGAGAGATCCTGCTCGTCAATGGAGAGGGATTCACCACCCTGGCCCAGCTCCCGTCGCCCCGCCGGGCTCATTGCGCCTTTGAATGGGCTTATACGGCCAGCATCGATTCCCTCATCGACGGCCTCTGGGTCATGGAGGCCCGTAACAACCTGGGCGGCCAACTGGCCCGGCGGGACGCGGCCGAAGGCGGCCCTGCCGCGGACCTGGTGGCCCCGGTGCCCATGTCCGGCATCGGCCACGCCATCGGCTACCACATGCGCTCCGGGCTCAACTACCAGGAGGTCTTCCTGTACAACCGCTACGCCGACCGCAGCTACACCCAGGCCACCCAGGTGGCCCGGGAGAACATGGCCAAGCGTAAGCTCTCGGTGCTCAACCACGCGGCCGCGGGCCGGCGCATCGTGCTCTGCGACGACTCCATCGTCCGGGGCACCCAGATCATGCACAAGGTCCATGACCTGAAAAATGCTGGGGCCCGAGAAGTGCACGTGCGGGTGGCCTGTCCGCCGCTCATGTACCCTTGCGATTTCGGCATCTCCACCCGGAGCTACGAAGAGCTCCTGGCCCGGCAGTACCTGAATCGGGGAGACATCGCCTCCATGGAGGAACTGCGGCGGCTGGAGAACTGGGTGGCGGCCCGTATCGGCGCGGACTCGGTGAAGTACAACAGCCTGGAGGCCTTTGTGGAGGCGCTGGGAATGCCCCAAGACCACCTGTGTCTGAAGTGTTGGGACGGGGTCAGGCCGACGGAATAAAAGCGGCGTTCAGGCGTTCATCTGCGGTTAAATATTTAAACCACGGATGGACACAGATAAACACAGATGATATATATATTTGAAATTAGGATTTTAAAGTTTCTATTCACGTTAAAGGCAAAAATTGAATATCAGACTCCATCCCCACGCTCGTGACCGTCTGGCAGAAAGGGGCGTTAGTGAGGAGGAGATTTTTAATACTGTTAGAGAAGGGGAAAAGTTTTCGGCCAAATTTGGGCGAACCGGCTTTAGGCGCAACTTTGCTTTTAATCAGGAGTGGCGGGGCCGCCGTTACGCCAACAAGCAAGTAGAAGCATATGCAGTGGAAGAAAATGGCTGGCTGGTAATTACCGTAATTGCTAGATTTTTTTAATCAGGAGCATAAATTCCTATGAAACTCACTTATGACACCCGGTACAATATCGCCTATATCAGGTTACATGAAAAAACCGCCCAGGTGGAGACTATCCGGGTGAGCGAAGAACTTAATGTGGACATGGCTCCGGACGGCACCATTTATGGCATAGAACTGCTGAACGCCAATGACCAGCTTCTAGGGGTGGATCAGGGCAAACTGGTAATAATCAACGAAGCTCGGGGCGACCGCCAGGAAATTATCCTTCGCTAATCTGCTGCCATCTGCGTTCATCTGCGGTTAATTTTTAAACCGCCGATGGACGCAGATAAGCTCAGATTTACTGCTCCGCCAACTTCTCCAAATCCCGGCTGATTTTCTCCCGGTAATATTCCACGTCGGCGTCGTTGAGCATGACCATGTCCAGTTGGCGGGTATGGATGGTGAGGTAGCCTAAAAGACGCAGGCGGGAGAGCATAAAGTCCTGCGCTTCGCCTTCCAGCCGGGCAAAGAGGGCGTCTTCCTTGACTTCTACCAGGATGTGGTATCGTTGGAGAAAGTCGGCCACAAACCTGGCCCGCAGCACCCGGCGGGGATAGTCCGCGGCTCCGCCCTTGAACGCGAAGCGCAGGTAATTCTCGTAGGGCTTGTTTCCCACCAGGGCCTCCACCGTGGAAAAGTGGAATCCCAGGCGGGAGGTGAGATTGCAGAAATCCCGGGAAATCATGAAGTAGTTCTGGTTGCCGAAGATGGTGCCCCCGGCCGCGGCCAGATTGGGGTCCGTGGCCGCGCCCATGACAATGGACAGAAATCCCCGGGCGTCCACCGGGGGCGGCCCTTCCCAGGGCACCGCGGTAATCCCCTGCCACAGGGCCAGCATGGGTTGGCAGGCGATGTTCTCCAACTCCACCGCCGGGCCCGAAACATCCTCTTTGAAGCCGTCTTCCAGGTTCAGAACCCACCACTCCAGGGGCACCGAAGCCTTCAGCCGCTTGATGAAGAACTGGGCAGAGGCCGGCTGTTTATCAAAGGCGAACATCTCTTTCACCGCCATTTCGTGGGCGAAGCGGGTGATGTCGTGCAAAGTCCGGCATTTCTGGGGCTTAAAGTCGGGGCGGTCCGGGTTGGTAAGGT
>VGSW01000109.1 GCA_016874915.1 Deltaproteobacteria bacterium
GGATTTCCCCCAATCCTCCTGGGCCGCGGACGTATTGGATGGGGGGTGACGGATCCCGATTTTCCCATGAACTAGAGGATTATATTCAAATTTGCCCTCTCTTATCAAGTTCTTCACTAGAACCGGGGTGCGAGCCATACTGCTGGGGGTGGCGGCCCTGGCCGTCATTGTTCCCTTGAGTTTGCTGCCCCTGGGTCAGGCCCTGGAAAACCAGGCCCTGGACCTCTGCTACCGCCTGCGTCCACCCGCGCCCCTTCCCCCCGAGATTCTCATCGTGGGCATTGACGAAGCTTCATTCCAGGAACTGCGCCGGCCCTGGCCCTGGCCCCGCCGACTCCATGCCCAACTAATCCGGAAGCTGGCCCAGGCCGGGGCCTGCCTCATCGTCTTTGACGTTTTGTTCGCGGAACCCACCACCCAGGAAGACGACTGCGACCTGGCCGCGGCCATCCAACAGGCGGGCAACGTCATCGTGGCCCAGGCCATTGAAACCATTGAAGACCCCCGGTCTTCCCGGCAGATCCTGGTGGAGCCTTTGGAGATTTTTTCTAAACCGGCCTTTTCCACGGCCCTGTTTATGGTCACCCCGGATGCCGACGGCGTGGTGCGGCGTTTCCGGACCCGCCTGGGAGGTCTGGAAACCATGCCTTCCCAGGTGTTTCACAGCGTGCGCCCCCAGGGGGTGGTTCCGGAAGATTTCCCGGTTTTGATCCACTTCCTCGGTCCTCCCGGCAGCTTTGAAACCGTCTCCTACTATCAAATCCTGGACCCTGACAAGCCTTTCCCGGCAGAAAGGATCTACAACCGCATCGTTCTTATCGGCCGGGTGCTGGGCACCACCATTGATCCCCGGGTCAAGGCCGACGTCTTTTTCACCCCGTTTTTCGCCGGCACCCGGCAGGCCATGCCCGGCATTGAACTGCAAGGCCACATCCTGGCCACCCTGTTGGCGGGCAACTGGGGGGTGGAACTGCCCTGGACCGGCCAATTGGCCCTGTGCTTCTCCCTGATTTTGGCGTTGGGCTTCCTGGTGGTCCGGCTCAGGCCTTTATGGGGCCTGGCGGTCCTGGGAGGAATCCTGGGCGTGATCTTGGGGCTGTCCCTCTATCTGTTCCTGCGGAAAAATTTCTGGGTCCCCCCCGTGCTCCTCTGCCTGGGGCTGAGCCTGGTTTATGCGGGACATGTACTGGAATTTTTCTTGAAAGAAGTTCGGGAGAAGCGCTGGCTCCGCCAGGCTTTCGGGCGGTACGTGTCACCCGCGGTGGTGGAAGTAATTGCGGCCCGCCCCCAGCAACTGCGATTGGGGGGCGAGGAAACCGAGGTCACGGTGCTTTTTGCCGATATGGCCGGCTTCACCGCCCTGTCCGAGGAAATGGCGCCGGGGGACCTGATCGATTTGCTGGAGGAATACTTCGACACCCTGACCCAGGTCATCCTGGCCCGCAAGGGAACGGTGGACAAGTATATCGGCGATGCGGTCATGTGCTTCTGGGGCGCGCCCCTTCCCATCCGGGATCACGCCCGCCGGGCTTGCCGGGCGGCCCTGGAGATGCAGGAGGCTTTCCGGCATCTTAAAGAAAGCTGGAAAGGCCGGGGACTTCCCGCCATGAGCCTGCGCATCGGCATCCACACCGGCCGGGTGGTGGCCGGCAACGTGGGGTCCCGGGAGCGCTTCAATTACACGGTCATGGGGGATGCCGTGAACCTGGCCTTCCGGCTGGAGAAGGCCAATAAGACTTACGGCAGCGACATTCTCCTCAGCGAGGCCACCCGGGGCCTGGCGGGGGAGGGTTTCCTGCTCCGGGAACTGGACCATATCCTGGTCCGGGGGAAAACCAAACCGGCGATTATTTACGAATTGCGGGGTTACCTTTCCCCAGAGGGGCTGCCGGAGGAATTCCGGTTGTTTGCCCAGGGCCTGATGGACTACCGCCAGCGCCGCTGGGACCGGGCCGCCCAGAATTTTCAGCAGGTGCTGGAAGTGAATCCTGAGGACGGGGCCTCCCGCCTTTACTTGAGGCGCTGCCGGGCCTTGCTAAAGAATCCCCCGCAGGAGGACTGGCAGGGAATCCACCTCTTGCAGTAGGGCGGAAAGGGGAAGAGGGGAAAGGTTAAAACCGTTTTCGGTTTTCGGTTTTCGGTTAGGAAATCCTGGAATACCAATAAGTTACAAATTGTATTTGTTGCATTTGAAAGGGAATCAAGTATAAAAGGTTAAAAAACCAATGGATTCCGCACGTTTTGGTTTTTACCCTTTATATAATCAAGCCGCTTGAGCCTCTTGCAAGATTCATTTGAGGCGGCAATTTTTTCAGTTGCTCAAAGAAATACCCGGTGGCACAGGCTTTCCAGCCTGTGTCGGCGCAGGCTGAAGCCTGCGGCTACATAATTGCCGGTAATTTTGCTAGAGGCTTCCCCTTTTCCCCTTTTATACCGTGTCCGCTTTCAGGTGCAACAAACTCAACCTGTAACTTATTGATAAATCTTATTTATTTTAACCGAAAACCGAAGACCGAAAACCGAAAACGGTAGAGCCTCTTGCAAAATTAGGTCGCCGCAGGCTTCAGCCTGCGCCGGCACAGGCTGGAAAGCCTGTGCTACTGAATCCGAGTTTCTGGTTTTTTCAACAAGAATTCGTTGTTAACCTACTGATTTAGGAAAGGAAATTGTGGGCAGTGCCCACCCTGCATTTTTCCTTGGCGCCCTTTGCGCCTTGGCGAGAAATAATATCATTTGGTTGCGGCAAAAGGCCGCGATGTGCTACCGGATATTTCTTTAAGCAACATAGGAAAATCGCAGCCTCAAAATGAATTTTGCAAGAGGCTCATCTCTGAAGGCATTTGCAAAAACTTAACCGGACACTGCTGAGTCTCCATCAATATATCAGTTGGTTAGTCAAAATATTTTAACGCGGATCCCAGCTTTTGGCCGAGAAGAAAAGAGTTCTGAGGAACTGCCGGATGAACCGGGTTCGGTCCGGCTCCCCATAGACCGCCACCAGATAATCGGTCTGGGGCCATAGCAAGGCGGAGACATAAAAGAGCCGATCTCGCAGGCGACGATGGCGGTACAGGGCCGCAAAATGAGAAGTTAAATAACCGAGGGAGCGATTTAATACCAGCCTTTCGGCCCAGGATGGGCGATACCCGGATAGATCGTTAAGAATTGCTCCAGGTATTATGTGGGGGAACCAGTGCGCCAGCTCCCGGAGCACAAGATAAACCGGCGCCTGGCACTGGAAGCGGAGCAATTCCTCCTTGAGGGTGGGCCAATGCAGGGGCAGGGTATGCAGGGCCAGGCACAGGTCGATGATCTGCACGGCCCCGTGGAACTCCCCCAAGGTATGCAGGGCCAGATGAATGAAGGCATGTTCCGGACAGAGAACTTTAACCGGTTGACCATGACAACTCCAGGGGACGGCCATCCGCTCCAGCCGCGGGAATGGCAGGGTATAAAAATTATCCACGCCGCTCAGGCGCCAATGGAGATCTACCAGTAAGGAGCCGCCGGGAGGTGGATTAAAGTGTAATTCATTTCTAAAAAGCTCTCGAAATCCAGGGCGGGGATCGGCGCACTGGGACTGGAGGGCAAGGCCCAATCCCTCCAGAATCGACTTAACCCGGGCAACATGTTCCCCAGAAATCAGCAGGTCCAGGTCGCCCATGGGCCGGACGGCTGATTCCCCATACAACCGCATCCGCAGGTCCGCCCCCTTGAGGAGGATACTCTCTATCCCGGCGGCGTTCAGGGCTTGAATCACGCGGAAAACTTCCTGATCTTCCGAGGCGGTGGCCCGTAGGGCCATGAGGTAGTCATTTCGCAACTCTTCCAGTAGCGATGGCTCAAGATGTTTTTCCAATCCCTGGCGCATCACCTGCCGGAAGAGCAACGGGGTTAGCCGCTGGCGGCGCAGTCGTTCCAGGGTTGGGGGATCTAATTGGGCGAGGGCGACTTCCACCTTGGGTGCATTATGGAGGTTGTCGGCCAGCAGCAGGGGCCAAAAGCATTGGATGAGGGCGACTGCCTCTTGCCAATCATCAAATTGCTTTGGCCAAGCCTTAATCATCGATGAGACCTGGTTAGGAATAGAATTTGCAGGATAGTTTTCGATAGGATAATTCGCGATAGTTATAGGTTTTTTAAACCTCATATGATAATTTATCCTAATATGGGAAATATTGCTCCCGCAAAGGGGAAAGTTAGGGGGAGCGCCATTTCAAACGACGTCCCCGGGGGGGTTACCCATCTAAGGAGAGTTTGCGCGGCTTATGGGCTTCCGTAAAAAGCTATGCTTGCGAAGCCTGGTATTGCCAACCCCCATGTTTTTTGGGAAAAGCGGTATCCGGAGTCTGTAATCCTCGATTCGTTTAGAACATCTGCCCCAAAGGTCCAGTTTTATAAACATCGCGTTTCATTTTTAACATCGCAGCCCAAGGGAAATCATGTTGGATGGCTGACCCAGGCCTTGGTTCGGGTGCATGGCTTTCACAAACCTGTGAGAAGAGATTCGAGACGCCAATTGGGGACGGACACATCTTAGGTATGTGTATAATCTGAAATTCTAACCTAGAACAAGGACATCATGAAAACTTTATTTCTCAGATTAGGGAGATATTCCCAGTTAAGGCCATATGGGTGGGGCGCCATAATTTTCGCGTTGATGTTGGTAAGCGCGTGTGCCGGCCCCTCCAGGCAAGCCCCTCCCGAGCCCATGGTTTCCCAGGTTCAAACCGAGGCTAAACAAAGCAAGCTTCAAGAACAGCTCCTGACCCAACTAGGACGGGTCACCTTGATGAATTACCGTGATTATGAAGTGGGGCCCGAAGATTTGCTGGTAATATCTTTCCATGGGCAGGATGACCTGACCGGGGAGGTTCGGGTCAATGGCCAGGGAAAAATCACCATGGCTCTGGTGGGAGAGGTGCAAGTGGCCGGCCTGTCTCCCCGGGAGATTGAGACGCGGTTGTTTAATTTGTACAAGGAAGGAAAATTGTTCACCAACCCGCAGATAAAGGTGTTGGTCAAGGAGTACCGTCACCAGCGCGTGGTGGTTTCCGGGGCCATAGCCAAACCGGGGGCTTATGAAATTATCGGCCCCCGCACCCTCTTAGAGGTAATTGGTCAAGCCGGGGGCCTGAACGATAAGGCCAGTGACGTGATTCATGTGATTCGAGCGCAAAGCGCCCCGGAACGGGCCAAGGCTTTGAAGGTGGCGGCAGCGCAATCCTTTTCCCCCGGCGCGGAAACCATCGTCATCGACCTGCGCCGGTTGCTGATGGCTGGAGACATGGCCTTGAACCTCCCCATAAAAAATGGCGACGTCATCCATGCACCGTTTGTTCAAAATGCATATGTCCTGGGGGCGGTGAAAAAGCCCGGAAACGTGCCGGTCAAAGAGAAATTGACCGTGGCTCAGGCCATTGCCCTGGCCGGGGGCCTTGACCTCATCCTGGCCTCAAACAATGTAACCGTGGTGCGCTTTGATGATAACGGGCAACGCATCGACCTCAAATATAATCTTAACCGGATGATAAATGAGGGAGAGGCGGAGGCCTTTGTAAAACAAAACGATATCATTTATGTGGCAGAAAGTGGCATTAGAAGACTCTTCTATGACTTCAGGAACTTGTTCCCCGGCCAATTTGCCACTATTCCCGTAACATATTAACTAATCAAGGATTATAATATATGGAAAACAATTATCCTTCCAACATTGTAATTTCTAAAGACAAAAGCGTCGAACCATTGAATGAGTTTGAACTTTCATATGACGACGTCAGCGATTCGGCGCAGTTGCGCAATTATATAAGTATAATATTAAAGCGCAAGTGGTGGATTATCTCCGTAGTGGCGGCGGCGCTGGTAATTGTTACTTACTATAACATGACGCGAATCCCCATCTATTGCGGAACGGCCACCTTGCAAATTATCCAGGATAATCCATCAGCGCTGGTGACGTCCGAGCGTTCTAAAGATATTGAGTCAGCCCTGCTGTCGGTGGATAGATTTTATGAAACTCAATATAAGTTGTTGAACAGCCGGGCGGTGGCGTACAGGATTATTGACACCATGAATTTAATGAAGCATCCCCAATACCAATCTCTCCCGGAGGGTGCGCCGCAATCATCCCAGGAAATCCAACGAAGCATTGCGGATTCCTTCATCGGCCAATTAGAGATTACCCCCGTAAAAAATTCTTACCTGGTGGATATTTCCTTTAAATCCGCGGATAAAGACCTGGCGATGCAGGTCCCTAACGCCATTTGCCGAGAATACCTGAAATTTTGCATGGAAACCCGCTCCCAATCCTACTCCTTAATCAGGGAATGGCTGGAGATTCAATTACTGCAGCTCGCCGGGAAGGTGGAGACTTCCGAACAGAAACTTCTGGATTACGGCCGAAAAGAAGATTTTATGGGGCTCGAAGGTGACGACAATGTAATTGTGAAAAAATATGTGGAATTGAACAAAGTATTAACCACCGCCCAAGCGGATCGAATGAATAAGGAGTCCCAATACCGGCAGCTCAAAGAAAAAGGGGTTGATGCGCCCTTAATTACCGGCAATCCACTGATCATGGATTTGCGCAAGGAAGCCATTGCCACAGAAGCGAAAATCTCCAGCCTTGCCAAAACCTACGGCAGCAATCACCCCTTGATGCAAGGAGATAAAGCCAAACTCGGTGAATTGCGCGCCCGGTTGAACAGTGAAGTGCAGCGCACTCTGAACACGGTGAAGGCCGATTATGAAATTGCTTTCCGGACCGAAAATCTCTTGCAAGAAGCATTCGAATCTCAAAAGAATAGAGTAAGCAAGCTGCAAGACGGTCTGGTCAAATATAATATCCTGAAAAGAGACAAGGCCACCAGCCAGCAACTTTACGAAGCCTTGCTGGCCAGGATGAAAGAGGCCAGTGTGGCCAGCACCATGGTTGCCAGCAACGCCGCGATCATCGACGCGGCGGAGTTGCCCCTTTTCCCCTTCTTTCCCAATAAAACCAAAAACCTGGCTGTGGCACTATTTATCGGCCTGGCGGGGGGCCTGGGCCTCGCCTTTCTGGTGGAGCACCTGGATTCCTCCATCAAGACCGTGTCGGAGTTGGAAAAAGTGTACCGAATTCCTTCGTTAGGGCTCATTCCGTTTTCCGCCCAAATGCCGCCCGCCATCAATGAAAATATGGAAGTGGAATTGGATATTATTCATCAGCCGAAGTCCATGATCAGTGAGGCGATCCACCACCTCCAGGCCTCTTTGATGCTTTCCATGTCGGGCCGGCCCCCGCAAATCATTATGGTGTGCAGCGCCAATCCTGTGGAAGGCAAATCCTCTATCGCGACCAACCTGGCGGCGTCGCTGGCCGTTAGAGATAATAAGGTGTTGCTGATGGATATCGACCTGCGGAAACCCACTCTCAGCAGGTCGTTCCAAGTGCCGCACCAGCCTGGATTGAGCAATTTTCTGAGCGGCGGGGCGCCGCTGGCCGAGATCATTCATGAAACCCAGATCCCCAATTTATTCCTTATGCCCGCGGGGACCATCCCTCCCAACCCGATCCCGCTCCTGGCTTCGCAAAATTTCGCCGACCTGTTAAAGGACCTCAGCAGGGAGTTCCAAAATATCATCATTGACACCCCGCCAGTGGTCGGGTTTGCGGACGCGCGCATGATTTCTCCCCTGGTGGACGGAACCCTGATGGTTTTTAAGCACCACACCACCTCCAGAGAAGCCGGAAAACTGGCCGTCCAATTGCTTACCAAGGCCAATGCCCGAATACTGGGAGGGGTATTGAATATGGTGCAACGCGGGAAAATGGGTTATGGCGGTTATTACGGCTATTACAGATATTATTCCCGATACTACAAGAGTTACAATAGCGATCAGAATTAGTAGTGGGCATGAGATGCCATAACAACTTGGAAATTCCGATAAACCCTGATTAGTCACGGGCATCCATAATAATGATCTTATATTAGCCGCCTTCCCATAATGAATTGATATTATCCGGATTAATTTCTATGCAGGAAAAACTATTTCAAAATGCCAAAAATTTCTATGACGGGCAATTTCGGGAAAAGGTTTATGCCACCGGCGCGGACCAGGAAATTCGACGGGCGGAGGTGAAATCCCAACTGGAGCAAATCGGCTGGGAAGAGGCCCGGGTGTTGGAAGTCGGCTGCGGCCGCGGCCAGTTGCAAGATGCGGCCCCCGGCTACATAGGTTGCGATATCAGCCGGGAGTCGGGCCGCTATCTTACCAAGCCCTTTGTTTGCGGGGTGGCGGAAGCCCTCCCGTTCGCCGATCAATCCTTTGACATGGTCATGTCTTTTACGGTCCTCGAGCACCTTGTCTGTCCGGAAACCGCCCTGACCGAGATCAGCAGAGTCCTGAAGAAGGGCGGGCGACTGCTCCTCCTGGCGGCATGGCGGGTCCCGCCCTGGAGATCTTTGGGCCTGGAAGTCCGTAATTATGAGGATTTGGGGGTTCGGGAAAAAATCCTAAAGTTCTGCCTCCCGCTGTTCAACCTCTTGTGGATGAAAGCCATTTTTCGGGTGCCGCTACGGGCCTTAAGAGAACTGCGATTCCACGCCCTCAAGAAAATCGACTGCCTGCCCTACACGCGCATGGTCCCAAACTGGGAGTGCTTTCTTCTTCCCGATTCCGATGCCACCGCGTCCATTGATAATCATGCCTGCGCCCTCTGGCTCTATGCCAGGGGCTTTCAATCACCTGCGGTGAAAACTTCCCTGCGGAGAATCCTGCTGCCTTGCGGCCCTTTGATGATGACTAAAGCTTGAGATAGGGGTCCGGTGCGAGGATATTTCGCCATAACGCTTATATGACCAGCATAGGCCATGAATTGACTTCCGTACAAAACCTGGGTAGCCGAACCATCAGGGGAACTTTTTGGCTGGTTCTGGGGAAAGGCTACCAGCAGACCCTCCTTCTCTTAAAGGCCATCATCCTGGGCCGGCTGCTGGGCCCGGAAGAGTTTGGCCTGGTGGGCATTGCGCTGTTAACTGTCCAGTTCCTGGCCACCTTTACCCATACCGGCTTTGCCTCGGCGCTTATTCAGCAACCGGACCTCGATGATAGAGATATCAGCACCGCCTGGTGGGTCCTCCTGGGCCGCGGGACTTTCATTGCCTTAGTGTTGTTCTTATTAAGTCCCTGGATCGCAGCACTATTTAAGGAGCCCAAAGCCATTCCGGTTCTTCGGGCCTTCGGCGGCATCCAGTTTTTATTGGCTTTCGCCAGTATCGGGCTGGTTTTGCTGTCGAAGAGCCTGGAGTTCAATAAGTTATTCAAATATGAGGCGTGGAGTTCCACCGTAGAACTGGTGGTCGCCGTGATTATTGCCTTATGGTACCGGAACGTTTGGGCTTTGGTAGGGGGTATTCTGGCGGGGACGCTAGTGAGGGTGGTGCTCTCCTACGTTATTTATCCTTATTTCCCGCGATTTACGTTTGATATGCGATCAGCGATAAACTTGTTTAAATTCGGGCAGTGGTTACTTTTCGGCGCCATAATGTTTTACATCTTTAGTCGAGCTGCGGATGCCATGAGCGGCATTATGTTTGGAGTAGCGGCCCTGGGAATCTACCAGATGGCCAGCCGCTTCGCCCTGTTACCGACCAGTCAGATCGGTGAATTGTCCTTCAATGCGATCTTTCCGGCCTACAGTCTCATCCAGAATGATGCGGAAAAATTGCAGCAGACCTTCTTGAAAGTCCTGCAAATTTCATCATTGGTCATTTTTCCCCTTACCGCCCTGATGATCGTGGTGGTAGGGCCTATCCTTCCCCTCGTCTTAGGGGCTAAATGGGCCGAAGTAGTGAATCTCGTGCCCGGGGTGGCCTTGGGGGGCATGATCCAGGCAATGGTTCGAACCGGGGCGCCGCTGTTTATGGCCCAAGGCAAGCCGAGGCTCCTGTTTGCCGTGGATCTCGTTTCCGCCCTCGGCGTCTTAATCTGCATTTATCCTTTTTCAAAATACTTTGGTCTGGCGGGCCTGGCCTGGGGTTATGCCGCCGGCCTGACGCTGGGAGTGCCTTTATGGTGGCGCCTGGTGCAATCTCAGAGTGGATTAAGCGCCAGAGAAATTATGGTGGCGATTTTTCCTACGCTATTAGCCAGTGCGCTATTGGCAACTATTATCGAGATTCCCGTCAAAATGTTTCTATCTGATCATATTCTGTGGTTTTTCTTATCTGGCCTGGCGATATTATCAATTATTGGAGTAATTCTGTTTCTCATATTAATTATCCTTATGGAACGTTTTGTCCCTGGATATAAACCAATTAACAGTACGTTGGCTCTCATAAAAAACTACTTGAATACATCTAAAGGGCCGGTTACTGAAGCATTCTGTTAAACTGAGGACTAATTATGAAGACTGTATCAATAAATGAATGGCATATGGCCCAAGAGTCAGAACTGCTTTTTTGGGATAAAAAAAGATACGAACCCGCCAGACTCATCGAAGCCATTCGTGATAAGTATGTCCTGTTCACGGAGATAAAGAAAATTTATCCGCAAATTTTAACAGAGCCCCCGGATATCGGCAGGGCCCTGGAGATCGGCATCGGCCCACTTTGCCTCGGGGTTGTCTCTTTATTGGAGCCGGCGGAAAAATGGGAAATCACCGGCATCGATCCGTTGCCGAGGATGGCTTTGCCGAAACTCCCCGGTTATTTAGAGGCGTTTTTCTCCGAACTGTACAAGAAGAATATGACCTATATTCAAACGCCGGCGGAGGAGTTTGACAATCCCGTTAATGCATTTAACCTGGTAATCTGCGACAACGTCCTGGAGCATACTTATAATCCACAAAAAATAATTAATAATATTTATAATTTATTGCTTCCGGGAGGGTTCTTAGTATTAAGAGAAAACACATTGTCACACCTTAGTAAGTGGCGCAAGAAAATATTTAGTAATAAATACCACGATAAAGCTCATCCAACATTCTTTACTTTCCAAGAGCTGATAAATATTATAAAAGATAATCAATATGATATAAAATATCAACAGAAAGACAAATATGAGACTATAAAGCGATTATGCGGTAAATCGAGAAGAATTATTATATTTTGTAGGAAACAATAATAAACTATATGGCAGACTAATGCATACAAATAGTAAGTTAATTTTTGAAAAATACGCCAAACAGTATTTCAAGCCAGGGTTGCGGGTGCTTGAGATCGGCCCGGATGGGTTCCCTTCTACGTATAAGACAATAATTGGTGATAATTCTTTATTGTGGGATACTTTAGATGTATATCAAAATCAAAATCTGACCTATTCGTCAACTGATGAATATCATTATCCGATTCCAGACAATTATTACGATATTGTGCTTTCAGGGCAAGTGATGGAGCATGTGAGGAAGATCTGGGTTTGGATTAAGGAATTAGCCAGAATTTGCACGGAAGGAGGCCTGGTAATTACTATCAATCCGGTAAGCTATCCATATCATTCGACTGATGAAATAGTTGATTGCTATCGAATATTTCCTGATGGGATGAAAGCATTGTATCAAGAAGCAGGCCTTAATGTGATTATGTCGGTTTTCGAATCTTTGGAGTATCCAAATTATCGCAATTATATCCCCGGATGCTCTCTTGATTCGAGGAGAACTATTAGAGGAAGAATTTGGCGGGCTTTGAACCTATCCTTGGGGAAAGTGGGATGGCCGGTTGAACGCGCCTATGACACCATTACCATCGGCGAAAAAACCAATCAATAAACTCATTCAGGCAAACCATAAACGTCGACAAACAAACACCTAAGGCAATATTTGCGACATGAACGATGTCTTGGTGAGCATCTGCATTCCCGCCTACAACGCCCAGCGCTTTATTGCCGCGACCCTGGAGAGCGCCCTGCGCCAGGATTACCCGAATTTGGAGATTATCGTCTCCGACGACGGGAGCGCCGACCGCACTGCGGAAATCGTCCAGGCCTACGGAAGCCGGGGGGTCAGGTTGATCCGCCAGGCCAGGAACCTGGGGATGACCGGAAATATGAACGCGGTCATTCGC
>VGSW01000110.1 GCA_016874915.1 Deltaproteobacteria bacterium
GGGGGGTTGGGGGAGGGGGCAGGGGCCATGCGCCTCTGACCCCCTCCCCCAAAAGCAGCGCCTAGGGTTTTTCCAACAGGCCCATGACGGCACGGTAGATGGTTGCCAACGGCAGGGTATTCAGGCAGTGCGCCGGTCCTTGGGGGCAGATGATTTGATATAAGTGCCCGTTTTCCGGTCCCAGGCACCCCCCGGGGTATTCACAATCCGCCTGGGATTGCAGGTGTATCTGTCCCGAGTAGCCATAGACCCGGTGATCCGTGGGGCCCCAGAGGACCACGGCCGGCGTTCCGCAGAGGTGCGCGGCGTGCATAATGAAATTGTCGGAGGTCACCACCGCGTCAAAATGGCGCACCAGATTGATGAGTTGCCGGGGGGTGGTTAATCCCAGCAGACTGTAAGCTCCCCGGATGTAACGGTCCTGCATTTTCCCTGCTTGAAAGACGCCGACCTGGTCCCCAGCCAACATCTCCACCAGCGCTTCCCATTTTTCTATTCCCATCTGCTTGCGCGGCGAGTCTGAGCTTTGGCAGATCAAGACATTGCGCGACTTCCAGGGAAAAAGCTCCAGGAACGCCGGATCGTCTTCAAGCTCCCAGGGAACATATAACCGTTCTTCCACCGGTTTTAACCCGAAAATCCGGGCAAGAATCTGGAAGGCCCTTCTCCCCGGCGACCGGTAATCCATATGATCCCAGTAATTGGTGCTGATAAACCCGGCCCCCGGAGGCGGATGGCCGATATGGGCAATGGCCGGATGACCTTCCAGCATGGGCCGGTATTTGGTCCGGGCCACCAGATTGAACCGGCGGGTGGGATCTTTTTCCACCACCTGCTTCAGCACCCCGGAAATCATCAAGGTGTCGCCCAATCCGCCGATGGGGTTGATCCACGGCAGATCCCCACTTTCTTCTTTCTCCGGGGCCGGCTTGCTCTTGCGGGTTCGACCCTTTTTTCTCGGTTGAGCTGACGGCGGGGGACTGTCTTCCTTAGCCATCCAACCCTCACCGGCAATGGCGCATGGATTTACCAGGGGTTCGAAATATTTTTCGATAAACCCCTTTTTGGCGTAACACCATTCGCTCTTATGCAAAAAGGACCTTGACGCGGACCAGGCATCCAGGGGGCAGCCGCCGTGGCAAATATCCCAGAAACGGCACCCTTTGCATTTGGTCTCGGGCAGAATGGTGTTGCGTTCCAGCAGGACATCTCTTTGGGGATCGGCCAGGACCTCTGAAAAAGACTTGTCAAAGATGGACCCATAGTCCAGCAAGCCCCAGTCCGCGGACCGGCCGCATTGGGACATGCTGCCGTCGGCCAACAGGTTAATGTGATGATGGGCGCAGGCCCCGGAGTCGCAGCACATCAAGGATCTGCTGTCCTCCAAAAGATTGCCCACCAGAGAAGAAAACGGCTCCACCTGGGGAAATTCATTCCGATGGCGCCACCAGACCGGAAAGATGGCTCCGAGAAAATCCGCATATTCTTCCGGGGTAACCTTCAGGTGCTCCAGTTCTCGGCCATAGAGCAGCACGGGGTTGAACATAAAGGCTCCCGAGGGCGAGAAGTTGGAAAGAAAACGAAATATTTCCAAAGGCTTCGCCAACGAGAGCTTGGTGACCACATAAATGATCCCCCAACCGAAGCCCTCTTCTTCCACCAGGCGGATGCCTTCCATAAACCGCCGGTTATAAGCCTGGGAATCCCGTTTTCTTCCCAGGCCGCGCAGGTTCTCGATGGGGTCATAACTGGTGCCGAAGCTGGTTATTCCCAGCTTTTTCATTACATCAGTAAATTCCCGGGAAAACAGGGTGAGGTTGCTCTGAATGGAGTGGCGGATGCGGCTGCCGGTTTGGGCGCAATGTTTTTCCTGGAAATGGAAAGCCTGGTAAAAATAGTCCGGGCCCAGCAGCAGCGGTTCGCCTCCGTGCCAAATGACCTCCATCTCCTCACCTGGCTTCTCCCGCAAGAATTCATTGATGCGGGAAAAAAAGAGCTCCAGGGTTTCCAGGGGCATGGTTACGGGCGCCCGGGGCTTCTTTTGCACCACGTCGCAATAGATGCACCGGGCATTGCAGGCCTCGGTGGGCTTGAAAATCACGGTTGCCATATCCGAAGCTCCTCGGCCTGAACCTTCCGGGCCTGATACTGGCGGGCCACGTCCATCAGCTCCAGGAAAAACCCGGCACACCCCTGGTTCTCGGGAAGTGCGACGGCGAATCTCCCCAGGCAAATCTTCCAGCCGCCGCAAGAGGCGCAGGGGTGGTTGTCCACGAAAAACTGTCTCCAGGACTGGAGCCGGTCCCGGATGGCCGGGAACTCCGCCGGCTCGCCTATCTCCTTGAGGCTGGAGGCAATAAATTGTTTATTCCGGAGTTCGGCCGCCGAGAGGGCGACGCGGCCCTTAGCATCCAGATGCAGAAAGCTCTTGGGGTCATCGAAGTAAAGGGCGCCCCACTCCAGGTAGGAGAAAGGGTCGTGGCGGGAGGCGATAAAGGAAAAAGGCTCCATGGAGGCATGGGGAGCCAGCTCCAGCACGGCATAGGTCATCAAGTCGGTCAGGGCGTCCCAATCCATCCGGCCGTTTCCCAGAACCGCACAGGTGTGGATCCCCAGCGACGATAAAATCCGCAGCCCGGCGAGATTTTCAAGGACATCGCCGGGAAGATAAATCCGGAGATTGAAATCCCGCAGCCGTTCCAGACGCCGGGCCAGATGGCGGAATTTCCCCCAAGAAGGGGCCATCACGGCCAGAGGGACGTGCTTCAGGTCTTCCCCCAATTCAATTTTGTCCAGGGAAAAAGACGAATCGATGATGACGCAAAAGAGGTGGTTCCCCGATTCCCACACCCGGGCCGCAGCCTGGGCCGCCTGATGGGGATGGGCCACCCTCACGGCCACCGTGCGTTCGGTGAAGCTGCGCAGCAGGCTCCGGTTAGGAGGACAAACGATTCTGGGCCAGCTCATTTTCGATCTCGGGAATCCTTATGGGAGCTTCGTCCATGAAGCGGTTCAGAACGTGGCAAAGCCCTCCTCCTTCGCAGACCCGGTTTTCCAGGTGCGGACAGCCGTCGCATTCGTCATAGATTCCGGGAAGCTCGGCTTTGATCTCATGGCGCAGCAGTTGAAAATGATCCTCAAGCTGCCCCAGCGAGTCGAATTCAAAGAGCGATTTCCTCTTGTATCGGGCTAAGGGGAAGCAATAATAGACACTCATATCCGGGGAGATGTCCACTGCCGGTCCGCATCCGAATTGCACCGGCCCCGGGAAGCGGTGCAGCCAGCCCAGCACTTCATCGGGCATCTGACAGAGGGGAAAGCCGCAATCAAGCCCCGGCTTGACCCGCAACGCATCAAACTGACGCCGGTAGGAATAGAGCCGTTCCACCACCTGCCCCATATCCCTGGGGCCGATGAACCCGCTTCGTTGTCCGAGCACCGGGTGGCAGACCCCCAGGCGCAGGTGGCGCTTCATGCCGAAACGGTTGATGAGGTCGAATAAAAAATCCAGTGTAAAGTCGAGGCGATAGATATTGAAACCCGGCATCGTCCACGGCCCCATAACAAAAAGAAACCGCTGAATCTTCCGGGCTTCCTGGTGGGAAGCCGGAGTCTGTACCGGGTCATTGAGGTTGCAGGTAAAGGTGAGCCGCTCGATGGGGATATCCGTAAGATGGCGTCGGAATTCTTCCAGCCGGGCGGCGCTCAAAATGCCATTGGTGAACACCGTGACGTCGAAGCCTCTCTCCAGCAGATACAGGATGATATCCACACATTCCGGATGAAGAGTGGGCTCTCCCCCCAGCAGCGATACCTGGCGTTCCCCCGAGGCCTTGAGAAAGTCGGCGATGTAGATCAGATTTTCCCAGGAAAGGAGGTTGTCCCGGGGGGAGCCGGACATTTCCCGTTGGGCAAAGCAATAGGGGCAGGAACGGTTACATTGGGTGGTTAGGAGAATGTTGGCCATAATGCAGTTTTTAGTTTTTAGTTCTTAGTTCTTAGTTAAAAATTATTAATTATCGATAAGTTAGTGATCAGATTTGTTGCAGCAGGACCCGAACTTGAGACCTTTTCTACAATTACACTATCTTGCTTCAGTAAGAATCAGCATGACGCTTAAGCCAATGGTAATTATTATAAATCTTTTCAAAGTAAGGGACTAGAGCATCAAATGCTTTCATCCTCATTTCATTGAACACCGGCTCATAGTCGCCTCCCTGCCGGGGCCGCAACTGGAACACCAGGGCCAGGGCTTCCAGCAGGATTGACATATCCAGCTTCATCTTGCCGATATCCTTGGGAAATTTATCATGCTCAAAGTGGAACATCAAAATTTGGGGGAAATCCACCCACAACTCAGTGGTGCAGTGGATCAAATGGCGGCCGAAAGTAAGATCGTTATCGTAATATTCGCCCAGGATAAAGACGCCTTTATCGCGATTTAGCAATTCCCGGTAAGTAATGGTCCCCGTGTCTATTAGTTCGTCGGCGTAATAGTTCTCGCCACCATCGAAGAGCGCCAACTCATCGCGCAAGGCCTCCGGCCGCAAAGCGAAAAAGGAGGTATGAAGCCGGTCCATAGGTTTGGCATATCTTCCGGACATAAGCCAGCCGCGCTTCAAGGGGTCCACCAGCGCGTCTATGGAGGCCGGGTGGTTAATAAAGAAATCGTCATCCATGAAAACCAGGCATTGGGCCGGAATCATATAGCAAGCCAGGGATATGAGATTTTCCAAAAACAACTGGCGACCGGGATCGATGAAGGGCAACCCCATCTTCCGCGCATACCTCAACACTTCGGCCCGCTCCCCGAAAAAGCACTGTTTCACAATTTCAGGGGCCCGGTCAATCACGGCATAATCAAAAAAGAGGCAAATTTGGCTGAGAATCTCCGAGGCCTTCAATTCCAGGTTCCGCCTGAAGCACTTCAGGAGAGCCATGTAGAAGATGTGAGGCACCACCACCATATGCTCGGCAATGCCGCCACTGCCCCAGCGTTTGGCCAGTTGGCCCACCTTTTTATCATCCAGGAAAATGGTCTCGACTTTGGCCGGGGGGCTGTCTTCCCCCTGATCCCAGGGGGAGGGCCGCCCCAGCAATTTGCGGATAACCGTTTCGGCTTGGTGGGACGCCTCCGTATCGTTAGTCCTCTCGATGGTGCAACCAATTTGCCGGGGGGTTAAGTGTTTTCGGAACAGCGCCCCCAGAGCTTTCCCCGTTTGGGCCAAAGAAGCGCTTTCCAAATGGATCTTAATATGAAGCTTATATCTATTGGGTTTTTTCATACCGGCCCCGGCAAGGAGAAGTCCATCGGCAAAACTTTATTACCCTCGGCTGCAGCTGGATCATGGTAAAGAGGCGGGCGACAAGACTGTAGGGGCGGTTCGCGAACCGCCCCACAAAAAACGGCCAAATTAGGTGAGCTCACGGTGTTGTGGAATATAGCCTTATTTATGGAACACAACACCAGTAATTATAACTAGACGGCATGACGTCAAACTTATCCAGTAATGCTTTACTTACGACTGGAATAAGGAGGGGGCACCGAAGTATAATGGCTTCGGTAGCTGGTATAATAAGATATATATCTTTGGTAACTGGGCTGGCGACTGGCGTAAACCGAATCGGCGTATGGAAAGATGGGAGCCTTGGACAAGTAGGCAAAATGTTCCTGTCCGAAGGCCGGGGTCTGCCCCAACGCCTTGGTGGTTACCGCGGCGCCGGCAAAAATCGCGGCAATGCGTTTAATGGCTTTCCGCCTGGTCAAGACCTCTTCTTGGGAGTCCTGCTTTACCTCATGGCCATCGGCTTCCTGATTCTTTTTCTTCATGGCTTCACCCGTTTAGAGGAAAGACTTTACCCGAAATGATGCGGCTTGTTGCATCTCTCAAGTTGACGTTGGGGTTTTTATTCCCCGCGTTTCTCTCTCAACCGCCCGGTTCGCCAGGGGCTGGTTTTTTTATCTTCTAGCACATATTTTGTTAAAAGTCAATTTTTTTCTAACTTCTCACCATTCCCGTGCCGGGAGGGCTAACCGCAATGTTGTTCACTTAAGCACCCATGTAGCGGCGGGGTCTCCCCGCCCGTGTTTGAAGAGGGGAAATCGACTGTTGCACTAGCTCCGCAAAGGGCCTCTGAAGATCGGCTGCCCCTTGCTGAGATGAAAAACAAAATTGGGCTTAACAAATGAGCAGCATTACCGGGGCTTCATTAACAGCCTCGTTCCCAAGCCAAAGCTTGGGAACGAGCTTATTGGGGTGATCTTTAAAGAATAACCGTCAAACCCCTGCTCCGAAGGTATTCTTTTACCTGTCGGATGCTGAAAATGCGATAGTGAAAGACCGACGCCGCCAATAAAATTTGAGCGCCGCCTTTGGTTACAGCCTCATAAAAATGCTCCAATTTTCCTGCCCCTCCCGAGGCAATCACCGGCACCGAAACGGCGTCTGCAATAGCCTTGGTAAATTCCAGATCATATCCAGCCTGGGTCCCGTCACCGTCCATGCTGGTGGGCAATATGGAGCCGGCTCCCCGCTCCTGACATTCTTTGGCCCACGCCACCGCATCCTGGCCCACAGGTTTCGTGCCCCCGGCAATCACCAGTTCGAAGCCCGAAGGCATGGCCTTTTCCCTCTTACCGTCAATAGCGATGGTCACTCTGGCTGGACCATATTCTTTAGCTGCCTGGCTAACGAGATCGGGGTTTTTTACCGCGGCGCTATTCATGGAAATTTTGTTGGCGCCAGCCTGGAGCACCCACTCAATATCCTCCAAGGTCGCGATACCTCCACCCACGGTCAAAGGTATGCTGATCACCGCGGACACGTTCTTGACCCACTCCAATCTAGTCTTTCGGTTTTCGACCGTGGCAGCAATGTCTAACATTGCCAATTCGTCAGCCCCTTCCTGTTCATAAAACCGCGCGTTTTCCACAGGATCTCCCGCATCCCGCAAGTTAATAAAATTAATACCTTTCACTACTCGGCCATCTTTCATGTCCAAACAGGGCATGATTTTAATAGGTTCCATAAGCTGTCTCCCGTAATCCCTTTCCTGAGGTCGGCAAAGGAAAATATGGTTGGCGATATCCGCTTGCAATTATTTTCCAAAAAACTGACCCAAGGCAAGGGAAATATTCCGATCTAGTCAGCTAGGAGATTCGAAGAACCAACCTGCCAACGAACTGAAAGACCGGCCGCCGCCTTTTCGTTTTTCCCATTGCTGAATTCCCACGAACGGTTAGAATTAGAGTTTAGTTACGGATATGACGGCAATCCCCCGGGGATGGATAATCTATGGAAACGATGATCGAAGTCCAGGACCTGACCAAGTATTACGGCGCCACGTGCGCGGTGCACCGCCTCAATTTTGAGGTGGCCGCCGGTGAGATCGTGGGTTTCCTGGGGCCCAACGGCGCCGGCAAGACCACCACCTTGAAGATCATGGCGGGTTATCTCCCCCCCACTTCGGGAATGGTGCGCATCAACGGCTACGACTGCGTCGCCCAGTCCCTGGAGGTTCGCAGTTCTCTGGGGTATCTCCCGGAAAACGTGGCCATTTACCCGGATCTGACGGTTACCCAATTCCTGCGCTTTGCGGCCCGGGCTAAAGGAGTGGAGGCCAAGGCGGAGAAGGCGGAGATCGACCGGGTTATGGCCGACTGCGGCCTGGAAGAGGTGCGGAACACCCTGACGGCCTCCCTGTCCAAAGGTTTTCGCCAGCGCCTGGGCCTGGCCCAGGCCCTGCTCAAGCTCCCGCCCCTGCTCATCCTGGATGAACCCACCATCGGGTTGGACCCCTCCCAGATCGTGGAAATCCGCCAACTCATCAAGGACCTGGCCGGGGACCACACCGTGATGCTCTCCACCCACATCCTGCCGGAAGTGAGCCAGATTTGCCAACGGGTGATCATCATCAACCGGGGGCAGATCGTGGCCAGCGACACCGTGGAGAACCTTTCCCGGCAAGTGGGGCGGGGAGGCCGTATCCTGATGCTGGTCAAAGGCCCGGAAGACCAGGTGGCCGCGGCGCTGCGCACCGCGCCGGGAGTGGCCCAGGTTTCGGGCCAGGGAGAAGGGAAGTTTCTGGTGGAAACGGGCAACGGTCTGGACTTAAGGCCGCAACTGGCCCGGCTGGTGGTGGAAAAGGGCTGGGACTTGCTGGAACTTAAAAGCCAGGAGTTCACCCTGGAAGAAGTCTTTCTTGACCTGGTGACGGAAGAAGAACCGGAAGAGGAATCATGATGAACCTGAGTGGCTGCGCCGCGTTGGTGCGCAAAGAGCTGACAATTTATTTCGCCACCCCCATTTTTTATATCATGGGGTTTTTCTTCCTGCTGCTGTCGGGCTATTTCTTCTACACTAACCTGGTCTATTACAGCATGCTCAGCATCCAGATCGCCCAGCAGGCGGCTCAAAATCCCCAGCTTCAGGCCCAATTGAACGCCCAAGAGATGGTTTTCCGCCCCCTGTTCCAGGTGCTGGCCGTGGTGCTGCTGTTGGTGGTGCCGCTCTTGACCATGCGCCTTCTGGCCGAAGAAAAGCGCTCGGGCACCGCGGAACTGCTGTTCACCTACCCCCTGACGGACTGGAGCGTCATCCTGGGAAAATTCCTCTCGGCCCTGACGGTTTACGTGGTGCTCCTGGCTTTCACCGCGATTTACGCCATAGCCACGGGCTTCCTCACTTCCGTGGATTGGGGGGCGCTGCTCACCAGCTATCTGGGGATGATCCTCCTGGGGGGATCGCTGCTGTCCCTGGGGTTGTTCGCTTCCAGTCTCACGGAGAACCAGATCATCGCCGCGGTGATGGGCTTCTCCCTGCTGCTCCTGCTGTGGATCATCGGTTTGGCGCAGATGCTGGGGACCGGCCCCTGGGCCAAGGTTTTCCAGGCCGTGTCCATCATGGACCATTACGACAACTTCACCCGGGGGGTGATTGACACCCGGGATCTGGTCTACCATGTCAGCTTCATCTTTTTCTTTCTCTTTCTTACCAAGAGAATCCTGGAATCTCGTCGCTGGAGAGCTTAACCGTGAGTTCTGAAAAACTGTGGAAAAAACGCGCCATGGTGTACGGAGGCGGCACCGCGGCCGCGGTGCTGCTGGTAGTGGGCATTTTGGTGGTGGCCGCGATGCTTTCGGACCGCTACTACGTGCGGTGGGACCTGTCCCGGGGACAAAGCCAGTCCCTCACCCCGGGGACCCGGGCCCTGCTGGGCGAGGTGGACAAGCCCCTCACCATGACGGTCTTTTATCCGGAAGGCTCCGTGGAGCGGCAGAATGCCAAGGAACAACTGCAAAAGTACCTTTACCACAGCCGCCAGATCACCGTTAATTTTGTGGACCCGGACCGCCAGCCGGAAAAGGCCAAGGAGGCGGGTTTTCGCTTCGCCGGAAACGTCCTGATAGAGTATGACGGCCGGCGGCAGATGGCCGAGCGCCTGGATGAAGAGGCCGTGGTCAACACCTTGCGCCGGCTCCTGAAGCCTCAGCAGAAAAAGGTCTATTTCCTCACCGGCCAGGGGGAGCGGGATATCAATGACGCCAAGGCGCCGGGGTTGCAGGTGGCCCGCAAGGCCCTGGAGAACGAGGGCTACGAGGTGCACCCCCTGAACCTGCTCACCCAGGCGGAAGTGCCTCAGGATGCCACCGTAGTTATTGTGGCCGCTCCTCAAAAGCCTCTGGTGCCCCAGGAGCTTTCGGCCCTGAAGAACTACCTGGGCCGTCGCGGCAAGCTCCTGGTGATGCTGGAGCCTTTTAACGACGGCGGCCTCCAGGACTTTCTGGCCGGCTACGGCATCGGCCTGGATGACGGTATGGTGCTGGACCTGAGCCAGGTGGCCTTGGGGCTGGGGGTGGAAATGCCCTTGGTGTTCAAGTACGGCCCCCACCGCATCACCCGGGACTTCAACCTGGCCACCGTCTTTCCCCGGGCCCGGCCCTTGATCCTTAAGCGGGAAGCCAAGGAAACCCCGCTCCTGCCCCTGGCCATCTCCATGCCGTCCAGTTGGGAAAAGCTGGGGAAGGAGTGGATGAGGGGGGGGAAATTCAATTATGACGAACAAAGGGATCGCAAGGGGCCTTTTACCCTGGCGGCCCTGGCGGAAATCAAGGTAACGGCCCCCCCGGCGGGGGAGAAAAAAGAGCAGAAGGCGGACGCGGCCCCCAAACCTGCGGAGACCAAACCGGACGAGGCCAAGGCTTACCTGGCGGTTTACGGCAGCGCCGACTTTGCCGCCAACCCTTACTTCAACCTCTTCGGCAACGGCGACATGTTTTTGAACACCGTGAACTTTCTGGCCGCGGAGGAAAAGCAAATCATCATCCGCAAGGATGAACAAAAGGCCGAGACCTTTATCCTGAAAACCTCCCAGGCCTGGATTCTGTTCCTGATCAGCCTGATTTTCATTCCCCTGGCCCTGGCCACCGGAGGCATTTACGCCTACCGCCGCCGGAGGGGGCTGCGATGACCCCCCGCCGGGTGCTGCCGTACCTGGCCCTTTTCCTGGTCCTGGTGGGGGTTTACCTGGGCCTCAATTGGCAGCGGGAACGCCGGGAAGCCCAGGAGCAGGAAGCCAAAAAGCTTTTTCCGGTGAAAGAAGCCGAAGTGGTCGAGTTCGCGGTCATCAAAGGAAAAGATGAAATCCGCCTGGTCAAAAAAGACCAGGAATGGCGCCTCAGCCGCCCCTTGGAGATTCGGGCGGACCAGGACGCGGTCAAATCGGTGCTCCTCACTCTGGGGCACCTTCAGAAAATGCGGGACCTGGGAGCCGCGACAGACCTCAAGCCCTTTGGCCTGGACCAACCCGCGGCCGTGGTGGAATTCACCGTCCAGGGGAAAGCCCACCGCCTGGCCATCGGGGCCCAGGCCCCGGACGCCCTGTCTTATTACGCCCTTAAAGACCAGGACCCCCAGGTGCTGCTCATCAGCGCCGGCGACAAGGATTCCCTGGACCGGCCCCTGGCGGCCCTACGGCATAAGACCCTCCTGACTTTTACCCCGGAGCAGGTCAAGGCCGTCAAGATCAAGACCGGCAAAACCGTGATCAATCTGGAAAGAACCGGCCCCCAAACCTGGCGCTGGCTGGGGCGGGAACAACTCCCCCTGCGCTCGGACCGGGTGGAAGCTCTCCTGCGCCAGTTAAAAAACGCCCGGGTTAAGGAATTTATCTCCGACGCCCCCAAAGAATTGAAGCCTTTCGGACTGGCGCCCCAAGCCGCATGGGGAATCACTCTGATAACCGACCAGGGGCAACAAACCCTGGACTTGGGAACCCGGTCTCCCCAGGGGACTTACGCCCGGCTCGTTCCCCATGGGGTGGTGGCCATTGATTCCACTTTGGCGGAAAACCTTACCAAGACCGGTACCCAATTGGAAGACCGCCGCCTGTGGGGCGGGCCCGCGTCCGAGGCCCACAAAGTGGTTTGGGGAACCCCGGAAAAACTCTGGACTGGCGTGAAGGAAAAGGAATCCTGGAAGCTCACCGGACCGGAAAAGCAGGAATTGAGCCAGCCTGCCGTACGCCTGGAGTCGGCCCTGGGGAGACTTGCCCAGGTGGAATATCACAAGTCCTTGCCTGCGCCTTCCCCCGGGAAAAAGGAAAGCTATCGTGTGGAAATTTACGACGGCGCCGACAAACTGCTCCTTGGCCTGGAAGACCGGGGCCAAACCGGCAACCAGGTGGAAATGCGCACCCGGCGGGGGGATAAAACCCAGGTATACCTCGTCCCTCTGAAGACCTACCGGGACTGGCAGGAAGACATGAACCGGCTAACCGCTTCTCCTCCCAAGGAAAAGAGCAAAAAATAGGGGGTGCACCGCGCCCTAATAAATATTTGTTCAACCCAGAGCCTCTTTTAAAATTCTTTTGAGGCTTAGATTTCATCAAATTGCTCCTAAAACATTTGGTGGCACAGGCTTTCCAGCCTGTGCCGGCGCAGGCTGAAGCCTGCGGCAACAAAAATTGCGAATATTTTGCAAAGACTCCGAAAACTAAAAACTAAAAACTTGAAACTTGA
>VGSW01000111.1 GCA_016874915.1 Deltaproteobacteria bacterium
AACTGGCGGCGCTTAGGACCTAAATCCCCCCAGGGATCAATTAATGAGGCTTGTCGGGGATCGCGTGTACGAATCATCTTTTTGCCATTAACCCGTTGATTTTTCACCGAATTATGCCATAAAAAGCGACGCCCGACAAGAAAAAAATACCATAATCTTAAATTATTTCAGATAATTAACAATAAGCGACTTTTTACGAATCCATCAGTTTTCAGTTAAAAACATGACAGGAGATGTTATATGGCTGTTTTTACTTGCGAAAAATGCGGCGGCCAGGTGGATACCCGCTGCAAACCCAAAAAATGCCCCGCCTGCGGGGAAGCGGACTGCATGTGTAAGGAAGCCCCTGTTCCACCTAAAAAGGGAAAATAATGTTTGGCGGGCGCAGCCCGCCTATCGGTGTTAATCTGCGTTCATCGGCGGTTATTTAATGATTTACGGCCTGGGGGTGGACCTGGTGCGGGTGGACCGCATTGACAAGGCGCTCAAGCGCTATGGGGACCGGTTTCTGCGGCGCATTTTCACCTCCCGGGAAATCGACTATTGCTCGGGAAGGGTCTGGGCCGCGTCCGGCTTCGCCATGCGCTTCGCGGCCAAAGAAGCCTTCTCCAAGGCCCTGGGGGTGGGGCTGCGCCAGGGGGGCATCCGCTGGCGGGAAGTGGAAGTGGTCCCCAACTCCATGGGCAAACCGGAAATTTTTGTCAGCGGCCGAGCCGCCCAACTCTGTACGGAGGCGGGAATTATCGGTATGCACCTGACTCTGACCGATGAAGACAACCACGTCATCGCGGTGGTGGTGCTGGAAAAATGAGACGGGGGACGGGAGACCGGAGACGGGGGGATTTTCCCCAGTCCCCCGTCCCCGGTCCCCGGTCTGATCGCCCCCGGCTGTCTTCTAACTGCTCACTGCTCACTGCTTACTGCTAACTGCTATGCGCATTCTCGTTACCGGCGCCACGGGGTTCGTGGGCAACGAAGTGGTGAAGGAACTGCTGGCCCGGGGCCACCGGGTCCGGGCCTTAGTGCGGCCCGGATCGGAAGCCAAGCTCCAGGTGCGGGACCGGGTGGGGGAGTTTTTCGGCGACGTCCTGGACCGCCAGGCGGTCTTCCAGGCGGCCCAGAGCTGCGACGCGGTCATCCACCTGGTGGGCATCATCCGGGAATTTCCCGGCAAAGGCGTCACCTTTGAGCGCCTCCATGTGGAAGCCACTCATAATGCCGTGGACGCCGCCCGGGCCGCGGGGGCCCGGCGCTACCTCCAGATGAGCGCTCTGGGCGCCCGCCCGGAGCCGGCGGACCCTTACCATACCAGCAACTACCGGGCTGACCGTTACGTCATGGCCTCGGGGCTGGCCTGGACCATCTTCCGGCCCTCGGTGATTTATGGGCCGGGGGATCAATCCATCAACCTCTTTGCCCAAATCATCAAGTCTTCGCCAATTTACCCAATTATCGGCGACGGCAACTACCAAATGCAGCCGGTGCCGGTGGAGACCGTGGCCCAGGCATTTGTCCAGGCCCTGGAACTGCCCGCGGCCCTGAACCGCATCTATGAGGTGGGCGGCCCTGAGCCTTTGACTTTTAATCAAATCATCGATACCCTGGCGGAAACTCTGGGGAAAAAGGTGTTTAAACTCCACCTGCCCGTATGGCCCATGCGCCTGGCGGCAACCCTGTTAGGGGGCTTTTCCTGGTTCCCCGTGACCCACGGGCAGATCAGGATGCTGCTGGAAGGCAACATCTGCGACTCAGAGGCTTTTTACCAAGACGTTGGCTTGATACCGGTTTCCTTTAAAGACGGCTTAAGCCGATATCTCGTTTAGTAGGTTGCTACATTGGCCCTGGACTTCTTTGAACCCCCCGAGCACCGGCTCATCGTTTACGGCAGCCTGGCGCCGGGGGAGGTAAATAACTTTGTGCTGGCCGGGCTGGAGGGAGACTGGGAGCGCTGCGTCATCCAGGGGCACATGGGCCGGTATAAGGGGTTCAAGGTCTTTAAGTACGACCCCCAGGGGGAAACCTACCCGGCCTGGCTCTTTTCCTCCCCCCTCCTGCCGCCGAAGTTCCCAGAGCTGGACGACTTCGAAGGGGAGGAATACCAGCGCATCATCATCCCGGCCCTGGTAAGTGACCGGTTAATACTGGCTTATATTTACCAGGGGAAGTATTTCGATTAGATAAGATCAGACCGGGGACGGGGGACGGGGATCAGACCGGGGACCGGGGACTGGGGAAAATCCCCCCGTCACCCGTCTCCCGTCTCCCGTCTTAAAAACCCGTCTCCCGTCCCCCGTCTCCCGTCTTAAAAACGCGCCAGGGAGGGCGTAATAATGAACCATGACGCGGCAATAGAATTGGTGCGCACCTTGACCCGGGAGGTGGTGGCCCAATTCCGCCCCGCCCATCTGGACCTTTTCGCTGACGACTTTTCCCACTGGGCCTCAGGGGCCGGGGCGCCCCTGGCCGCGGAAGGCGCCCTGCGCCCCCGGGAAGAAGGCCTGGACACCACCCTGGTGGCCGGCATGTTTTTCCGGGTCCTCATGGACGCCTCGCGGCTGCCCGTTAGCCTCCCCGAACGGGTCTCCTTCGTGCGCAAGGAAGCCAAGAACTACCTGGTAAAGCACCTGTCCGGGCAGATCACCCTGTCCCAGTTCTACCGCCTGCTCAACCTCATCGAAGAAAACGTGCTCCATTATTTTCAGCGGCAGAAGGCTGACTGGCTGGGCTCGGAAATGGCGCCGGGGGAAAAACGTCAACTACCCGACATCCCAAGAGCCCCCCAGGCCGAGGCCTTGCGCCAGGCCCTGGCCCGGGTGGAACTGCCCCCCAAGGGCCGGAAGCTCACCCGGGACAAGTTGGAAGACTTTCTCCTGGCCACTCAAGGACGCTGGTTCCGGGTCCTGGACCTGGAGCGCCAATTCCAGGTGAACAAAAAGACGGCTTGGAGCTGTTTGCATCTGTTCCTGGAGGCCGGCATCCTGGAGCACAACGGCGCCAAGGCCAACCGGGCCCGTTACGCCTTGTGCCAACAGTTCCAGCCCAAACCTGCGCCAGTTCGTTTAGAAGACCTCTGAAAACATCTTAAGACAAAAAACCCGGGTGTTTATTCAACTGGTTGCACAAGTTCTTACCGCACAGGCCGCAAAGCCTCTGCCCCCTGCAGGGGCGTGATTTATCACGCCCGCTAGAGTCGGGCGCAATAACTTGCGTTCCTATAAGGGGTTGGAGATGGGGGTTTTGGAAGGGCCAGGGGCGTCCGCCCCTGACCCCCTTCCCCCAAAAGCATCGGCAACAGGCTTCAGCCGGCCCCGCAGCTTTTTCTTTTCCTAAAAGGCTTCCCGCGGTATCATATAAACATGAGCCGCTATGTGATCATCGGGGCCAGCGCCGCGGGCCTGGGCGCCGCGGAAGTCATCCGGCCCCGGGACCCCAAAAGTTCGGTCACCCTCATCAGCGACGAGGCCTACCGGCCATACAGCCGCCCCTTGCTCACTTACCTGCTGAGCGGCGAAGTCCAGCCGGAAAAGGTCTGGCTGCGGGCCCCCGACTACTTTCAAAAGTGGGGTTTGGAAACCATCCTGGGAGATAAGGTGGTCCAGGTGGACGCAGGCGCTCGGGAAGTGCGCCTGGCTTCGGGCCGGGTCGCTCCCTACGATGGGCTGCTCATCGCCTCCGGGGCCCGTCCCCGTTTGCCGGGGATTCCCGGAGAAGACCTGCCCATGGTTTTCACCCTGCGCACCCTGGCGGACTGGCGGCGCCTGGACGCCTGCCTGCCGGAAGCGGGAGTGGTGACGGTGGTGGGCGCGGGCGCGGTGGGCCTCAAGGCCGCGGAGGCCTTGACCCGCCGGGGCCTCACGGTCAACCTGCTGGAAATGGGGCCCCATCCCCTGCCCCAGCTACTGGACCCCTTCTCCGCTCGACTTCTTCAGGATGCCCTCGCCGGCTGGGGCATCCGGCTCCATTGCCATACCCGGCCCCTGGCGGTGATCGCCGACCGGGGCCGGGTGCGGGGGCTGGCTCTTGATGACAACCGGGAAATCCCCACGGACGCGGTCATCTTCGCCGTGGGAGTGGAACCCAACGTGGAATTCCTGGCCGGCGCCGGCCTGACGGAATCTGGGGGAGTGGTGGTGGACGATTACCTCCAGACCGCGGACCCCCTCATTTACGCCGCCGGCGACTGCGTTTTCCCCCACCACCTTCTCACCGGCCGGCGCGGCGCCTACCAGATCTGGCCCGCCGCGGTGGAACAGGGGCGCATTGCCGGGGCCAACCTTACCGGGGCCCGGGTGCGCTACCGCGGCCTCCTCCCCCAAAACAGCATCTCGTTGCGGGACTTCCACCTCATCACCGGCGGCTTGGGCCCCCAGGAAACCGGGGACTGCGAAGTGTCGGAGGAGCTGGATGAAGCTCGGGGCCAGTACCGCCGTCTGGCTTTCAAACAAGGCCGCCTGGTGGGGGTCACTTTAGTCGGGGATATCGGGGACGCAGGCATCTATTTCGCCATCATGGCCAATCATCTCCCGGTGGACCAGTTAGCCGCAGACCCTCGGGCGTTTCCCCCTGAGACTGTTGAACACATCCAGGCTTTGATCAAATGGGGAAAGAAACCAGTTAGAGTGATCGAAACCCCCGTTTATGAATATGCCTAAATGTTTTCGGTTTCCGGTGAAATAAAAAATGTAAGCGGTCTCTGGCCGCGACTCATACGTATTTCTTGAGGAGAAAGGGTTCATGAACACCGTCATCGTCCGCCCCGAGCGCTGCGTGGGCTGTCTTCAGTGCCGCCTGGCCTGCGCGGTGGAACATTCCCGGACCAAGTCCCTGGCCGCGGCAATTCATGAAGACCTGCGCCCCCGGCCCCGCCTCCGGGTTTACCCCGGCCGCCAGCGCCTGGCCTTCCCCAGCAAGTGCCGCCATTGCGCCCCGGCGCCCTGCCAGCAGGTATGCATTGCCGGGGCCATCTACCGGGATGAGGACCGGGGCGCGGTGGACATCGACCCCCACCGGTGCATCAACTGCGCCATGTGCGCCATGGCCTGCCCCTTCGGGGTGCTGACGTACGCCCCCTTATTCCAGGCTCCGGAAAAGCGCGCGGTAGCCCTCAAATGTGACCAGTGCCCGGCCCGGGAGCAAGTGGGCCGGGTCCCGGCCTGCGTGGAGGCCTGCAAGGTGGGGGCTTTGACCTACGGCCAGTGGCAGGCGGCCCAGGACGCCAAAGGCCGGGCCGTGGCCCAGGCCTTCTTCGCCTCCCTCCCGTCCGCGGAAGAAACCACGGCCTTTCTCCCCCTGTCCATCCGCCGCTGGCGGCAGTTGGGGTGAGGTGGGGGGGCCGGGGGACAACAAGTCCCCCGCCCTCCCCCCACACCCCCATCCCAACCCCCTATAAGGGGACCAGGGAAGGCGGGGCATTGCCCCGCCTTCCCTGGTCAATTATCTCCCCTCAAGGGATTGGGGGAGGGGGTGCGGGGAGGGGGGAAGGGCTGGCGCCCTTTGCCCCCTCCCCCACAAAACTTCATCCTTTCCATGAGGTGAGCTCTTGAGTGCGCCTGCGGTAGCAGTACAAGGTCTCAGCAAATATTTCCCCCAGTTGGAGCTGCGCCATCTTCTCACGTTCCGACGTCCGGAGGGGGTTTGGGCCTTGCGGCAGGTGGCCTTCGAACTCAATCCAGGGGAGATTCTCTGCATCCTGGGGCCCAACGGCTCCGGCAAGACCACCCTCATCAAGCTCATTGCCACTTTGCTAATTCCCACCGAAGGGCGGATTTTCATTCACGGCCAGGATACGATCCGGCGGCCCATGTTAGCCAAGCGCCGCCTGGGATTTATCACCTGCAATGAATGGAGTTTTTACGGCCCCTTAAGCGGCTGGCAGAATCTGGCCTTTTTCGCCCGCCTTCACGGCCTCGACCCCCGGACCGCGATTCCGCCAGTGGCCAGGCTCCTCAAATTGGCTCCCTACCTGGACCGTCGGTTCTTTTCCTATTCCACCGGCATCAAGCGCCGCTTCGATCTGGCCCGGGGAATGCTGCACCAGCCGGATCTCCTCCTGATGGATGAGCCTACCACCAATCTGGACCCCATAGCCGCGGGAGAGGTGCGGGACCTCATCGGGCGTTTACGGGAGGAGGGAAAGACGGTAATCCTGGTGACCCATCGGCTGGGAGAGGCCCAGAAGTTGGGGGACCGCCTGGCGGTCATGACCGCGGGCCGCCTCCATGAAATCAGGCCGTCTCCCCAGGAAAGCCTGGAAGACCTGTACCGCAGAACGGTGCAAGAGGAAGGGGGCGCCCTTGGGTAAAGTCTGGGCCTTTTTCGTCCGGGACTTTCTGTGGGAGCTCAGCTATCCCCTGGTCCCTCTCTGGCGGTGGGGCGGCATCGTATTTCGCCTGGTGACGTTTTATTTCCTGGGGGTTCTGATTTCCCCCGGGGCCTCTTCCTATCTGGCTCCCTATGGCGGCTACTACTTCCCCTTTGTTGTTCTGGGCCTGGCCCTGGCCAGCTTCCAGGAAGTGGCGCTGACCTCCGTTTCCGAGAGCATCAGCTACGGCATGCATACCGGCACCCTGGAAATCATGCTGGCCACTCCCACCTCTCTTTCCACCATTGTGTTTTCTTCGGTGCTGTATCAGTTCTCCATTGCGGCCCTGGAAATCCTGTTATATTTGGCCTTCGGCGCCTGGTTCTTCAACCTGTCCCTGGCCCAGGCCAATATCCCGGCCACCGCGGCCTTTCTTCTGCTAGCCCTGTTAGCCCATCTCCCCCTGGGGATTATCTCCGCCGGTTTCCTGCTGATCTTCAAACGGGGCAGTCCCATCACGGTCTTATTCGGGCATTTCTCCGCCCTCTTGGGCGGGGTCTATTTTCCGGTGCAGGTGCTCCCCGGCTGGCTCCAGAGCCTATCTTTTTTTATCCCCTTCACCCACGCCCTGGAAGGCTTGCGCCAGGCGGTGATCAACGGCAAGGGACTGCTGGAGTTGAAGACCCCCGCGGCCGTCCTGTGCATCCTGGCCGCAGTGCTTATGCCCCTCAGCCTGGCATTTTTCGCCTGGGCCGTGCGCCAGGCCAAGCGCCTGGGGACCCTGTCGCAGTATTGAGGAATGGGTTATTGGGGGAGGAGGCAGGGGCCATGTGCCCCTGCCCCCTCCCCCAAACCCCCACCCCCAATCCCTTAAGATTGTTTAGGTGGTGGCGTCTTTGGCGCCACCACCTAAGCTTTTCCTTGGTGTGATCTTTTGTGTCTCGGTGTCTTGGTGGTAAAAATATCAGAAGTCGGATGCCTGGGCTTCGGCCCCAAGGATTTGCTGGAGAAAAGAGCTGCGGTCAGAACGGGTCACAGGCTCCCCGTCCAGAGAGGCCACCGGCATGAGTCCCATGAGGGAATTGGCCAGCCAGATGCCCTGGGCCTCTTTAAGTTGAGAAACGTGGGTAGGGGTCCATTCCAACCCCAGCCCCTGTTTTTTCAAAGCCCGGGATAAGAGTGCCAAAGTTACTCCGGGCAAGGCGCTGGCCGCCTCGGGGGTATAATACCTTCCTGCCGACAAATAGACCAGGCTGGTGGCCGCGCCTTCCGATATCCGGCCGTCGGCTTCCAGGATGAGGGCCTCCTTGGCCCCCCGGTCCAGGGCAAACTGCCGGGCCGCCAGGTAAAACAGGTAATTCAAGCTCTTATGACGGCCCAGGAAGGTGGCGCGACCCTCAGGAAAAGTCGCCACCGGCCAGCCGGCGGCATACTCCTCCGGGGACGGCGGGATGTAAGGTCGGGCCCAGATGACCAGGGTGGGCGAAGCGGCCGGGGGCAGCCCCAAACCCTCCACGGCCCCCCTGGTAAGGAGAATCTTGACCCGGGCCACACCCCGGTCCATACCGTTGGCGGCCAGCAGTTGGCGAAGCCGCATCTCCCAGGGAAGGGTCGGAAAGGCCAGGCGGAAGGCCGCGGCTGAAGCCTTAAGCCTCTCCAGGTGCTCTCTCAGGAAAAAGACTTTCCCTCCCTCGGCCCGCAAAGTTTCAAAGAAGCCGTCTCCATAAAGGAAACCCCGGTCCTGAACCGAAACCCGGGCCAGGGAGAGGGGAATCAGATCGTCATTGAGCCAGACGAATTCTTCCGGTGCCATAAGTGTTGTTGGAAATGTGAATTTGGGGGGAGGGCCGGGGGACGGCAAGTCCCCCGCCCTTAGCCCCCTCCCCCAAAATCTCCCGGCCCGCGTCCTCGATCACCCGGAACAGGGTGCGGCCTTTGTGCAGGGTCTCCTCGTACTCATCCGCCTCATCGGAATCATAGACCACGCCGCCCCCCACGGAGAAATGGGCCCGGCCCCGGCTGATGACCGCGGTGCGAATGGCCACGTTCAGATCCAGGTTGCGGTGCAGTCCCAGGTAGCCCATGGCCCCGCAGTAAACGTGGCGCTCTTGAGGCTCCAGTTCGTCGATAATTTCCATGGCCCGGATCTTGGGACAGCCGGTGATGGAGCCGCCGGGGAAGGTGGCCCGGAGGATGTCCACCTGAGTGGCCTCCGGCCGCAATTTTCCGGTGACGATGGACACCAGATGATAGACGTTCTGGTAAGCCTCCAACCTCTTGTGCTCTTTGACCTGAACAGTGCGGCCCTGGCAGACTTTGCCCAGGTCGTTGCGCAGCAGGTCCACGATCATGGATAGTTCCGCGTCGTCCTTGAGGCTGCCGACCAGTTCCCGGCGCAGGACCAGGTCTTCTTCGGGAGTGCGGCCCCGGGGCCGGGTGCCCTTGATGGGCCGGGTTTCCAGGTAGTCTCCCTGTTGGAAGAGAAACCGCTCCATGCTGGTGGACAGAATCTGAAAATCGCCGCAGTTCAGGTAGGCGTAAAAGGGGGCCGGATTCAGGCCGAAGAGGTTCAAGAACAGGCGGTAGGCTTCGCCGTTGAGAGGAAAGGAAAAGCGCTGGGACAGGTTGACCTGGTACACGTCGCCGTTTTTGATATACTCCCTGATGCGGGCCACCGCCTGGATATAAGCCTCCCGGGTGAAATTACTATGCAGGGGGCCCACCTGATAAGTCCCCAGATTATCCGGGGTAGCCGCGGGCCAATCTCCCGCGCTGGAATGGAGCCTCCCTTGGCGATCTTCATAGAGCACCCGGATTTCCCAGAAATCCCCCTGCCGGCGGTCATGGACCACAAGGCGCCTTGGAAAGGCCATGACCAGTTCCGGCAGGCCCAGATCGTCCACCGCGTCGGTGGGGAGGCGTTCCAGGTGGTTCTTCAGGTCGTAGGCCAGAAAGCCCATGGCCCCGGCGCTGAAGGGAGCGAGAGGCGAAGGCCCGGGCAAGGCCAGGGATTCCAGCGCCTCCTCCAGCGCCTGGAAGGGGTCGGCGTCGGCGTATAATTGGTCGTTTGCCGGGCCGGAAATCGAAACCTGCCTCCCCTTTGCCTTAATCACCAGGAAAGGGTCCCAGCCCATAAGGGAATAGCCGGCGCAATCCAGGTCCCCGCCGCTCAAGAGCAGCATGGCATGGGGCTGGCGGCGCAGGGGGGTGAAAAGGTCCGCAAGATTAACGGCCCCCTGGGGCGGCTGATAGGGTTTTATCTGAATATCCGCAACGCGGCCGTACATGGGTCTTCGGTTTTCGGTTTTCGGTTATTGGTTATTGATGGTTCTTGATAGCTGACCACTGGCAACTGGCAACTGGCAACTGATAATAGGCCCCTTCCCCCCAATTAACTTCCTTCCCCACGGCCAAAAAATTCGCCGCCAGTTCCCGGCCGTGGCTGGTGAGGAAGGACTCGGGGTGAAACTGAACCCCGTGGAGGGGGTAGCGGCGGTGGCTTAAACCCATGACCACGCCATCCGCGGTCCAGGCGGTGATTTCCAGGGCCGGCGGGACGCGGTCAGCCATGAGGGAGTGGTAGCGCGCGACCCCCAGGGGAGAGGGCAGGCCCTGGAAGATGCCCTGCCCGTGGTGGAAGACCTGGTGGCGTTTGCCGTGCACCGGCACCGGCGCCTGGATGGTGGCGCCGCCGAAAACTTCGTTGATGGCCTGGTGGCCCAGACAGACTCCCAGGATAGGAATTTGCCGGTAAAAGCGGGAGATGACCTCTTTGCTGATGCCCGCCTGGGCCGGAGCCCTGGGTCCGGGGGAGATGCAGAGCCAGCGGGGTTTCAGAGCCTCGATCTCCTCCAGGGTCACCTCGTCGTGGCGAAAAACCAGGACTTCCAGGTCGAACTCGTAGAAAAGCTGGACCAAGTTATAAGTAAAGGAATCGTAATTGTCGATCATTACCAGGCGCACGGCCCCACCCCCAAAATAAGAAAAGCCACCCACGGAGCCTGGGTGGCTTTCGCCTATGACATAGCTCTGAGCCAATATATATGGAGGAATGCTTCGGCTGTCAACAGTTTTCTTCGCCCTCCGTAGAGGTTCTTCTGCCTAGGGATGCCACAAGGCTTTAGAAAAACTATAAATAACTACACCTTTTATGCTCTTGCAATGTTCCTATAAAGAGCAGAACTCTTGCAGGTGAAGACGGGTAACCAGACCACTATCCGCCTTTTATCGGCGGGGATCTGCAAATTGGCCGAAGCGAGGAAAAAGCCCCAGGAAGCCAACCTCAGTGAGGAACCAAGGGACTTGCCTAGCCGCATAACAACAAGCCAACCCGTGCAAAAAAAAGGGCGGCAAATCTCTGACCGCCCTTAAAACAACATAAAAAAACGCTGATGTGAGGGGTTATTCGTTGTATCCGCAACCGACAATTAGGCCGCTTTTAGTTTTCCGGGCATAGGTGCATTTTTTTGCACCCCCCCATTCATACCTCACATAGTCGCCCTCCGGCGTCCCCTTGGCGACTTCATCGTAGACAGGTCCGGCTTTTTCCTTCAGGCTTGCGCCCACAAGCGTCGGATGAACCAGTAGTTTTCCGTCGGCTTCCATAATGAACACATAGGGGTCAATGTGGGCTGCATCTGCAAAATCTTCAGCTTTTTTCCCGCCGTCTATGGCGGCGACAATCTCATCCACCTGTTTTTTGACAACGTCTTTCATAATACCTCCTCTTCCCGGTTTCAAAAATGAAAACCGAGATTATGTGGCAACCTTGACCACCACGGTTAAAAAAGTTATTTTAATCCATGTTGCATTCCAGATAGCACAAATTTCCATCAAAATCAATCTTTTTTCGCAGATTTTGAACATACCGCCCACCCTGGGTTCGGAGATTCTTGGTGGTGCGTTGATCATGGGTCACCTATAAACCCGATCTTAGCACAGTCCGGTAATGGTGCTCCAGGGAAAAGGCTGAGGGCCATGAGCAGTTCATGTCTCTGGATGTATAAATTCAAAAGTGCTTGCCATTATCAACCCTTTCCTCTTTGTTGTGCTATTGTTTACATATCAGAATGACCAGAACCCGACTCCTCCCGCAGGCGAATAAAGTACAGAGTGCCGAAGGCCTGGGGTTCCAGCCGGTGGTTCAAGCCGTCGTACCGATGGACGTGGCCTTCGTCGTAGTCGGTGTCCGGGGACAGGCTCAGGACTTTATCCATGTCCCCGCCGCAGGCCATGAGCATGGCCTGGAGCAGCACCGCGCCGCCGTTTCGGGCGGTTGGGTCAAGGGCGTACACGGCCCCGCACCGGCAGAAGCCGCCGTCAAACTCATACCAGAGCCCTCCCTCGACGGGGGCCGGCGGGGAAATTTCCCCCCGGCAGAAGGGGCAGCGGGCCGGCAGAGTGCGGTCTCTAAAAAATCTGGGCATGGTTGGTCTCCGGTTATTAGTTTTCAGTTTTTAATTTTTAGTTTTGGCCTATTGACTCTGCTCAGCGGTTTTTGCCATCAGTTCATTTCTGGTAATAGTGGTGGTTGATGCACAGGCATTGAGTAACCGATGGAAAGATTGACGCTCCCAAAAACGGAG
>VGSW01000112.1 GCA_016874915.1 Deltaproteobacteria bacterium
TTTCAAGTTATGGGAGAGAGGCGCGCCCAAAGTTGGTGAAAATCGGCGATTTTACTCCCAAATTGCCGTATTCCCATCAAGCCATCCATAGGGAGTTGCTTAATTTTGGCTGTCGGATACCTTTTTCAGGCAATCCCGAGCCATTTTGCAAGAGGCTCTATCTTTTATGGCCTTGTGCTTGCAGAAAGAATGGCAATGACTGGAGATAAGGAAAGGAGGATGGCATATGGAATTGCAGAGAGGCTTGCCCTGGACCAAACGGGTTTTCCGGCCCGATGAAGTGGCCCAGATCCTGGCCCTGTCCCGGCGCACCGTTTATCGCATGATCCGGGACGGCCGCCTGCCGGGCGTCAAAGACTCCGGCCCCTGGCGAGTCCCCTGGAAAACCCTGGAACGCCTGCTGGCCGGGGAACTTAGCCCCCACAACATCTCTGTGGGTTAATTTAATTTAAAGAAAATTATCTTGAAACGCCACCCCCGGAAGCCGGAAAGGATGACGGCCCCTGGATAGCCTTACAGGAGACCGGGCAAATGAAGTTTAGACTGGGCGTGAGGCGCCTGCGCCGTTGATTCATGGCGCCCCTAACTCAGGATATTAACCCGAACAAATTGTGCCGGGGCGGGTTTTAAGCCCGCCCCGGCTTTTTGCCTCTTGGCGCCTTGGCGCCTTGGCGACAGGCAAAAAACCCTCCCCCCGCCTGACCCCTTACCCCACCCGCAAGATTACCTTGCATTTAGCTGGAAAAAATCATAAAATAAAAAGTGCGAAAGTATGTCAAAAACCAAGGTTACGGATGAACGCCCGCTTAAATCCCTTTTATAAGAATATCGCCCTGTGGCTTCTCATCACTCTGGTGATGATTTTCCTGTTCAATTACTTCAACAGCGCCGAGCGCACCCGGGAAAAGCCCATCAGCTACAGCAAGTTCATTGAGCTGGTCCGGGCCGACAAAGTCACCAAAGTCACCATCCAGGGAGAAGAAATCAGCGGCGTCCTCTCGGACAGCAAGCCTTTCAAGACCTATTCTCCCCTGGACCCGGACCTCATCAAACTGCTCCAGGCCAAAAACGTGGAGATCACTGCCCGGCCCCGGGAGGAGAACACCTGGTACACCACCCTGCTGGTCTCCTGGCTCCCCATGCTGGTCCTGGTGGGCATCTGGATCTTTTTCATGCGCCAGATGCAGGCCGGGGGCGGCAAGGCCATGAGCTTTGGCAAGAGCCGGGCCCGCCTGATGACGGAAAATACCGTCAAGGTCACTTTTAATGACGTGGCCGGCATCGAAGAGGCCAAGGAAGAAACCCAGGAGATCATCGAGTTTCTCAAGGACCCGAAAAAATTCACCCGCCTGGGGGGCCGCATCCCCAAAGGCGTCCTCCTGGTGGGCGCGCCCGGCACCGGCAAGACCTTGCTGGCCCGGGCCATTGCGGGAGAGGCCGGAGTCCCCTTCTTCAGTATCAGCGGCTCCGACTTCGTGGAAATGTTCGTGGGCGTGGGCGCCGCCCGGGTCCGGGACCTGTTCATCCAGGGCAAAAAGAGCGCGCCCTGCATCATTTTCATTGACGAAATCGACGCGGTGGGCCGCCACCGGGGCGCCGGCCTGGGGGGCGGTCACGATGAACGGGAACAGACCTTGAACCAGCTCCTGGTGGAGATGGACGGCTTCGAGGCCAATGAAGGGGTCATCCTCATCGCCGCCACCAACCGCCCCGACGTTCTGGACCCGGCCCTGCTGCGGCCCGGCCGCTTCGACCGCCAGGTGGTGGTGCCCGTACCCGACCTCCGGGGCCGGGAGGCCATCCTTCAGGTTCACACCCGCCGCACCCCGTTGGCCGATTCCGTGGACCTCTTTGTCCTGGCCCGCAGCACTCCGGGGTTCTCCGGGGCTGACCTGGAAAACCTGGTGAACGAAGCCGCCTTGTATGCCGCCCGGACCGGCAACGAACTCATCACCATGGATGACTTCGAACAGGCCAAGGACAAGGTCTTGATGGGCGCGGAACGGAGAACCCTGGTGCTGAGCGACCGGGAGCGGGCCAACACCGCCTACCACGAGGCCGGCCACGCCCTGGTGGCCCGCCTTATCCCCGGGACCGACCCCATCCACAAGGTCACCATTATCCCCCGGGGCCGGGCCTTGGGCGTCACCCAGCAGCTTCCCCTGGATGAGCGCCACACCTATCCCAAGGACTACCTCCTGGGCACCATGTGCGTGCTCCTGGGGGGCCGGGCCGCGGAGGAACTGGTCTTCCAGCACTTCACCACCGGCGCCGGCAATGACCTGGAGCGGGCCACGGAACTGGCCCGGAAAATGGTGTGCAACTGGGGCATGAGCCAAGAGCTGGGGCCCGTCACCTTCGGCAAACGGGAAGAGCACATCTTCCTGGGCCGGGAGTTCGCCCAGTCCAAGGATTTCAGCGAAGAGACGGCCCGAACTATCGACCACGCCATGAAGAACCTGATATTAAACGCCTACCAGCGGGCCAAAGACCTCCTCACCGCCCACCGGTCCCAGCTTCAGACCGTGGCCCAGGCCCTCCTGGATAAAGAAACCCTGGACGGCCGGGAGATCGACAACATCCTGGCTTCCTCCCCCAAGTCCGAAGAACCCGCGGCCCCCGAGGAATCCTCTCCGCCCCTGCCCCTGGGCTTTCAACAAGCCTGAATCTTAAACCTTAAAAAGACCCGATAAAAAGGGGAGGAGCCGTCCTCCCTTTTTTTATTAGAAATTTCCCGGACAGATTTAGGGAGGGCACTGATGCTTATTTAAAAATTCTCTAACCGCTCCATGCGACCTTGTACCAAGATGCATGCAACCGGTATTTTTGTAGGGGTCTAATTTATTCCGCCCTCAAAATGGGCGTGATAAATCACGCCCCTACTTTTTATGCCTTTTGATTGCCACTTGAGACCTCTGCGAAATACCTAATTGACTGGCTATCCCTGAAAATCCCCTCCCCCTTGAGGGGGGAGGGTTAGGGAGGGGGTGGCAAAATCTTTAACTGATTTAAGTATCTTAATCAATTTAGCCCCCCTCCCCCCAACCCCCTCCCACCGAGGGGAGGGGGGATCAAGGCCAAGTTTTTCCGCCTTTTAAGCTGTTTCGCAGAGGTCTCCACTTGATATAGTTCGGGCATCGACTTTGTGGAAGTGGCCCGCACTGCGGACAATCCTCCCTGGGGGGCTATTCCTGGACGGACACCACCGCGGCGGGAGTTAATTACAATTACCGGGTGGCCGCGTATAATGCCTCCGGCCCCTCCACCTGGAGCCTGCCGGTGACCACTTTAAGGTAAGTTGCGGTTTAGAAATCTCTGACGGGAGAGGGCCCCGGCCTTCTCCCGTTTTATTTCCTCCTCTTTGCCCCCACAATCCCCTTCATTTTTCCCCCTTTTCAATGTTATGTTTTAGATGAGCAGCTTCCCGAACTCGATAGATCTCCAAGACCAATTTACTGCTCACTGCTCACTGCTCACGCTCACTGACCACTGACCACTGGCAACTGAACATGCGCCCCGACTGGAAAACTCTGTTAAACAGCCCCCGCCCTCTAATCATGGGGGTCATTAACGTCACCCCGGACTCGTTCTCCGACGGGGGCCGTTTCTTTGACCACCGGGACGCAATCAACCAGGCCCGGGAACTGGCCGCGGCCGGCGCCAATATCCTGGACATCGGCGGCGAATCCACCCGGCCCTATTCCGAACCCGTGTCTCTGGAGGAGGAACTGCGCCGGGTCATCCCGGTTATCCAGGCCATTGCCGCGGAACTGCCGACGCCCATCTCTATTGACACTTACAGGGCCCCTGTGGCCCAAGCCGCCCTGGAGGCCGGGGCCTCCCTCATCAACGACATCAGCGCCCTGCGTTTCGACCCGGATTTGGCCCCCCTGGCGGCCCGGGCCGGGACACCCGTGGTGCTCATGCACATGCAGGGCACCCCCCGGGACATGCAGCGCCACCCTCATTACGAGGACCTCATTGGCGAGATCAAGGCATTTTTCCGGGAACGCCTGGCCTACGCGGTGTCTCAGGGCATCCCCCGGGACCTGGTTATCCTGGACCCCGGCATCGGCTTCGGCAAGACCTTTCGACACAACCTGGAGATCATCAATCGACTGGATGCCTTTCTGGACCTGGGCTGCCCCCTGCTCATCGGCCCGTCCCGGAAGGCCTTCATCGGCCACCTGCTGGATCTGCCCAACGGCGAAGTCCGGGACGTGGGCACCCTGGCGGCTATCGCGGTTTCCGTGCTCCGGGGCGCCAAGATCGTCCGCACCCACAACGCCGCCTATGCCCGCCAGTTCCTGACGGTCATGGAGGCTATTCTGAAAGCAGCAGTTGGCAGTTAGCCGTTAGAGGATGAAATAATCACCCACAGATACCCCTTGAAATTAAAAAACCGCTGTTTGCATTCGAATGATAGAATCAATCTAACAGCCAACAGCTAACAGCCAATTGCTAAAATGCTACAAATTTTCACCCATCTCCGCTGGCAGGACCTTCTGGACATCATCCTGGTGGCCATTATCCTCTACCAGATGATCCTGCTGCTCAAGGGCACCCAGGCCCTCCAGGTTCTAGCCGGCATGTTCCTGCTCTTTGTCGTTTACCTGGGAGCCCGCAGCCTGGGCCTATTTACCCTGGAGTGGCTTCTGGACGGGGTGGTGCGAAGTTTTCTCCTCATCGTCATCATCCTTTTTCAGGCCGACATCCGCCGGGTCTTGAGCCGTATGGGGCGCAAGGCATTTCTCCCCACCTATGCCGCGGAACCCCTCATCCTGGATGAAATCTCCGAAGCCGTGGAAACCATGTCCGGCCAGCGGCTGGGGGGCCTCATCGTGTTGGAGCGCCACGCCAGCCTGGCCGACTACCTGGAAGGCGCGGTGAAGCTGGACGCCCTCATCACCCGGGAACTCCTGATCTCTCTGTTCTGGCCCCACAACCCCACCCATGATGGGGCCGTCATTGTTCAGGGGGAGCGGATTGTGGCCGCGGGCTGCACTTTGCCCCTGTCCGCCAACCCCAACCTGGACCCGGCCCTGGGCACCCGGCACCGGGCTGCGTTGGGCCTGTCGGAGCAAACCGACGCCCTGGTGATCGTGGTTTCGGAAACTACCGGACAGATTTCCCTGGCCCAGGGCGGCCGGCTGTTCCGCGACCTCTCCAGGGTTCAACTAAGGCAGGCTTTGCACCAGATTTTGGAACCGCCGCCGGAAAAACGAGGAACCTGGCTTGAAAAACTGGCTCGCTTCTTTGGGGCGCAATAAGGGCCTCAAGCTCCTGGCCTTGCTGCTGGCCGTGGCCCTGTGGTTCGCGGTGGGCAGCGAAGAGCGCACCGAGACCACCCTCAACCTGCCCCTGGAACTGGCCAACATCCCCGCTAATCTGGTGGTCACCAGCGAGGTGCCTCCGGCTATCCAGGTGCGGGTCAGCGGCCCGGGAAGCCTGGTGCGCAAACTGACCCAGTCGCGCCCGTCCCACACCATCGACCTTTCCGGCCACAAAGCCGGGCGCCACAACTTTGCCCTGGGGCCCAAGAACTTCACCTTTCCCCGGGGGATAACGGTGACCCGGGTTCAGCCCAATCCCCTTAAAATTACCCTGGTCCCCACCATTTCCCGGGTTCTGCAAATCCAGCCCCGTCTGGAAGGCAAACCTCCCGCAGGTCTGGAGGTGAAAAATGTTCAGGTGCGCCCCCCCTTGATCACCGTGCAAGGGCCTTCTTCGGAGATTGCCGATCTGAAGTTCCTCCCCACCTTGCCCATTGACTTGAGCCAGATCACCGAATCCACCACGGTGGCCACGGACGTGGACTTTAAGAATCTCCACCTCTCCCCCAAGGAACAGACGCCCATCCTGGCGGAGATCACCATCGGCCCCAAGGAGGTAAGCCGCAATTTCACCGGAATCCCGGTCACCGCCATGCCCCGGTCGGCCCTCCTCACACCTTCCACGGTGGCCGTAACCGTTCAGGGTCCCGCGGCCAAAGTCAATGATTTGAAGCCCAAAGACCTAAAAGCCGCGGTGGACACTAAAAACCTCCCCCCTGGCAGGCACCGCCTGAAGGTGACGGTTCAACTTCCCGAAGGGGTTGCCCTCCAGGGCGTCAAACCCGACTCGGTCACCGCCACAATTAAGAAATAACCTTTGCCTGGGCAAAGTTGTTGATTCAGCAAGGCAACCACAGGCTGGAAGCCTATGCCACTAAAGATTTTGTCTTTATTCTTTTCAGTAATACCATTTTCTCTTTCAAGTGCAACAAACTTAATCTGTAACTTATTGATAATCCGTAATTATCTTTACCGAAGACCGAAAACCGAAAACCGTATAAGAGGCGCCCGGTTCTAAAAGGTCCCTTCCGGAGTTAAAGAAACAATCGGTTACTGAAAACTGAAAACTGAAAACCGAAAACCGAAAACCCTCCTTTTCCATTGCCTGTTCCGGCCATCTTTGCTATTTTAACTTCATGCACCCCCTCTACGCCCTCTTCTTGGGCATCGTCCAGGGCATCACCGAGTTTCTGCCCATCTCCAGCTCTGGCCACCTGGCCCTCCTGGAGCACTATCTCAAAGTCCCCGGGGCCGGACTGGGCTTTGACATCCTCCTCCACGTGGGCACCCTGGCCGCGCTCCTCGCCTACTTTAACCGGGACTGGCTGGACATGGCCGGGGCGCTCCTCAAGCCTTCCCGCTACAACCGCCCTGAACGCGCCCTGTTATTCTACATCGTGGTGGGCACCATCCCGGGGGCGCTGGCCGGGGTGTTCCTGGAAAAACAGGCCGAAACTTTGTTTAGGGCGCCGGCCCGCATCGCCATTCTCATGGGCGGGGTAGGCCTGCTTCTGATCCTGGCGGAAAGGATCGCCCGGCATCACCGCACCATGGACCGGCTGATGTTCATGGACGCCTTGCTCATCGGTCTTTCCCAGGCCCTGGCCATTATGCCCGGAGTGTCGAGAAGCGGCATCACCATGACCTGCGCCCTGTTCCTGGGCTTCAACCGGCGCAGCGCCGCGCACTTCTCCTTTTTGCTCTCCACCCCCATCATTGCCGGGGCCGGGGTGCACCATATCCCCAAATGGCTCAAGGCCCCCCCGGAGGGGCTGTCCGTGCTGGCCGCAACGGTGGGCTTCCTGGGGGCCCTCATCTCCAGCTACCTGGCCATCCGGTTCCTCATGCGCTTCCTCCAGCGCCACACCTTTATCCCCTTCGCCGTTTACCGCCTGCTCGTCGCCGCCCTGGTCCTTTTTCTGGCTTACCGCTACCCGGCCTGGTGAGGTTGGAATATTCACCACTAATATCAGGTTGCAGGTTTCAGGTTTTAGGTTTCAGGGTCCTTGGTGAAATAGGTCCAACATATTGTAATGGCAAGAAAGTTTGACCCTTATCTCCTCTTTCTCTGGTGGAAGGGGGTTGGAGGTAAGCCAAAGCCCAGGGCAAGCCGCTTCTTGACCAAGAAACGCTGGTCCTCTAAAACCTAAAACCTGACACCTGCAACCTAAAAATACCGGATGGGCCAGCGGTATTTTTGGGCTAGGCGCTTCAAACGCCAGGAAGGGTTCACCACTACCGGGTTGCCGATGACCCGAAAGATGTGCAGGTCCTCAATGTGGTCGCCATAGGCGTAGGATTGCGTGAGATCCAGCCCCTGGGCCCGGGATAACTCCAGCAGCAGGCGCCGCTTGTTTTCTCCCCGGGGATGGAGGCCGGCGATTTCGCCGGTGAAGCGGCCGTTGCTCCGCTCGATTTCGGTGGCGATGAGCCAGGCCGCGTTTAGGGTCTCCTTTAAGGGAAGCAGCAGGAAGGCCAGGGAGCCGGTGAGTAAGACAATTTCGTGCCCCCGGACCTGGTGCTCCCGGACGCAGGCCAGGCCGGGGCCGCTTAACCGGGGGGCGATGCATTCTTCATAACACTCCCGGGCCAGGCGGTGAGCATCTTCTACCCACAGCCCGCCCAGATAAGACTTGTCCCGGAAGCGGTTCCGGGGCTGGCGGCTCAGGCGCCCCAGAAAATTCAAGGCCTGGGGCATGGTGAGCCCCCCCCGGCGCAGGAGATGCCAGAAAAAGAGGCGTTCCGTATGACCCCGCACCAGGGTCTGGTCCACATCGAAGATCGCAGCCACCCGGCCCATAATAATACCAGTTTTCAGTTTTCGGCTTTCAGTTTTCGGATAAATCAATCGTCCCGGCGACTTTGACACATGTGGCCGCCATAAAATATCCCGCGCCCTCTCCAGCACTCCTTACAAAGTAGCCGCTCATGAGCCTAAGGCTCATCCATAAGTGATGAAAAGTATTGGCGCCACAGGCTTTCCTGCCTGTGCAGTCTAAAACTTTTCGCCACCGAGGACGGCTCAATCTTGAGACTTGCCAGGCATGAAATAGCGGCGGCCGTCCATAATCACCGGGATGCCCCGGATGACGCAGAGCGCCACTGCCAGCAATATAAGACCTTGGTTGAAGGAGTGCAACCTTACCAGCGCCCCGGGGTCGTGAAGGGCCAGGGCATGGGTAAGATAAAGCTGACAGAAGACCACGGCTTTAGCCAGTCCATAGAAGGCCCGCATGAACCGGGAGGCCACTAAAAACCGGCCCACCGGGGAATGCATCATGCCGAACCCGGATTTCCCCCGGGTCAGGACCGCCCCCCGGATACCGTCCACCACGAAGGAGCGGATGAGAAAAACGATGGGCACCCACAGCGGCACCAGGCCTAGATACATGAAGGTGATCCACAGGATATTTTCCACTGCCCGGTCCAGGGCGATGTCCAATACCGCCCCCAGTTCCGTGACTTCGTTGCGCAGGCGGGCCACGTAGCCGTCGAACCAATCCATCAGGTAAAGGACAATCAACAACCCCAGGCCCAGAAGGCGCAGAGGGTAACTGGGCACGAACAAAATGGCAACCAGCACCAAAAGCAGGGGCAGGCGGGCCAGGGTTATGGTATTGGCCAGGGACATGAGCCGGACTCGGGGGTGCTCGGGATTTTTTTAAAAATTATCAGAATCTCCACGACCTTTCAAATTAAAGTTGTCAGTTCCCAGTTCCCGGTTCCCAGGTGCTATTTTTTCAGTGACCATTTTTCAGTGGTCATTTCAAGATTAACGCCCAAATCCAGCAAACCTATCTCCTGACCACAGGCAACTGGAAACAGGCAGCTGGAAACTAATCGCCAAAAGCCTTTTTTGCCGCAGGGTTTTATGGTAAGGTAATTCGATGTTAAGGCGGATTCCTCATGGCAAATCATAAGCCGGACTCACCTGAACCATATCAAGTAATCGGGCAACGCTACGAGCTTCTCCGCCGGCTCCGGGAAGAGCCTTGGGGGGAAGTGTGGCTGGCCCAGGACAAGGTCTTGAGAGCCGAGGTGGCCCTCAAGCTGCTGCCCTTGGAGGCCCCGGACCGGGGAGCGGCCCAGGAGTTCTTTGAACTGGAAGCCACCCTGGGCCTGACCCTGCGCCATCCCCAAATTCTCGGGGTTCTGCACGTGGACCGGGCCGACCAGTTTCTGTACCTGGTAGAAGAGCCTTTTGCCGGGGAAAATCTGGCGTCCCAATTGACCCAGCAGCGGCACTTCCTTCTGCCCCAATCCCTGCATCTGTTGGAGTTGGTGGGCCGGGCCTTGGCCTTTGCCCATGGCCAGGGGGTGGCCCATCAGTCGCTCAATCCCTCCAATATCCTGATGGAAGGCCAGGACCTCCGGGTGGCCAACTTCGCTTTTCCGCCGGGGAACCTGGACCAGGCCCTGTTTCTGGAGCTTCGGGCTTATGACGCTCCGGAAGTGATCCAGGGCGAGCCGCCCTCGCCCGGGGCCAACGTCTTTTCCCTGGGAGTCCTGGGCTTCCGCCTGGTGGCGGGAAGCCTCCCCTATCCCCTTACTTTTGACGAGCCTTTTCCTTACCGCCTGGAAACGCCGCCGGTGGATCTGGAGGAGATCCCCCTCCCGCTGCAGAACCTGCTGTTACGGTGCCTGGCGGTGGACCCCGAGGACCGCCTCGAAGACGCCGGGGTTTTTGCCGAACATCTCAAACAGGTGCGGGAGCAGTGGCTTCCAGAGCCGGCTCCCCGGCGGCGGCCGCCGCGAGGCCCTTCCACCCTGAAGCCGGCGCTCCAGCGAGCCGATGAAATGACCCGCAAAGCCTGGGGGGCTCTCAAACCCTGGGGCCAAAAGGCCGGGGAGGCGTTGTCGGAGGGTTGGACCCAATACCGCCCCACTCCCGGCCAGATTTTTAAGGGTCTGGGAGTGGCCGGGCTGCTGGCGGCCATTCTCCTCGGCGGCTATATACTAAGGGGCTATTGGAAATCGCGTCGGGCGCCTTCGCCGCCGGCGGTAACCTCCGCGCCCCTCAAGCTTCCGGAATTGGCAGGGGGGCCGCCCATGATGGAAACTACGGAGCCGCAGCCCGCCGACCCCCCCGGGGCCGCGCCTTCGGTCCCCACCCCCCCTCCCGGCGAGGCGAAAGCCCCTGCCCCAGAGGAGCGCTATCTCCTGCTGGTGGCCACTTATTCCAAGGAAGACCAGGCCCGCGCCCTGTGGCGGCGGCTGAAGGCGGGGAATATCAAGGGCCGCATCGTGAAAACCAAAAGCGGCCAAAAGACGGCCTATCAGGTGCTGGTGGGGCCCATCGCCGGCCCCCGGCAGCAGGCGGAAGAACTGGCAAGCCGCATCACCAAGATTGAAGGGGTAACCCCCAAGATTCGAAAACTGGAGGCCAAATCCGCTGCCAAATCCGCCAAATCCGCCAAAGCCAAATCCACCAAGCGAGGGGACCGATGACCGCGGTGCTGATTACTGATTTCCCCGAATTGGGCCCCAAGCGCCAGGGCAAGGTGCGGGACATTTACGACCTGGGGGACCGCCTGCTGCTGGTGGCCACGGACCGCATCTCCGCGTTCGACGTGGTCATGAACGAGCCGATTCCCGACAAGGGCCGCATCCTCACCCGGCTCTCGGGCTTCTGGTTTGAGCGCCTGAAGGACATTGTGCCCCACCATCTCCTTTCTCTTAATGTGGAGGAATTTCCCCCGGCCTGCCGGCCTTACCGGGACACGTTGGCCGGCCGCACCATGCTGTGCCGGAAATGTCGGCCTTTGCCGGTGGAGTGCATCGTCCGGGGGTATCTCTCCGGCTCCGGCTGGGCGGAGTATAAGAATAACGGCCACATTGCGGGGCTGCCCCTGCCGCCGGGCCTGGTGGAGTCGGACCGGCTGCCGGAGCCGGTCTTCACCCCGTCCACCAAGGCGGAGTTGGGGATCCACGACGAAAATATTCCTTATGGAGAAATGGTCCGGAAGATCGGGGAGGACCTGGCGGCCCGGGTCCGGGACGTCAGCCTGGACCTCTACCGCCGGGCTTTGGCATGGGCCGAACCCCGGGGGATTATCATCGCGGACACCAAGTTCGAATTCGGCTTGACCGAAGACGGGACCCTGCTGCTCATCGACGAGGTCCTGACCCCCGACTCCTCCCGCTTCTGGCCGAAGGAAGACTACCGCGCCGGCGGCCCCCAGAAGAGCTACGACAAGCAGTACCTCAGGGACTACCTGGAATCCCTGGGCTGGAACAAACAACCCCCACCCCCGCCCCTTCCCCCGGAAGTCATCGCCAATACCCGGAAGAAATACGTGGAAGCCCTGAAAGCCCTGACCGGGGAAGACCTGGAGTGACTTAAGCCGGCCTTGAAAAGTTCAAAGTTGATGAACTAGTAAAAAGTTCAGGCAGCCATTTTCAACTCGACTGGGTTGTAATCGGCATCCGGGATCAAAAAATCGATGATCGCGGTTCCCAGTCCGCTAATTTGCTCTTTGACACGAGAACATA
>VGSW01000113.1 GCA_016874915.1 Deltaproteobacteria bacterium
AACCCCATCCAGGCGGGCGCGACCTGGCAGGGCAAAGACGGCCGCTACCGCATCGCCGCCGTCAATGAGGCGGTGCAGGTTCCCGCGGGGAGTTTTTCCGGTTGCCTCCGGGTGGAACTGCAGCGGGAGGACGGCCTGGCACCCCTGATCCTCTGGTATGCGCCCCGGGTGGGCCTGGTCAAGTGGCAGCAGACCTGTCCCAAGGCCGAAGATCATTGCCAATTGGTCAGCTATAAGAAATAATGGAAGAGGCGGAAAACGTTCTGAAGCGCCTTGACAAACATGTGCAACGGCGTATCCGAGTCTGCCTGAGGGGACTGGCCGTTAATTCTTTAGTCACTAATGCAAGTTGGATAACTCATCACCAATTATTTGGAGAACAATATGAAATCTCAGGGGATAGCAGTTTTTGAACTAAATAATATCGAAATCTTATATAAGGCTCAATTTGAAACACCAATTTTGGATATTGCATTGCCTCAAATTCAGGTAGATCTATTAAAATTAATTTTTAATGAATTTAATCTAAAATTTAAGGATATTGTAATTAATAATCAATCGATTAGTACAAACTTATTGTATTTTAAAAAATATTATTCTAGTTCGATATCATTTTTTGAAGCATTATTAGGAGTTGATGAAATACAAACTAATTATTCTAACCCAGAAGATTCTATCAGGGCATGGCAACCAACGCTTGCTCTGTTGGACATTATTAATAAAGTTACAAAAATTAGTTTTGCTAATCAATGGCTTAATGTTAATATTCATTGCAGACCTGAAATAATTAAATACAACTCTTTCATAGATAATATAAACAAATTTAAAATAGAAAATGAACTTGTAATGACAAAAGGTGCGACCTTCTCTATAAAACAGCCACCATGGGATAGTGGATTCATAAATATAACATTTGACCAATCAATAATAATACCAGATGGACTATTTATTTTTATACAGGCATATTTTGGTAATAATATACAACAATATAAGAATTTGTTTTCAGATATTTTAAAATTTTTGCACGAATTTATAGAACCTAATTTTAAAATATATATTAAATATGTTGGGAGATAAAATGCAACTACAAGATTTTGAGACATTAAAACCTGCAATTTCCGGAGGATTGTTGGGGCTAAAGGATTCAGGTCCTTTGCCACATATTATTGTGTCCCCTAGAGACTCGCAGGGATTATACTATCGTGAAGTGATGGAAAAAAAATTTCCTCCTGCGAGGATAGAGAATGATCAAGTAAAATTAACTAAAAAGAGAAAAAAAAGAGCCAAAGGGTTAACCGATGATGAGTTACAATTGGCCTTAAGTATAGTAGGAATGATTAAAGATGATATTGAACCAGATTTGTCAGAAAATTTTAGAGAGTACTTACATAAATGAGAACTATTTTTGTGGATGCATCCGCTTGGATCGCTATTATCTATGAAAAAGACAAAAATCATAATATCGCCTCAAAAATTTATAGAAAGGAAATTGTTAATGCTCAACTAGTCACGACCAATTGGACGGCATATGAGGCATATACTTATGTTAAGACTAGGACAGACATCGAAAAGGCAATATTGTTAAGAAAAACTATAGAAAATAAACAATTCGTTAAGTTGGAAAGAATTACAAAATTCATAGAAGAAAAGGCCATTGATAAATTTTGGAGATATAGAGATAAGAAATGGGGAATAATTGATATTACAAGTTTTGAAATTATGGAAAAGATATCCTGTACTTTGGCCTTCGGATTTGATAGGCATTTTGTTGAAGCTGCAAAGCAAAATGGGTTTGAATTATTAACACCATAAGGTTCAAGAAATATTATCGTTAATTATGTTCGACCGTCGACTGGTACAACATTTTGACTGGCTCATGCTCGTCTTCGTGCTTTGCATCTGCGCCCTGGGGCTTCTCAACCTGTACAGCGCCGGCTACAACCGCACCCCTGCGGCGGCCAACCCCTTGTATCTGAAGCAGCTCTATTGGCTGGGGGTGGGCCTTCTGCTCATGTTCCTGATGGTGCTGTACGATTACCGCCATTTGGAGAAGGCGGCCCTCATGCTCTTTGTGCTCAGCCTCGGGCTGTTGGTGGGGGTCATGGTGTTCGGCAAGATGGTGTCCGGCTCCCGGCGCTGGCTGGTCCTGGGGCCCATCACCTTCCAACCCTCGGAGGTGACCAAGATCGCCATGGTGCTGCTGCTGGCCCGGTATTTCCACCGGCGCCATCGGCCGGACCCCTTGCGCTTCAAAGATCTCCTGGCGCCCCTGGGCCTGGTGCTGGCGCCGGTGGCCATCATCGCCAAACAGCCGGACCTGGGTTCCGCCATGCTGGTCTTTCTGACCGCGACTTCCATCATGCTCTTCGTTGGGGTCCATTGGCGCACCCTGGCCACCTCGGCGGCGGCCATGGTGGTGGCGGCTCCGTTGGCCTGGCATTTTCTCAGGGACTACCAGAAGCAGCGCCTCCTGACCTTTCTCGACCCGGAAAAGGACCCCCTGGGGGCCGGCTACCACATCATTCAGTCCAAGATCGCCGTGGGTTCGGGACAGTTCTGGGGCAAGGGCTTCCTGCACGGCACCCAGAGCCAGCTCTATTTCCTGCCGGAGCAGCACACCGACTTCGTTTTTTCCGTCTTTGCCGAGGAGTGGGGCTTTGTGGGTTCGGCCCTGCTGGTGCTGCTGTACATGGGTGTGACCCTGTTCGGCCTCAACGTGGCCCGCACCTCCAAGGACCGCTTCGGGCAACTGCTGGCCGTGGGGGTGACGGCCCTTATTTTCTGGCAGATCTTCATCAACCTGTGCATGGTCACCGGCCTCCTGCCGGTGGTGGGCATTCCCCTGCCCCTGTTCAGCTACGGCGGCTCCTCTTTCATCGTCACCTGGCTGGCTGTGGGCATCCTGCTCAACATCCGCATGCGCCGCTTCCTGCCGGGGGATGAAATTTTTTAAAAAAAATTTTGACAGTGGGGGTAAAATAGGTTAAAAGGGCATTCGTGAAAAGTTACACATGGAGGGGCACCCCCAAACAAAGGGGGCGAAACGGCTAAGCATTTGTTCTTGCAAATAATAAAGCGAGGTGGCGACCTGGCATGATTGATATCGATTGGACTCTTTTTGCACAGTTGGTCAATTTCCTCGTCTTGGTGTACCTGCTGAACGTGGTCCTCTTCCGCCCCATCCGCATGAATCTCAAGGCGCGGCAAGGCAAGCTGGCAGGCTATGAGGGCGATATCGCCCGCTTCCGGGAAGAGGAACAGGGCTTGCAGGCCGAGGTTAAGGAAAAACTCACCGAGGCCCGCCGCCAGGGGCTATCCCAGCGGGAAAGCCTGCGTCAGGAAGGCTCTCAGGCCGAAGCCTCCCTGCTGGAGCAGGTGAAGCAGGAGGTTGAGGCCGAATGGAGTCGGGTGGAGGCCCAGATCAAGGCCGACATGGACAAGGCCCGCCAAGCCCTCAAGGCCCAGACCCAGTCTTTCGCCCAATCTCTGGCCGCCAAATTCTTGGGGAGGGAGGTGGCATGAAAACGCCCACGCATGCAACAAGGCCCTGGTTGGCCGGTCCGGTTCTGGGCGCCGCCGCGGTGTTGGCGGGAGCGGGCGCGGCCCTGGCCGCCGGCGGGGAACAAGGCGGCATCACCCCGGCCAAGATCCAGGACTTCATCTGGCGCACCGTCAACTTCCTGGTGTTCGCCGGCATCCTCATCAAGCTGGTGATGAAGCCCGCCAAGACCTTTTTTGCCCAGCGGTCCCAGGGCATCGCCCAATCTCTGGATGATCTGGAAGCTCAGGTGGCGGCCGCGGAACAAGCCCTGAAAGACGCGGAAGCGCGGCTGGCCGCGGTGGCCGCCGAGCGCGAGAAGCTCATCCAGCAGTTCATCGCCGAAGGCGAGGTCGAGAAGGCCAAGATCCTGCAAAAGGCGGAAATGGTGGCCCAACGCATCAAGGAGATGGCCGCCATGAGCATTTCCCAGGAAACCAAGAAGGCCGCCCTGGAGCTCAAACGGGAGGTGGCCCTCCAGGCCACCCAACTGGCCGAAGAGATCCTGAAGAAGCAAATCACCTTCACCGACCACCAGGCGTTGGTGAAGGAATACCTTGACAAGGTGGTGGAGAAGCATTGATTGACCTGACCGTTTCCCGACGTTATGCCAAGGCCTTGCTCACTCTGGGACAGGAAGACGGCAAGTACCTGGAGTACGGCGAGGAGTTGCGCGGCTTCGCCCAGCTCCTGGAGCGGGAGCCGGAACTGAAAAACGCCTTGCTCAACCCGGTTTACGGCATGGAGGAGCGCCGCTCTCTGCTTCTCCGCGTCACCGAACTGTTGCAGGTCAGCCCACTGGTGGGCAATTTCCTCAAACTCCTCTTCGATAAGCACCGCCTGGCCGCGCTGCCCGGCATCTCTCAGGTCTACCAGCAGTTCGTGGACGTTCTGGAGAATGTCAGCCGGGCCCGGATCACCGCGGCCATTCCTCTGGATGAGGGCCTGCGGGAGCAACTGCGCCAGGCTTTGGAGCAGATCACCCGCTCCAAGGTGATTATGGAAGTGGAGGAGAATCCCGCCATCATCGGCGGCATCGTCGCGCGGGTGGGCGACCTGGTGCTGGACGGCAGCGTCCGCACCCAACTGCACACGCTCAGAGAATCCTTAATCAAAGGTGAGGTCGTATAAATGGAAATCAGAGCCGAAGAAATCAGCCAAATTATTCGCACCCAAATCAAGGACTATGAGAGAAAGGTTGAGGTGGCCGAAACCGGCACCGTGCTTTCCGTCGGCGACGGCATCGCCCGCGTCTACGGCGTGGAAAAGTGCATGGCCATGGAGCTCCTGGAGTTCCCCGGCGGCATCTTCGGCATCGCCCTCAACCTGGAAGAGGACAACGTGGGTGTGGCCATCCTGGGCGAAGACACGCACATCAAAGAGGGCGACATCGTCAAGCGCACCGGCCGCATCGCCGAGGTGCCGGTGGGCGACGCCGTCATCGGCCGGGTCATCGACCCCGTGGGCAACCCTCTGGACGGCAAGGGACCCATCGAAGCCAAGGAGTTCCGCCGCATCGAGATGAAGGCTCCGGGCGTCATCGAGCGCCAGCCGGTGAACGAGCCCATGTACACGGGCTACAAGGCCATCGACTCCATGACTCCCGTGGGTCGGGGCCAGCGGGAGTTGATCATCGGCGACCGTCAGATCGGCAAAACCGCCCTGTGCGTGGACGCCATCATCAACCAGAAGGACTCCGGCATCATCTGCATTTATGTGGCCGTGGGTCAGAAAAAGTCCACGGTGGCCCAGGTGGTGGACGCGCTGGAGCGGCATGGCGCCATGGGCCACACCATCGTGATCAACGCCTCGGCCTCGGAGCCGGCCCCCCTGCAATACGTCGCCGCCTACTCCGGCTGCGCCATGGGCGAGTACTACCGGGACACCGGCCGCCATGCTCTCATCATTTACGACGACCTGACCAAGCAGGCCCAGGCTTACCGGCAGATCTCCCTGCTGCTGCGCCGGCCTCCGGGACGTGAAGCCTACCCCGGCGACATTTTTTATAACCACTCCCGGCTGTTGGAGCGGGCCTCCAAGCTGAACGAGGAATTGGGCTCCGGGTCCCTGACCGCGCTGCCCATCATCGAAACCCAGCAGGGCGACGTGTCGGCCTACATCCCCACCAACGTCATTTCCATCACCGACGGCCAGGTCTATCTGGAGCCCGGGCTCTTCTTCTCCGGCGTCCGGCCGGCCATCAACGTGGGTCTGTCGGTCTCCCGGGTAGGCGGCGCCGCTCAGGTCAAGGCCATGAAGCAGGTGGCCGGCATGCTGCGCCTGGAGCTGGCCCAATACCGGGAACTGGCCGCCTTCGCCCAGTTCGGCTCGGAATTGGACAAGGCCACCCAGCAGCAGCTCAACCGGGGCATACGTCTGGTGGAAGTCCTCAAGCAGCCTCAGTATGAGCCGCTCCCCATGGAGAAGCAGATCTCCATCATCTACGCCGGCACCCGGGGCTTCCTGGACAAGTATCCGGTGGATGTCATCCAGGAGTATGAGCGCCAGTTCCACTCCTTCATGGAAAGCAAATACTCTGAGATCCTGGGGGAGATCAGGGAACGCAAAGAAATCTCGGCCGACCTGGACGCCCGCATGAAGGCCGCCCTGGAAGACTTTGACACGGTGTTCCAGCCCGCCGGCGCGGCACTTTAAGGGCCTGGGGGGTTTGGCATGCCGACCTTACGAGACATCAGGCGGAAAATCAGCGCGGTCAAGAAGACCCAGCAGATCACCAAGGCCATGAACATGGTGGCCGCGGCCAAACTGCGGGGGGCTCAGGTCCGCATGGAAAATTTCCGCCCCTACGCCCAATCCTTCACCAAAATGCTGGGCAACCTGGCCGCCGGGGTGGAACCGGAAATCCATCCCTTCTTCCAGCAGCCCGCTGAGGTGACCAAGGTGGGCCTGATCCTGATGACCGCAGACCGGGGACTGTGCGGCAGCTTCAACGTCAATCTCATCAACACCGCCGTCAAGTTCATCCGGGAAAAGGAAGCTGCGGGCATCCAGGTCTCCCTCACCTGCGTGGGGCGCAAAGGGCGGGACTTCTACCGGCGCCGCAAGGCCGAGATGGCCCGGGGCTACGTGGACTTCTGGAATAAATTCGACTATACCAACGCCCAGGTGGTGGCCCGGGAGGTGATGAGCGATTTCCTGGCCGGCGACGTCCAGGAGGTCTACCTCATCCACGCCACTTTCGTCAACGTGGCCATTCAAAAGCCCCGCTTGGTCAAACTGCTGCCCATCTCCCCGGAGGAGGCCCTGGAGGGGGGCGGCGGCGCCGAATATCTCTTCGAGCCGCCGATGGAGCAGTTCCTGGAATACCTGCTCCCCAAATACGTCAATGTGCTGGTTTACCACGGCATGCTGGAAAACTCCACCAGCGAGCATGCCGCCCGCATGACCGCCATGGACAACGCCTCCAGCAACTGTAAGGAAATGATCACCCAGCTTACCCTGGTGATGAACAAGGCCCGGCAAGCGGCCATTACCAAAGAACTGATGGATATCGTGGGCGGAGCCGAAGCCCTCAAAGGCTGATGCGCCCGGATGAGGAGGTTGTAAGGATTATGAATATTGGCAAAATCGCCCGCGTCATCGGACCCGTTGTAGACGTGGAATTCCCCGAAGGCCAACTGCCGGCCATCAAAAACGGTCTGTTGATCTCCAACCCGGCCATCGACGACAGCGAAGGCAACCTGGTGGTGGAAGTGGCCCAGCACCTGGGCAACAACATGGTGCGCACCATCGCCATGGACACCACCGACGGTCTGGTCCGGGGCATGCCGGTCAAGGACACCGGCGACTCCATCCGGGTCCCGGTGGGCCATGAAGCCCTGGGCCGCGTGCTCAACGTGGTGGGCCGCCCTGTGGACGGCTTAGGGCCAGTGGTGGCCAAAACCTACTACCCCATCCACCGGCCTGCGCCCGCCTTCGTGGACCAGGACACCACCGTGAAGGTGCTGGAAACGGGCGTCAAGGTGATCGACCTCTTGGTGCCCTTCCCCCGGGGCGGCAAGATGGGCATGTTCGGCGGCGCCGGCGTGGGCAAGACCGTCGTCATGATGGAGATGATCCACAACATCGCCATGCACCACGGCGGCATCTCCGTGTTCGCCGGCGTGGGCGAGCGCACCCGTGAGGGCAACGACCTCTACCTGGAGATGAAGCACTCCGGCGTACTCCCCAAAGCCGCCTTGATTTACGGGCAGATGACCGAGCCGCCGGGAGCCCGGGCCCGGGTGGCCTTGTCCGCCCTCACCGCCGCGGAATACTTCCGGGACGAGGAAGGCCAGGACACCCTGCTCTTCATCGACAACATCTTCCGTTTCACCCAGGCGGGCTCCGAAGTATCCGCGCTCCTGGGCCGCATGCCCTCCGCCGTAGGTTACCAGCCCACCCTGGGCACCGACCTGGGCGAACTGCAGGAGCGCATCACCTCCACCAAGAAGGGCTCGGTCACCTCGGTGCAGTGCATCTACGTGCCCGCCGACGACTTGACCGACCCGGCCCCGGCCGCCACCTTCGCCCACCTGGACGGCACCGTGGTGCTCTCCCGGGCGCTCACCGAGCTGGGCATTTACCCCTCGGTGGACCCGCTGGATTCCACCTCCCGCATCCTGGACCCCATGGTCCTGGGTGAGGAGCACTACTTCACGGCCCGGACCGTGCAGCAGATCCTCCAGAAGTACAAGGACCTGCAGGACATCATCGCCATTTTGGGCATCGACGAACTGTCCGACGAAGACAAGCTCACCGTGGCCCGGGCCCGGAAGATTCAGCGCTTCCTGTCCCAGCCCTTCTTCGTGGCGGCCCAGTTCACCGGCTCCGAAGGCAAGTTCGTCTCCGTGCCGGAAACGGTGCGGGGCTTCAAGGAAATCATCGAAGGCAAGCACGACGACCTGCCCGAGCAGGCCTTCTATATGGTGGGCGGCATCGAAGAGGCGGTGGCCAAGGCCGAGCGCCTGATGGCGGCCTAATCCCGAGCAGGGAGGCAACCCATGGCAGAAAAACAACTCCTGCTGGAGGTCGTAACCCCTGACCGCCTGGTGGTCTCCACCCCGGCGGACGTGGTGGTCTGCCCCGGCGTGGAAGGTCAGTTCGGCGTCTTGGTGGGCCACGTGCCCTTCCTCTCGGCCCTGCAGATCGGCGAGATGTACTATAAACAAGGCGGCAAGACCGAGTTCCTGGCCGTGAGCGGCGGCTTCGCCGAAGTCACCGGCGAGAAGGTCACTGTTGTGGCCGAGGCCGCCGAGTTCGGGCGCGAAATCGACCTGGAGCGGGCCAAACGGGCCCGGGAACGGGCCGAACAGCGCCTGGCCGCCGCCCGGACGGAGAACATCGATTGGGCCCGGGCCGAAGCCGCCCTGCGCCGCGCCGTCATGCGCATGAAGGTGGCCGGCCGCTAACCTTAAACATAAACAGGGGGATATAGGGGAGTATTATTCCCTATATCCCCTACATTTTTATGACAAATGAGTACTTTTTTAGATAATATTAGCCAACTCAAGCAAGATATTGAAGATTTTAATAAATATAGAAGTGCTATTTTTAACGATTTGAATAGCATAAAATTATCATTACATAATTACCCTGAGCCTGACCTTAGAACTATTTATCAAGAGTGTTTTTCTATGTTAAAATCGAGTTTTTATCCTATTGATTATTATTCACCATTTTCACGTCTTTTTTTATCTAGATTGGCATCCAATTTTTTAAAGGAAATTATAGTAGATGTTTCTAAAGATGATGAAAAATATCGAAAAGTAAACGATTGTTTAAAAGAATATTCACATTTTCATCATGAATCCTGCTTCGCTTCAATCCACAGTACGGCCTATGAGAAAGTATTTAAATCTGTAAGTGAAACTATTTTTTTACTTCTCTCTGTCGCATTCCCATCATATAGTGGATTGGTAACTCAATTTTTACAAACATGGAAAGATTTAGAAAAGATAATTTATGAATATGAAGAGGATTATAGAGATCATTTTTTGCATCAGTTTAATGTATTTTTATTAGGTTGCTGTTTTTTAAATTATTTTTTGCCTTTAATTGAGACTATATGGTTCGAAACCGAACCAGAGGATAGATCACCGGATGAAATGAAGTTGAGAACTTTCAGATCATGGCTAGCTGCTTCCATTTTTCATGATTTTGCCAACCTTATAAGCAAAACAAAACATATCAATGAATTATTTAACAAAGCATATCTAACTTTTAATAATTTTATGAAATTAGTCTTTTTTGATGTTGATATTTTATTCGAAAAACAAGCTACAAGAAGTTTTATAAATATAATGGAAGCTGTAGCAGAATATGGAGAGTTTGAATATGTTGAAGACATAGAAAATTTTGCAAATATATATGATTCAGATTTCCCATTCATCGTAAATGGCCTTAAGCAAAAAGATCACGGGGTTATCTCAGCCCTACTCTTTTGGTATGCTATAAGATTAGACTTAAAACTAGGAATGAGGGAAATCAAAAGACTATCAAAAGAAAAAGACAAAATAGAACCAGGAGATGAAAGTAAATTACAAAGGGAATTTAAAAGAATTTTAATATTGCAGAGATTAGCTAAGGAAGGGAAGGTCATACCAATAGATCGTGAGAAAGGTTATCAAATAATAGAAGGATCTTTAGGTGAATTGTTAAAACAAATGGGATATAATGAAGAACATGTCAGTAGGACAGAATACATTAACCAAATTAAACAATGGATAATTGAAAATGATAAACTTAAAAAGGCGATTCGAGAAGACATGGATATTTCAGCATTTGCAATTGCAAATCACAATATTAAAAAATTTAAAGTTAATTTTATAAAATATCCATTAACTTATTTATTAATGGTTTGTGATGAGTTACAGCAATTCGGAAGGTTTAAATATAGGAAAGGAGAAATAGAATACAATGGTGTGGAGCTTATAGATTTAAAATATTATAATTACGGAAATATATCTGAATTCAAGGGGTTGATTGCCACTGGCGCAATTAGTAATCTTCACGAAGAAGTTACAGAATATGATAAATGGGTAAATAATAATTTAAATCAAGGTATAATTATAATTTTTTATGAAGGAGGCGATAATAAATTCTGGGATAGAATGAAATTAGAATTGGGGAAAATATTTTCAGATAAATTGAGCAATGGTCCTTCTTTTATAATAACAAAATTGCTTGAAAGTGAAACAAAATTTATATTCGCTGCAATAAAAATGGTTAATGGTGATTACAAAATCTATATGGATAATTAATATCACCTAACTATCCAAAATATGCGAGGATACGTCAATGCACGATAACATAATGACAATGTATTTTTCATGCCTTGAGGATTCCTTTAATACTCCTGAACAAATTGCCATATTATTAAATGGTCTAAAAGATAAAATAGATTTTAATGATTGCAGTTACCCTTTAATAATACCAAGGGAACATATTGGAGATTACGAAGCAGGTATATCAGGAATAGTTCTTGGCAATATTAATTATATAACAGCTCATTCTTACAATAGAACAAATAGGCTAAGGCTGGATATTTGGTCAGATAAAGAGATGAAAGAAGATGATATAAAACAAAAAATAAATGAATTTTTGGCTCGCACCTATACACTAATGCCCCATATCCCGTCAAACCGGGCAAACCCAAATGGCAATGGGAGAAATAAAAGCGAATCGAAATAATTTATTTATATAGCGAACCTAGGAAATTATTTAAAAAAGGCAAGCCCGGTTATGCCGGGATTGCCTTTTTTGTGCAGCGCACCATGAAAGAGGTTGCCATCTTGCAGAGCGTTTTCAAAACCGCCGCCCTTTCCCAGGACAAAGAGAGAATTTTGCAAGAGCCTCAATTTATTATTTCACTTATTTTGTGCCTGCTCTCTTGGGGGCTTTGAAGTGCGTCGCCGCAAGGAAGAGCGTGCTTTTCTTGTCTCCGACAATGGTTGCTCAGAAATCTCCCCTTCCCCCACCAACTCCAGGCTGACGTGGCGCCGTTTGACGTCCACCCGGGCCACGGTCACGGTGACGCTGTCGCCCAGTTGAAAGACCCGGCGGTGGCGGCGGCCTATCAGGCGTTGGCGGGCTTCGTCAAATTTGTAGTAGTCGTCGGGCAGGTCCACCAGGCGCACCAGGCCGTCGGCGTAGATTTCGT
>VGSW01000114.1 GCA_016874915.1 Deltaproteobacteria bacterium
AAGCCACGCAGGCTGTGCCCGCGGAACATCCTGAATTGGGTGATTTAGTTGCCATTGATGGCTCCTTGATTGATGCCGTGCTGTCCATGACGTGGGCCGATTACCGCAAAGGCGCCAAAAAGGCCAAGGTGCACCTTGGCTTTAACATCAATCAGTCTATCCCTACCAAGATATTCTTTACCAATGGCAAGGGTGACGAGAGACCTTTTGTGAGCCGTATTCTCTCTCCCGGCCAGACCGGCGTCATGGATCGGTACTACCAATGCCACAAAAATTTTGATCAATGGCAAGAAGAAGGCAAGCATTTTGTCTGTCGTATTAAGGCCAATACCAGAAAGACCGTCGTCGAAAGCCGAAAAATACCAGATGACAGCATTGTCTTTTTTGACGCCATCGTTCTTTTGGGTACGCCCTCGGTAAATCAGACTAAAAAAAAACTCCGACTCGTCGGTTACCGCATCGGCCATGCAGAATATTGGGTCGCAACCGACCGCTATGATCTCACCGCCGAACAAATCGCCCTGATTTATAAACTCCGTTGGGAGATCGAAAAATTCTTCGGCTGGTGGAAGCAGCACCTTAATGTCTACCATCTCATTGCCAGAAGCGCCTACGGTTTTATGGTTCAAATGGTCGCCGGTCTTGTAACCTTTCTCTTGCTAACCATCTATTGCCAAAAGCATTATCAGGAAAGGGTTTCCATTAAAAGAGTAAGGGAATTACGCATTAAAATCATAAATGAGACTCGTGAGCTCAAACTTGGAAATAATTTCATCGGTGAACATGAGCGGTTAAAAAACATATATGCAAAAACTTAACCGGACATTGCTGCTAAAATATATCTTTTTTCTAAAAATATCGCATTTAACCCTCCATTTCTATAATATCCTGCCTTAAGCATTAGATCAATATACCTTCTCTTCAATATCTTTAGTCACCTGATAAGACATATCAGCAAACTTTGAAGCCTGACGTAAAAAATGTTCATAATAATCACTTAAATCATCAGGTTCATAATAAATACCTATTTCCCTTAATTTTTCTATCAAATAACTATAATAATAAAAAGAAGATTTTATAATATTATCTAATTCTGGATAATGAGTTATGCCAGGACTATTTTCGTGGTGAGCGACAAATTTATCCCTATAATTTTTTACTCTTCTCCAGTAATCATCCCAGTTAGAATTATCTATATCTAGCGCCTTTAATAAACCTAATCGAAAGGAATCGTGATTATCAACTAATGATCTCCAATGAGTTGGTTCTATTTTTGAACCAAAGATCTTGCACCACTCTAATATTGAAATATCCAAGAAATTATTAAAAATAAGTATCCAGTAATTTTGTTTAAAATCGCTCTTGTACTTTGAAAGTGCGCGATGGCATGCTACGTTACGAATTATATATAAAAGCCTAATTAAGTGATCTAAAATCTTGTCTTGGTCCATTATAAATTATCCTAAAATTTTTTATGATTATTGAAACAATATATAATTAGATTTGTGGATCTTCACTAATACAGTTAACCTTAATCTTTTAAAAAAATATGTTATTGATATTCTATCGTTATTAAATACTATTCTATAAGCCTGGACATGATAGCTACTCTTCCCAAATTTCCTAGTATCAAAACCACAAGGAAGATAATAGCATACATCATTGTATTTTCTCCCATTAATCCCCAGATTGACATATAAGGCGAAACGAAAAAGTTAACTGCTGTAAGCACTCCCAAAAACATCACAAGAAAAGAGAACCCACCATAGATGAATGGATTAACCCTCAACATCGTCGGGTCCCGATGAATTCTTATTACCCAGGGGAGTAAAAAAATCCATAGGCCTGCCATATAGATAACTTGGAAGTAACCATCGCAATCGAATATTCTTAAACACATTGTTAGCAGGAATTGTTAGATATTTTTTATCAAGGTTGTTTAAGTATGTTTTATTATTATAGGATAACGAATACTTATGTGCTATATAATCAATATTAATGGCTTTTCTAATCTCTTTTATATACTCTATTATCTTTTTAATTTTTTGTTTATCGCTATATAATGATGAGATCTGATTCAAATTTTCTAATTTAATAGCCATTCCTTCTGGGGTTGGTGTAAGTTCAAAAAGCGTATATTTTTTATTATGTTCGTCTAAAAATTTGGGATTGAAGCCGCCTCGAACTTTCCCATCTCCCCAGTTTTTTTCCAATCCTAACTCATCGGATACCTTAATTATCTTGCTTAAGAGTTCCTTAGACTCAGTTATCTCAACTCCAATCTCCTCTTTTTCAGTATTTTTTCAAATTCCTCTTGGTTCAATTGGGGTGCTCCTCATTATTATTCTTGTTATAATGCCAACTTATTTGATTCTTGCCCAACTACGCCGAAAGATCAAGCTCCAACATCACCGCAGCAACAGGCATATGAATGTAGGTCGCCACCACGGCCCGGTGCGTCGCCTTTGCCATGGCCTGGCGGTAGAGGTATAACTGGGGGGAGTAGTCCAGGGCCTTCGCCTCCCATCTGCTGAGGGGACCGGGGAAACTTTTATGGTCGATGATGATATTGCCCGCAGGGGTCTCAATGAGCAGGTCTATCCGGCCACTGAGTTTCTGCTGGCCCAGCCTCAGGTGAACCGGCCACTCCCGGCGGCAGGGGCAGTCTTTGCCGAAATTCCGGTGGATGAAATCCCACAGCCGGTCGCCGGCCAGGAGGAGCGTTTCCGGTGCAATCCCGTCGGTCTGCCAGTTAGCCAGGATGGTTTGGGCCATCTTAAAGCGGTCTTGGCTGGCGTACGAGGCATCGTCGGCCGCCAGGAAGGCGTGGAGCACCTCTCCGAGGCGGGCCATATCGGGTTTTCCCACCAGGGGTAAGCGGCTCCCCAGGGAGAGGGAGCGGACGATGCTGGCCTTAATTCCAGGATCTTCATACTGGCTGGGCGCCAGGCGAGCCGGGGGAAAGGTTTGCTCCTGGGGGACTCCTGGAGACATAAACACCTGTTCCGGCTTGGCATTACTATGGGACTCCAGCGGCTGAAAAGAACTAACCTGCGCCAGGAAATTTTTTCCTGCCGCTGTAATGTCTTTTTTGCCTGTCTCAGTGGGCAGGGAAACTATCCGGCGGCCCCTCCGGTCGAAGAGCCCGTCCAGCCAGGCCGTGGAATCGGCTTTGTTTTCCCGGGCCGTCAGGAAAAGGTAATCCCGGGCTCTGGTCATGCCGACGTACAGGAGCCGCGTTAGTTCCTTTTTTTCCTGCCGAAGGACCCAGGCCTGCTCCGGGCAGTTCTCGATGGCGTCGTTGAGGCCGATCCCTTTACTGTGGCTGCCGTAAGGCCATGGCCAAAAGCGGATGCAGCGGCCGGCCAAGGGATTTTCTACCTCAAAGGCGCTCTCAGAGGGGCTGACGTGCACCCCGAAGGGATTACTCTTTTCTTTGGTGTGCAAATCGCCCAATATAACAACCGGCCATTCCAGCCCTTTAGCCCGGTGGTAGGTTAAGACCTGGACGGTGTGTTCATCATGACTTTCTTCCTGTTTATCCAGCTCTTCGCCCTCGACCTGTATGGCTAAAAAGGTCACTAACCCGGCCGGGGTGGCCGCTCCCCGTTCTATCAGGCAGTGATCTTCATAGGTTACTGCCAGACCCCGGAGGGCTTCCAGGTTGGCCAGCCGCTTGGCCCCACTGCCCCAGCCCACCACCCGATCCCGGACTTCCCCGGCAGATAAGGCCAGTTCCATCACCTCGCCGGGGGTTAAATGAATAAGTTTCTTCCGGCGACTATCTAATTTAGGAAAGATGGCGCAGGAACTTTTCGGACCGTTCTTGGGGTTTGCCAGCCACTGCCGGAACCATTTCTGGGGGTCCGCGGGGTCTTCCGTATAGTGGAGGATTTCCGCCACAGCCAGGCGATCCTGGGGGTCCACCAGGTAGCGCAGACAGGCCAGGGCCAGGACGCATTCCGGTTGGGCCAGGAGGCCGCGGCGGGGCAGGGAGGCGCTGATGCCATAGTCCTCCAGGGCGGCGGCAACCGCAGCGCATTTCGCATTGGTGCGGCAAAGAATGGCCACATCACCCCCGCGCAGGGAGCGAAGCTTGTTGGCGGACTTGTCGAAGAGGGGAAAATCCCGGGCTTTTTCCAACAGATCGTCCACCCCCGCCGCCATGGCGGCGGCCTCTTCAGAAGTATTTTTCGCCTGCAGCCACCAGACATTGAGGGGAAGTGCCGGGTGGGTATCTTGCCGGTGGGGGTGCAGCCGCACCCTTTCCGGCGGGATGCCCACGGCCTCGAAGGCCTGAGAAAAAACCGCATTGGTGAACAATACCAAACCGGGGCGGGATCGATAGGAATTCGGCAAGATTTCCAAGGTTTTTGGATCAATCAGGCTGTCAATGACCGCATCCATCAGCAAAGGATCGGTGCCGCGAAAGCCATAGATAGCCTGTTTCTGATCCCCCACCCAGACGGCCTGGCCGACAATCCGGAGCAGGCGGAGGAAAATGGCCAACTCAATGGGAGAGGTGTCCTGGAACTCGTCCACCAGGACCAGCTTCAATCGTTCCCGGAGAAAGGCCCGGACCTCCGGATTTTTGAGCAGCTCAAAACAGAGGCTTTCCTGGTCCACGAAATCGATGAGCCCCTGCCGTATCTTGAAATCGGCAAACGCCTGCATGGATTCGGCGGCGCAGGCGAACAGCTTGAAGATTATGCCCTTGATGTCGGCCTGGAAACGAGGGTGGCGCGAGTGTTGGGAGGCAACTTGGTTCACCTGAGCCACAATCTCCCGGCTCTTGACCGCAGGCTCCAGTTTGGCCAGGCGGACCCATTCCACCCAGGGCAACTCCGGGTTGCGGGACTGGAGGCGGCGGATTCTTTGGAGTTCGTCGATGACTTTTTGAGTTTTCTTGGTCTCATCTCGGATGCCGGGGATATTAGCCAGGGCTGCGGTAATGGCCTGCATCAGGGCCTGGTCCAGATGCTCCGCAGTAAGCTTTGGATTGGGGCGGGGCAGGAGTTTTTGGAAAGTGGCCCAGGAATGAGCCGCGCTTTCCTTTAGCTGCTCCGGGGCGATATGGTTGGTTCTGGCCAGATCGCTGATTTTTTTGACTTCATGCCGCCAGTTCTCCAGGCCGCAGCGGTGTGCCGCCGGGTCGATATTCGGTGCGTGTTTTTCCACTACCAGGGTAATGGCTTTTTCATAGATGACCTGATCTTCCCCCTCCGGCAGCACATCCAGAGTGGGCGACAGTCCGGCCTCGAAGGCGAAATCCTTAAGGAGGCGGCCGCATACGGCATTCACGGTCCCCACGTAGCCATCAAAGATGCGTTGGGCCTTTTCCCACTCGCCCTTGGCAAGCAGGCTGAGGCGGGCTCTTTCTTGCAGTTCCACAGCCGCCTTATTGGTAAAAGTGGTTGCCAGGACTTCCTCGGGCTCTACGCCATGCTGCAGGGCCTCGGCAAGCTTCCCGGTCAGTCTGTAGGTCTTGCCGGACCCGGCGCTGGCGCTGATCAAAGTCAGGTTCATAGCTGTGCCCCACAGAGATTGACATAGTCGCACCAAGTGCAGGGCGGAGCGATTTCCAGGATATCGGCGGCAGGTAGACAGCCTAGCGGGAGAGCTAAAAAGAGTGAAAGCGGCAGCCAGCCGGAGACCCTGGCTCTCAATATTTTATCCTTGAGCAGCATCAGACCTCACTTAAGTTTACTTCGGATTTGGTGGCAGATACAACCGGTTAGCAGTCACAATGCCTGATTTTTCTGAGCTCTGACTTTCTGTAAGATCACTATCGGCTCCTTTCCCATCTTATCTGACAATATTATACCCAGAACAAAAGTCAACCGCTGTCATCCCCAATCGTTCCAGAGAACAAATAATAATGACTAAGCAGAGGCAATCAACTTACCCGGGAGGGAGAGCCTTGGCTTAACTTAATATGAGCCGGAGACAGGGAGTGGAGGCGTTTAAAGGGGAAATTCAACCTACTGATCGTGGTCAGCAACCGCTTTGAAATATTTCATTGGGTTATGCGCATTGGCCGCGAGGCCAGGGGTATTGAGCCGAAAGAAATAATAGAGATGGTCAGGGAGGAGGCGTTGAAAATGTTGGCTGGTTATAATGACTAAGGAGACCCCCATCACTCTACCTCTGGCTATTGGGAGAAAAAAATGAGGGTAAGAACTTAATCTCCCGCCTCCATTGCAGCAGCAGTCTTCTCATCCAGAACGCCTAGCGCTTACCGGAGCAGCCCCTCGGCTAGCCGGCAGATGAGATCGTGATGGGCCAGTTGGCGGCGCCAGCGGTGCGGGATGGCCTCCTCGCCGTAGTAAGCGCCGGCCAGTTGGCCGTAGATAGCGCCTGTGGTGTCGGCATCATCCCCCAGATTCACGGCTAAGAGGCTGCCTTCCTCAAAGGAATTGCCCTGGTAAAAGGCCCAAAGGGCCGCTTCCAGGGATCGAACCACATAGCCCGATCCTTGGATTTCCGGCGGTTGGCGATGGCGGAAAGACCCTTGGGCCACCTCAGCAATGGCAGGCGCCAAGGGGCGTCCCTCCCAATAGTCCGGCACCGGGCTGTAACGCCCGCCTAAGAGTTCATCTTTCTCGGCTCCGGACACGGCCCCCACGATAAGAGCCCCCAGATACCGGCAGGCATCCACACACATATCTAGACCATGGGTGGTCCTGGAACTTTCCCCGGAGAGTTCTATGGCCCTCTCAGGACTGTGAGCAAAAAACAACGGTACCGGCGCCAGGCGCATGAGGCTACCGTTGCCGGCCGAGCGCGGCTGAGTGGAGCCGGACCATGGCTGTCCCGTTTCCTCAAACAGGTGCAGGGCTTGGCGGATGGTGTTGCCGATGTCAAAACACCGGCCGTTGCTGCTCAAATATCCTTCTCGATACCACCGCAGGTATCTGACCGATTGGTCGTGGGGGTCAAATCCTTGCCGCTCAATCAAACTCTCGGCCAGGCAGAGGGCCATGGCAGTGTCGTCAGTCCACTCGCCGGGGCGAAGATTGAACGGGCCTCCCCCCACCATATCGGTGATGGGCGTAAAGGTTCCGGGTGGACTGAATTCCAGGGTGGTGCCTAAAGCATCACACGCCGCTAAACCCAAGAGGGCGCCCCGGTAACGTTTGCTAAGCTCCATGATACTCCTCATGAGTCATAAAGTTGGCTTGTTACCAGGTTATGTCCACCAACGACGCCGGGCCGAAGCAATTAAGGAAAAGACCTGGCCATCATCGTCTGCCGCGGTTCTACCCAAGAGACCCATTAGCCAGCGATCAGGCAAACGATGATGACCATGCAGGGCTCCCACGGCCGCACCGACAATGGCGGCGATAGTATCGTTGTCTTTGGTGTCATTGACGGCGCGGACAATAGCTTCTTCAGGGTCATGGGCGTACAGCATGAGGATATACAGCACCAGGGGTACGGTTTCCAGGAGGTAAGCCCCGGAATAACATCTTCTGTCCACCTCCAGCACGGAAAGATTTTGGTTCCACGCGTCTTCAATGGCCAGTTTTACAAATTCCCAGATGGGCCCATGAAAACCAAGATATTCTCCACCACGGGGGCGGTAGCGGCTCAATTCCAACTCTTTGGCAACGGCGATATAGGTTCGGTACCACCATTCCGGTTCTGGGGGGTTAGTCATCCGAATCAACTCCCAGAGCAGATAAACAAATGACAGACAAGCGGCGATGGAGCCGGAGTCGTTATGAGTGATCATAGCTGCCAAGGCCGCATCAATCCAGAGATCTGATGTCGGTCGCCGCAGACGGGGAATGAGGACGGGGGCAATGCGCATCAAGGCGCCGTTTCCCGCCGAACGGGGGCCACAGCGATACCAGGGCAGACCGCTATGATAATTAAACTGGAATTGCCTTACCGTGGCGCCGAGGCCGAATATGTGGCCTCGGGCAAAGCGGGAGGCCATTCTGTCTGGCACAAGTCCGTCATCCTCCAGCATCTGCTCTAAGGTCCAGAAGGCCAGTTGGGTGTCATCCGAAGGAAGGCCCACCCTCTGTCCCTGAATATAGCGATTGGGCAGGTAGTCCCGAATTTCCCCATAATACCGCCGGCGCTCTTGCGGCAGCATTGCCTCCGAGGTGTTGCCCAGAGCATCTCCCACGGCCAGGCCCAGCAGCATGCCCTCAATGCGTCCAAAATCAAAGTCAGGACTTAGAGGGGGTGGTGCAATGCTAAAAAAAGGACCCGGCTTGATATGAATATCATGCGATGCCAGCAGCCAAGCAAAAAGGGAGGCATTATCCATGGCTCACTCCTGGCAGGGATCGGCAGGGAGGAGAATTGATCCCAGGACTGGCAGACCAGGGGAACTGGGGTTGAGTGTGCTCCCTGCCCCCAAAAGTCCTTTGTCATCACCGCCATCCCCGTTATCTCCACAGCTTTTCAAACCTTGCCGGGTTGGTTGCGGTGTACCTGACGGTGTGCTGGATGTTCCGGTGCCCCACATGTAGTCCTGGATGAGCCGCGTGTCCGCCCCCTGGTCGGCCAGGCATGATTTGATGACACGCAGATCAAGGTGCTGGAGACCTTTATGGAGTTGGTTGCAAGGCGTCACTCACGGCCTTGGGATTGCGGGCAATCACCGTGAGATAGGCGCGGGCCGCCGCATCAGGTTCCTTGCGCCTCTGCTCCCAATCGCGCAAAGTGCCGAGCGGAATATGAAAACGCGCTGCAAACTCCTCCTGGCTGAGGCCAAGCGCCCGGCGAATGACTTTTACCTGCGGTGTGCGTTTCATTTGCTTTGCATTATCGGGCGTGACAGGTTGCGCGTCCGGATCGCTCAAGGCGGCGGCATGGCGCTCGGCTTCGGTCATGGCGTCGAAACGATGCCAATCGTCTTTAGCGCGTGTTTTCTTCGTGGTATTGTCGTTTTTCATAGGGTTCGGCTCCTCTGGCCGAAATAATGCGGATCACATCGCCTCGCATTGTATAGGCGACATACAACAGGCGGCCCTCCGCCATGCCGATGATGACAAACCGGTCTTCGCCATAGGGCTCACGATCATCAAGCCATTCAATGGCAAAAGGGTCTTTGAAGACACCCCGGGCCATTTCAAAACTGACGCCATGAGCGGCGTAATTTTTGGTGGCCTTGATTTTATCCCATTCGAAAGCAGCATCATTCATAGTTTATACTGCTTGGCCGTAGTTAGGTCAAGTATCTGGCGCATAAATCTTTAATCCTCATTCCAACCGCCACAACCTCTCAAACCGCGCCGGATTAGCCGCCGTGTGGTGGCCATCAGGTGTTGGCGGGATTTGATTGCTGCGGCCGGTTTGCAGCATAGAGCGGTTTCAGGCTGATCTCCTTGGCCGATCTGTAAACCTGAGCCAGATCATACTGCATCTGCAGCTGTAGCCAGCTCTCCGGACTACGGCCAAAGGCCTGGGACAGCCTGACGGCCATCTCCGGAGATATTCCCGCATGGCCGTTCAACAACAGGGAAAGTGTCTTGCGGGTCACGCCTAGTCCCCGGGCGGCTTGGGTGACAGTCAAACCCAGGGGCTTGAGACACACATCCCGAATAATCTCGCCAGGGTGCGGGGGGGTCTGCATGTTCATGAAAGGATGCTCCCAATGATCATCGGGTAAATCAACATCGTAGGCCTGGCAAGTCTCAAACCGGAAAATAACCCGCCAATTGCCGGAAACTCAGACGGCAAAAAAGCCGGCCAGATCGCCCTTGAGTTGACGAAGCCTGAGAGCCGGCAGGTTCATGTCCTCAATGGTAAAGGCCGTATCAAGCAAGGCAAGAATCTGACGCAATCGTTTGACCAGGGATTGTTTCCCCCCCTTGGTCTGGTTGTCATAGTATAAGGTGGCCAATCCTTTGTGTTTTATGCTGCCTATCATAATTATGATAACCTATTACGTAACAGGTTACAAAGCGTCGTCGGCCAAGCCATGCAGCCACAGCCCCGGGGGCCATATCCGGTTTTGACCAGCTTTATCATTTTGTCTAATATTTTGCTGTTTCGAGGCTGCGGAAACCCGCGGTTTATCTATACCAGAAAAATGTCATGCTTTTTCCTCCCCCGAGAGATTATATCTGTTCGTTATTCCCCATGCCTCAATGCAAGAGTGAGCCAGCCGGGGCCAGCTCAGCCTCGGCCAGGCCGTAGAACCGCAGCGTCTCCGGCACCTGCCGGTTGGAGATCGTTTAGCAAGCGGCTCAGTCCTCTGAGCGTTTGTCCTGGTCCAGCAGCCGCAGAAGCTGAGCCGCCTGGTGGGAATCATAGCGCTCCAGGATGGCGGCAATCGCCCGTACCCCCGCCTGATCGCTGAAGTAGTGGTAGACTTCCCCGAGGGCATACCAACTGGCCGCGTCATCACTCTTCAGTTGCAATGCCTGCCGGAGGGCAAACATCGCTTCCAGAAGGGGATCAGTATCGGCTGCCAAGTCTAAACGGTCAGTCCAATAAGGGAGACGGGTGGTAAACCCCTCCTTGGCCATGGCCTCTAACAGGGCCTGGCCGGTTTCCCGGGTGACCCCCCAGTTGGTCAGTGCCACCCCCAGGTGCTGCCAGGCCAGATGATTACGAGGCTGCTCCTTGGTCCAATACCGGCACGTCATTACGGCCTCTTGCCACTGGCCCGCTTGCGCCAGAGTCCGTGTCCGGCCCAGCCAATCAAAGGATGGTAATGCAGCTCCCCCTTTGAACCAACGCCACCAGGTTAATAATCTCTGGAACATGGAGGTAGTATTTCGTCAAGTCTTGCGGCAACAGTGTGTCTGGTGACCGAGTTACCTGCATGACTATCGGATGCGTGTTGTATTTTCACAATTATTACTCTTTAGGGATACAGCATGATTTATCCGGTGCTCTCCGGTAACTCATCGGTGCCAAAACTTTCCAACCAGAGCTCTACCGCCTCTTTGAGATTCGCTCGGGCTTCGGCAATCGTTTTCCCTTGACTAACCACGCCCAATTCCACACACCGGGCGACATACCATGGCTCTTCTTTGGTGATGATTGCGGTGAATTTCTTTAACATAAAGGACATCCCCCCATAGTTTGGCAAGAAGCATGCTGAGCTCCAACTCATTTTTTAAATTATACCCTTTTTGCCAGCGTAGCCCAAGAGATCATGCCGGTTGCCGTCTAGGCTGCGGCCTCGTCCAACCTTGGAACACCACCCCCTGCTGGATGCGTATTGCCTCTTCCGCCGTCAAAGTGGACAGGTATCGCAATATCATAAGGGGGCTGTTGTGGTCCAGGAGCATGAGGCCTTTGCGGTTACGGGAAAAAAGCGGTTGTCCAACTAAAGAATTCGAATCCAAAAGACTGTCTTATCTGGCTTAGCACTTTAAGGCCTCGCCGCCCTGTCAATATTATTCTTCCTGAGCCAATTCATCAGGGTGGAGTTGGTGACATTAAAGCGGGCCGCGATGAAGTTCAGGCGGGAGCCGCTTTTCAGGAGCGCCTCAATTTCGGGGCGGTAGGGGTCCAGTTTGCTCTTGCCCGGCCCTTTGGGGCGGCCCAGTTTCGCCCCGGAGGCCTGCCGGGCCTTGAGGGCCTCCCGGGTGCGGGCCGAGATTAAATCCCGCTCGATCTCGCTGAACAGGGCCATCATGGTGAGAAATA
>VGSW01000115.1 GCA_016874915.1 Deltaproteobacteria bacterium
GTAGTCCTCGGTGAGGTCGCAGGTGTCGTAATAGTCGGAGAAATCCCCGGCGTGGAGGTGGATGCGGACGATGAAGGAGCCGCGGTTAATGACCTTGTGGGCCAGAGCTTCCGCGGCCGGCCCCCGGCCCTGGCCTCTTTGGACCACCAGGTGGTCCCCATAAGCGATATCCACCGCTTCCGGGTCAAAACGCGCCCCGGAGCGCCCCAGGGCCGCCATGATGCGGCCCCAATTGACGTCGGCCCCGGCCATGGCGGTTTTCACCAAAGGGGAGAGGGCCACGGTTTGCGCCGCCTTGAACGCCTCCGCGGGGCTGGCGGCGCCGTTCACCTCAATGCGGTAAACATGCCGGGCGCCTTCACCGTCGGCCACCACCTGGGAGGCCAGGTCGCCCATGACTTCGTTAAGCATCGCCCCCAGCTCCAGCATGGCCGGGCCGGGCTCGTGAATCAAGGCGTTGCCCGCCTTGCCCCCGGCCAACAGCAGCACGGTGTCATTGGTGGAGGTGTCGCCGTCGATGGTGATGCGGTTAAAGCTCACCGGCAGCGCGGCTAGCAGCAGCTTCTTCAAAATCCGGGGGTGGACCGCGGCGTCAGTGAAGAGAAAAGAGAGCATGGTGGCCATGTTAGGGTGGATCATCCCCGCGCCTTTGGCCATGCCCGCCAGGGTGATTTCCCGCCCGGCGATTTTTTCTTTTAAAACTGAGGTCTTGGGGCGGGTGTCGGTGGTCATGATGGCCTGGGCCGCTTCCGGGAATCCCTCGGGGTGGAGGCGGGCCATTAGTTGGGGCAGGGCCTGGGTAATCTTCGCCACCGGCAGCGGCTGGCCGATGACCCCGGTGGACGCGGGGAGAACCAGGCGCTGGGGGACGTTAAGCAGCGCCGCGGCCCGGCCGGAGGTCTCCCACGCGTCCTGGAGGCCCTGGGGGCCGGTGGCGGCGTTGGCGTTGCCCGCGTTCACCAGGATGGCCTGGGCTTTGCACCCCCGGAGGCGCTGCCGGGAGAGCTGCACCGGCGCAGCCTTGACCCGGTTGGCGGTGAAGACGCCCGCGGCGGCCGCGGGGGCGTCGGCGGCCATCAGGGCCAGATCCAGGCCGCCGGCCTTCTTGATGCCCGCGGCCGTGGCGGCGAAACGGAATCCGGGGATGATCATCTTATTAATCTTAAAATATAAGCAAAAATTCCTGATGCAAAAACTCCAGCTAAAAAAATCAAAAATATTTTGTAAGCATAATACACAGATACCTTTTTATCTAATACTGAAATATCAAAATTGATTGATTCATAATTATCTAAAATACAATCTAAAATAGTATTTAACTCCTTCATTTTTTCTAACTGCTCTATATTTGTTATTTTATCTAGTTTAGTATAAAAATCGTCTAACATATTCTTATATGAAATAATCTTATTCTTCTCCAATGATGGGAATTTATCTATCTTATTAATTATTAATGATACTTTATCATTTTGGTTCATAATAGTATATTTGAATGTATCGATGATGGCTCTATTGAAATGCCCTTCCGCACATTTTAACTCAAAAATTGCTTTTTCATCATCAATTGCATTAATACATTGATAAATATGAGAAAATGCATGGCCTAATTGTATTAATGCTGGAGGAATATAAGATTTATTGATAAATTCAGCAAAATAAGTAGCTTTATCATAAATTGGATAATATTTGATTAAAAGTTCAATGCAGGCTTTACGCTGTTCCATCACCGCTCTCCGGAACTATGCCTTCTTTTATTTGTCTTTTTAATTCTTCTTTATTAAGATAGAATCTCAATCTTTCTCTTTCTATTTGAAATTGAGGTGGAAGCATTTCTACATGTCCTACTTTTTGAATTAAAACATAAACCAAAACACACAAAAAGGATAAGAAACCAATAATTAAAATAAAAAATGTAAGGAAATAAATTGACGGAGGTTTTTCAATTATTACAGTGTAAGATTTTAGACCAAAATAGCCAAGTATTGCAAAATACGGATAAGGGGAAGTTATAAGAGTCCCAATAGTTTTAATGATTTCGTTCATTTACACTTTGAAATTATGAAATTTTATAATTTTCATAATATCCTCATATTATTGAGATTTTATTACAAAATCAAGCAATTTTAAGAAAATATAAAAAAGACGAACTTCAAAGCATCCTTCTTTAAATCCCTATAGCTTTCTCCCAAGTTCCATGGCTTTATGCAGCAATTTATCCGAAATCTGATGGCGGTGCCGGGTGTTGGTTTCCACCACTTTCCCCAAGATTTTGTACCCGCCGTCCTTCAACACCCGGCTGACGGCTCGAACCGCTCCCCGGCTCACCGGGAGCAGCCAGTTAAGGGGCCAGGGGGTGGTGCACGCAGTGACCACAATGGCGGATTTGCCTTTTTGATTCTGGATGGGAATCCACCTGGGTTTCTCGTTGATGAATACCGGCACGATGCGTTCAAACAACATCTTTAACAGGGCGCTCATATTGCTGAAATAGGTGGGAGTTCCCACCACCAGGGCCCCGGCTTCTCTGATTTGGCGCCCCACCCGGTGGGCGTCGTCCTCGGGCTGGACGCACTCCCCCTCCGGCCGGCACTTCATGCAGGCCAGGCAAGGGCGCATCTGCAAGTCGCACACGTCCACCCATTCCACTTCATGTTTTTCTGCGGCCCCTTCGCTCACGGCCCGGAGCAAGGTGGCCACGGTCCCTTGTTTGCGGGGGCTGCCGTTTAGTATCAGTACCTTCATTTTCCCTTCCCTCATGGCCCTGGCGGATGAGAGTCCGGGCCGGTGACGCTTGCCATCATTAAAGATAATTTACCATGAAGAACAAGAAGATCACACGAAGAATCTGAAAAAGCCAAGCCTTGGCAAATCGCAAATTTCACAAAACGATTGTTGCCTTAATTCCGGAAAGGGTATCTGAAGATCGGCTGCTTCTTGCTGAAATGAAAAACAAAATACAATAACATGAGTGGCACAGGCTTCCAACCTGCGGGAAAGTTTCTTGGCAGGACAAACAGTGCCCACAGGCCAGAGGCCGGTGCCACTAATATTTTTCTGGTTTGGTTTTCTCTCTCGAAATAGGGAGATTTTTTCTAAGATGCCTCCCTGAATTGCCTTTCCGGAGCAAAATCAATAATCGAATTTCACAAGAATTGGCGGCATCCCCGTAAAAGAAAAAGCCCCGGAGTTCCGGGGCTTGCCCATTTGCCAATTAATCAGATTTTCATTTATCGCTCGATTCCCCCTCCTGACTGCTTCACCGTTAAAGTCTGGCCGGTTATGGCCATGCTCCCGGGTCTTTGGGCTGAACCCGGGTTGGGCGGCGCCGCGTAGCTCCCGGGGTGAGGAGCTGCTTAAGGGTTTTCACCAAATTCTTTCGAGTTCCCGGCGATAGTTTAGATATACATAGGTCTCACCGAGGCGCCAGGCGGGCTTTTAGAGCGGCGATGGCATTTTTTATTTCCCCATGCTCCGGCGGTTTATTATCCATAAGAAGCCACATGGAGCCCAAAGACCAAAGCGGGAATCACAAAGACGACCAAAAAGAGGAGGGACTTTGGCGGCGCTTTTTTGAACATGGTATTCTCCGTTATTTTTATCCCAACTGATGAGAATAGAGGCGGACCTATCCACCTGAGACAACTTATTGAAGACACTATGTTGCAGGAAGTGGGGAAGGTGAATCGGGGTTGGCCTGATTATTAAAGCTGCAATTCCCGAATTTTATGAGGGAAATTGGGTAGTAAACCCTGGGAACAGGGAGGGGAAAAGGCTGATTTTATAAGGATAACAAAGGGATGGCGACTAGGGCCGCGCCTGCGGCCCCCGGGCCGTCCTATCACTTCATGGCTTCCAGGGTGACGGGCTGACGGAGGATGGTCTTCAGCTTTTCCGGGGCGGTGCGCCGGGGGTCACTGAGATAGATTTCATGGTGGCGGCCGCCCAATTGAAAGCCCCGGTCTTTGATGAATTGATGGAGGCGGGCAATGGTGGGGCCTTCGTCGCAGTACGGTCCAACGTGGAGCGCCTGGGCGCCCAAGCCCTCGTAAAAAGGGGTGAGCCTGACTTTTTCCAGGTGGGGGATGGGGCGCTTCTGGTTAATTTGGGCGGCCTGGCTTACCAGTTCCGAGGTGATGAAATCCGGCTGGAGGATCATCAGGGTCCATTTCCAGTCTTCCTTGCGGTCCATGGAGAAGGCCGCCATATCATCGGCATACCAGAGGCCCTCCAGGGGCATGACCGCATAGTCCAAGCCCCGTTCCTTTTTCAGGGTGAATTTCAAGGTGTAGGACAGGCTGAACAGGGCGGCCGCCGCTTCCTGGAAGAAAGGGTTGGCATTGGGGTCGCCGGCGCCGTCCACCATGAGAAACTGAAAGCGGGGGACCTCCACCAGGGCCGGGGTCTTGGCGGAAGCGGTGTAGAGTTCTTTGAAGGTTTTCTTGAGATCAGTTTTCATGGCGCGACCTTATGCCAAGCGGGAGTTTGGGAACGAGTTTTGGAAAAAATATAAAGGGGGTTGGGAAGGGAGTTTGAGGGGAGGGCGGGGGACTTGCTGTCCCCCGGCCCTCTCCTCAAAATCATTTCCCGCAGCATTTCTTGAACTTTTTGCCGCTGCCGCAGGGGCAGGGGTCGTTGCGGCCCACCTTTTTGGCGTCCTTCTTCACCGGCGCGGCGGCGCCGCCGTTGCCGTGGCTGTAGGCCAGCTGCTGCCGGGGGCGTTGGGCCTCCTCGGGCAGTTCCTGGTGAGGTTTGATCTGGAGGTGGAAGATGGCTCCGATGGTGTCCGCCTTGATGCGGTGCACCAGGTCCATGAACATGTCGTAGCCTTCCCGCTGGTATTCCCGCAAGGGGTCCACCTGGGCGTAGCCCCGGAGGCCGATGCCGTCCCGAAGGTGGTCCATGGACAGCAGGTGGTCCTTCCAGTGGTTGTCCACGATCTGGAGCATGACCATCTGCTGGAGTTGAGGGAAGAGATCGGGGCCGATTTCCCGGGTCTTGGCCTGGAACCTCCGGTTAACTTCCTCCGCCAGGAATTCTTCCAGGTCACCGTTGAGTTCCTCGGGGAAGGCCACCCGGAAGCCGAACTGACGCCGGAACGCGTCGCTCAGGCCCTGGAGGTCCCACTCTTCGGGGGGGCTGTCGTTGGTGTAATCCGTCACCAGGTCTTCCACCAGCTCCGCGCTCATCTCCATGATGTCGTCCTGGAGACCTTCGCCGGAGAGAATCTGGCGGCGCTGGGCGTAGATGACCTCCCGCTGCTTGTTCATGACGTTGTCATATTCCAGGAGGTGCTTGCGGATGTCGAAGTTGTGGCCCTCCACCCGCTTCTGGGCCTTTTCGATGGCGTTGGACACCATGCGGTGCTCAATGGGCTGATCGTCGTCCATCCCCAGGCGGCCCATTATCCCTTTGAGCCGGTCGGAGCCGAAGATGCGCAGCAGGTCGTCTTCCAGGGACAGGTAAAAGCGGGAGGTGCCCGGGTCGCCCTGGCGGCCGGAGCGGCCCCGGAGCTGGTTGTCGATGCGCCGGGATTCATGGCGCTCAGTGCCCAGGATGTGAAGTCCCCCGGTTTCCACGACTCCGGAACCTAAAACGATGTCGGTGCCCCGCCCGGCCATGTTGGTGGCGATGGTCACCATGCCCAACTGCCCGGCCTTGGCCACGATCTCCGCCTCTTTTTCGTGGTGCTTGGCGTTCAAGACCTCATGCTTGATGCCTTCCCGTTTGAGCATCTTGCTCAGGCGCTCGGACTTCTCAATGGAGGTGGTGCCCACCAGCACCGGCTGGCCCCGGTCATGGCAGTCTTTAATCTCCTCCACCGCGGCCTCGTATTTCTCGTCCATGGTCTTGTAGATGACGTCCGGGTTGTCGGTGCGGATCATGTTTTTGTTGGTGGGGATGACCATCACTTCCAGGTTGTAGATCTTCTTGAATTCCTCGGCTTCGGTGTCCGCGGTGCCGGTCATGCCCGCCAGCTTCTTGTACATGCGGAAGTAGTTCTGAAAGGTGATGGTGGCCAGGGTCTGGTTCTCGTTTTCGATGCGCACCCCTTCCTTGGCCTCCAGGGCCTGGTGGAGGCCGTCGGAGTAACGCCTTCCCGGCATGAGGCGCCCGGTGAACTCGTCCACGATGATGACCTGGCCGTCCTTGACGATGTAATCCACGTCCCGCTTGAAGAGATTCTGGGCCTTCAGGGCCTGGTTCAGGTGGTGGACCAACTCCACGTTCCGGGGATCGTAAAGATTGTTGATGTTCAGAAGCTTCTCCGCCCGGGCCACGCCATCTTCGGTGATGAGGGCCCGGCGGCCCTTTTCGTCCACGGTGAAGTGCTCGTCTTTCTTTAGCTGCAAGGACATCTGGTTGAGGACGTAGTAAAGCTGGGTGGACTCCTCCGCGGGTCCGGAGATGATCAGGGGCGTCCGGGCCTCGTCGATGAGGATGGAGTCCACTTCGTCCACGATGGCGTAATTGAATTCCCGCTGCACCATGTCCTCCAGGGCGAACTTCATGTTGTCCCGGAGGTAGTCGAAGCCGAACTCGTTGTTGGTGCCGTAGGTGATGTCAGCATTGTACGCCTCCCGGCGCTGGGCGTCGTCCAGACCGTGGAGGATGGTGCCCACGCTGAGGCCCAGGAAGTTGTAAATGGGGCCCATCCATTGGGTGTCCCGGCGGGCCAGGTAATCGTTCACCGTGACGATGTGCACCCCTTCGCCGCCCAGGGCGTTGAGATAGGCCGGCAGGACCGCCACCAGGGTCTTGCCTTCGCCGGTTTTCATTTCGGCGATCTTGCCCTGGTGGAGGACGATGGCCCCGATGATCTGGACGTCAAAGGGGCGCATCCCCACGGTGCGCACCGAGGCCTCCCGGGCCGCGGCAAAGGCTTCAGGGAGGAGGTCGTCCAGGGGCTCGCCGTTATCCAGGCGTTCCTTGAATTGGGCGGTCTTAGTCCTGAAGTCGGCGTCGCTCAGAGCCTGGTATTCCGGCTCCAGGGCGTTGACCCGGTCCACGATGGGGGCCAGGCGCCGGAGTTCCCGGTCGTTCTGGCTGCCGAAGATTTTTTTGATGAGATATTGGATCATTTATTTAATCAATAAAAAACCCGATAAAGCCAGGCTTCACCGGATAGAAGAATTCATAGCTTTTTGGTGCAAGGCATGGCATGGTTGCCATCTTTTAAACTAACTATAAAGCGAAGCACTGTCAAGTTGATGCCGGGGCCGCAGGTTTTAGTATTTATAAAGCATCCTTTAATAACGCCAGGAATTCTTCTCTTGAAATTCCCGCGGTTTTGAGATTGTTTTTAATAATGGAAACTGGGACTTCATCATAAGTGGGGATTACGATGGGCCTGGAAATGCCGGTTTTCACGTATGAGCGATGACTGCCCTCATGGCGGGCAAATTTGAATCCTTTAGCCAGGAATATCTTCTCCAGCACCTTCCAATGGACCGGCGCCATCCTGGTCATATATTTAGATGCCGACCACGGCGGAATGCCTTTCAATGGACACCCAGGGAGGACTTTTCCAGCTTCCCTGGATCAGCTGATAGCCGCATTCCTGAAGGATTTCCGCCGTTGTACCCATATCTTCAAGGGTGAGAAGAAAAACCCTTACTGCTTCATCTAGGGCTTTACGGGCTGCGTCCGGAGTAAGACCTGAACTCATGATATCAAGGGGCATGGCGTGGGCAATAAACTGATTGCCTTCCTGCCAAATATGTACGGTATATTCAATAATTACTTCAGACGGCATAATATTTGACACCTCAGTAATTTGGTGTAGTGAACCATTTTCAATCATTCCCCGTCCCGCCCCCTTCCAGGTTGAGAATCATGGGGACTTCGTCGCAGTCGGGGAACTTGACGCAGTTGACGCAGTCGGCCCAGACGATGGGAAGGAGCTCATCCCGGGAGACCACCTTAAAGCCGAAGCGTTGAAAAAACTCCGGGCGCAGCGTCAGGCAGAAGACCTCGCTGAGGCCCAGGGTCCGGGCTTCGTCAAGGCAGGCTTCCACCAGGCGGCTGCCGATGCCCCGGTTCCGGCACTCCGGGAGCACCGCCACGGAGCGGACTTCGGCCAGGCCGGCCCAACATACGTGGAGCGCGGCGATGCCGAGAATGGGTCCCCGGTCCTCCCGGTAAACAAAGAAGTCCCGCATCTGGGCGTAGAGGTCCGCCAGGGTGCGCTGGAGGATGCCCCCGTCCTGGGCGAATTCCCCCAGGAACCGGCGGATTTCCGGAACTTCCTGAACCTGAGCTTTTCGAATCATCTTGGCGAAGTCCAACCTATCATATAAAATTATAACATTTATCTAGGGAGAGTTGAAACCATGTCGTTAATTTCTCAAGATCAATACGTATGCCTGGAATACCGCCTGCACCTGGAATCTGGAGAATGGATCCGGGGGAGCGCCGAGGCCCCGGAGGAGATGTGCTTCATCGCCGGGGTGGGGGAGGTGCTGCCGGGCCTGGAGCGCCGTCTCTTGGGGTTAAGGGTAAACGATCAGGTGGAATTCATCATCCCCGCGGAAGAAGCCTTCGGCCTGCCGGACCCGGAAAATGTCCAGGTATGGAGCCACAAGGTCTTTCCGCCGGACGTCAAGCCCTATCCGGGAATGCAGGTGTTGCCGGCTAATTTGCCTTTCCCCGCCGAGTACCCCGGCCGGGTGAAGGAAGTCATGGAGGACCGGGTGGTGCTGGACCTGAACCATCCCCTGGCCGGGGAGGATTTGTATTATGAGGTGAAAGTGCTGGAGGTGCGGCCGGCGACGCCGGAAGAACTGGAACCGCTGAAGCAGTGCCAGTCTTGCCGGGAAGGTTGAAAAGATAAAAGATTAGACCCAGAGGCACAGAGGTAACAGAGATTTACACAGAGGAAAAAACGTTATGGCCTTGGCGGTCAAGCCGCCAGGGCCATAACATTTCTCTGTGATTTTCTCGGTGTTCTCCGTGTCTCTGTGGTTAAGTTTCGGTTACAGCGATGGCCGCCGAAGGACAGACTTCGATGCAGGACTCACAACCCAGGCATTCATCTTCCATCACCACCACGGCTTTGCCTTCCTGCATCTCGAAGACGCCGGTGGGACAGACATTAACGCATTCTTCGTCGCCGGTGCACTTATCCAGGTCCACTTCTACCCGCCACGCCATTAAGCTTACCTCCTTAAAAATATGGGCAATCAGAAACTGATTGATCTTGGTAACCCTGGTAATTGTATGCCTTGGAATTTTCCCCGTCAAGGGGAGGAAAGAGAGGGGGTTGAAAATCTGTCAAGGTCGGGTTCGCCGAGGTTAACCTATAATTAGTGGAACTAAAGCACTAATCCAAAACTAAAAACTAAAAACTAAAAACTAAAAACTGTCTTTAAACGCGGGCTTCTTTGGGGGCGGATAAGGGGGCGGAGAGGCCGGCTTCCGGCAGCGCCAGGCAAAAATCCCGAAATTCCCGGGCCCGGCGCACCAGGGCCGCGGCCCATTGGGGTTCGCCCAGGGCGTGGATATGAGTGTAAGTGGCCAGGACGTTTTTGTACACCAGGCCCTCCCGGCCGCCGCCGATGCCGGTGCCCCGGGTTACCCGGAAGGCCAGGTTCTGGTCCGGTTCCGGGTCGGGGACGATTTCCGAATAGTGAAATTCATGGCCTTTGAGGACGGTCCCCGGGAGGAAATAGGGATTGTCACCGGCCACTTCCAGCACGGTGTAGCCGTGGCCCTGAGGCCGCCGGTGCATGACGAAGTCGTAGGGGAAGAGGCCCACCATGGGGAACTTTTCATCCCGCATCTGGATGGCTTCCCCCAGGTACATGAGGCCGCCGCACTCGGCGTACATGGGCATCCCCGCCTGGGCCGCCACCTTGACGGAATGGCGGAACCCCAGGTTTTGAGACAGGAGGCGGGCATGGGTTTCAGGAAAACCGCCGCCGATGTAAAGGGCTGAGAGGTCCGGGGGCAAGGCCGGGTCCTCCAGGGCGTTGAGTTCCATCAGGACTGCGCCTTCTATCTCCAATGCCTCCAGGTTTTCGGGATAATAAAACTGGAAGGCCGAGTCCCGAATGACCCCGATTTTCACCGGTTCAGAGGCCGTCCGGGGGGCCGAAGAAAAGGGCGCCATCGGCAGGGGAGGAGCCTGGCAGGCCACCTGCCAAAGCCCTTCCAGGTCCAGATATTTCAGGGCCAGTTCCCGGGCGGTGTTCACCGCCTTGACGGCGGTGCCGTGCTCCTGGGGAGGCACCAGTCCCATGTGGCGTTCGGGGAAGACATCGCACTTGAGACGCGGGATGGCCCCCAGCACCGGAACGCCGCAGTAGCGCTCGATGGTGTTGCGGATCAAAGCTTCGTGGCGGGGACGGGCGATCTGGTTGAGGATGACGCCCCGAAGGGGCACCTGGGGATCGAAGTGCTGACAGCCCAATACCAGGGCCGCGGTAGTGCGGGTGCGCATGGTGCAGTCCACCACCAGCACCACCGGGGCGCCCAGGGTTTTTGCCAGTTCCGCGGTGCTGTAAGTGCCTTCGGCATCCAGGCCGTCGTACAGCCCCCGGTTGCCTTCGATGAGGAGGCCGTCAGCCCGTGCGGCATAGCGGGCCACCAGGGCCATAATCTGGTCCCCTTCCATGAGAAAGGGGTCCAGATTATGACTGGGGACTCCGGCGGCCAGGGCGTGCCAGGCAGGGTCGATGTAGTCCGGTCCCTTCTTGAACGGGATAAGACTCCGACCCTGCTCCCGCCAGGCTGCCAGGAGCCCCAGGGTCAAAGTGGTCTTGCCGGCCCCGCCCCGGAGCGCGGACAGCAACAACCGGGGACAGGACCGCCGCATCAGCTTCTCTTGGCTGCCGCTTCTTCCCGGGGCAGTTCCACGAAGCTGCCGCCGAAATAGGTGTAAACGCAGCGACCACCGTCGATCAGTGTCTTGATGGCATCCTGGACAATTTTTTTGTCCACCTCGGGGTGGTCTTTGATCATGGCCTTCCAGATATCCGAGGCTTTAAGCTTTCTTCTGCCCTGGGCCGCTTCCACCATCTTGTAGATTTGTTCTACAAGTTCTTCTTTGGGTATCGCCATTTACTTCACCTGCCTAAAATTTGAAATGCATTGACGTTCTGTAAGTATCATACGCCTGAAACTTATAGTCGTCAATATGCTGGTAAGAGAATGGGATGTCGCACACCTCGAAGAACTTTTCCCAGCCGATGCGATTGATCCACTCGCCCAAGCGCTCCCACTTGTTGGCGCCTTCGGCGTACTTGATGAGGATATTGCGGATGGCGCTCACGACCTCCGGCCAGCGGGGCGGGTTGTTGGGGATATAGGGTATGGCCAGCCGGGAGAAACCCGGGGGAGACTTGGCGTTGGACACCTTGCCGCCCACCAGCAGGGCGATGCCGCCTTTTTCCGAATCAAAGCAGGGCAGGGCCGGGCACATGGTGTAGCAGTTGCCGCAGTACATGCAGCGGGGCTCGTTCACGGTGACGCTCTTCAAGGCCTTGTCCGGGTGGGGCCGGATGGCGCCGGTGGGACAGGAGGCGATGGTGGTGGGAATCT
>VGSW01000116.1 GCA_016874915.1 Deltaproteobacteria bacterium
ACCACATGGGCCGGCAGTTCCCGCTGTCGCTGGCTGCTTCGGCCGGTAGTTTCCAACACCGACTTCACAGTGGCTGCCGGGAAGGTCTTAGCCACCACCCCAAGACTGATATAATCCGTGATCCGGCTCCCTTTGGGGAGTTCTGCAACTGTCCGTGCCATCTGCGGTCCTCCTGTGATAGGTTATCACATGATACCACAGATTTATTATTAAGTGAACAGTATTGGGGCTAAGGGCGGGCGCCCTTAGCCCCCTCCCCCAAACCCCCAGCTCCAATCCCTGATGCCAAACACCGTCTGGTTTGCAGGCTGCGTTACGAAAAGTTCTTGTAGGTTGCGCACGGCGCACCCTACATAAGCTTTGAATTTTTTCAGGGCAGTCGCTCATGAGCCATTGGCTCACCCATAAATTGTGAAAAGTCTCCGATAGAACCCTATAAACTTTGAACTTTGAACCTGGAACTTTGAACTTTTCGGAGCAGGATAAAAAGATTCACCACAGAGACACAGAGGACACAGAGAAAATTAATAATTTTAGCGGGCTAATAATACCATTATAAACTCTGTGAATTCGTTGCGCCCTCCGTGTCTCTGTGGTTAATATTTTAGGGAGCAATCCTTCATGAGGCTTTGGCTCACCCGTGAATCATGAAAGTTCCGCATAGCTATGGTCGCAGCGCGCCTCTACAGGAACTAGTTTCTTTGAAGCACCAGGTAGCCCCGGAGAACGACCCATGTTGGTGCTACTATGTTTGCAAACTGAGGGTTATAGGAAGTATCGGAAAGGCCGAATGACCCATTGGGACCCACTAGTATGCCGCTGGTCAAGGTTTCATGCTTAGCGGCGATGCCATTCTCGTCCAGTTTCAGGGTGGAGTTGAAAACCAGACTCACCACCGCGGCCCCATAATAGGTTTCGAGATTGAGCATTGCCGTGCTTCCGGTACTCGAATAGGCCGCACGACCCCACGAGACGTCGGTAACCACCAGAACCTGGCCCGCCGGGACTGTGAAATTTGCGGTCTCAATGCGTCCGTCGAGCCTGACCCGTTGAAATATTGAGTTATACCCGACGCCTGAACGGTAGACCAAGTGCACATGTTTACCGGTATGTTTCCCCATGTGGGTGTCAATAACGCCCCCTTGCGCAATCGCGGCCAGAGGGCTCAGGACCAGAACCAGGCTCACCAATAGACTCGGCAGTGAAACAAAGGGGTTCATGGTTAAGGCCTCCTATTGTTAATAATTACAATAATGCGGCATCCTTGGCGCCTGCATTGCAAAAATGGTTCTAAGAACTCTCTCACCGCCGCTCTTATTGCCCAAATGGTAAGGAAGGATAGCACAAATTTTGTTTAAAGGTGATTATTTCCCTAGATGGGCATGGGAATGAATTGTAGCCCAAGCTGAGTTTGGGCAAAATAACGTGATAATGTCATGACATAATTTAAGTTTGTAGGCAAGCATAAATTTTCGCCTATGAAATCATCCCGGGCTGTCAAATTATCTTCGTAATATGGGTGGCACAGGCTGGAAAGCCTATGCCACCAAGAAGCAGAAATTGATGCACCCTACTAAAAGTCACATTGCCAGGCTGAAAAACATTATTATTATTTGGAAAAAGGGCTGGGACAGTCCCGGCAAGCTAACTCCAGGAGAGAAAGTATGGAAAAGAAGCTGACCCTATTGGTCTTGGCGTATCTGGCGGCGCTGGCCATCAGCGCCGCGGCCCAACAAAGATTTCCGCCCCCCACCACTTCCGGAGGCTCGGGAGAGGCTCTTCTCAACCTGGACAACACCGTGGCGGTGCACGGCTACGACCCCACGGCCTATTTCACCGAAAAGCGCGCTATCAAAGGCAACAAGCGGATTTATGAAAGGTTGGGAAGCGCCACCTATTATTTCGCTTCCCGGGCCAACCGTTATGAGTTCCTGGGCAATGCCCCCCAATACCAGCCCCAGTTGGGCGGGTTCTGCGTGACTTCCATGTCTATGGGGCGGCTGGAGGACATCAACCCCCACCTTTTCGCCCTTTATAACGGCAAGCTTTACCTCTTCAACAACCCCGAGGCCCAGGCGATTTTCTGGGCCAACCCGGAAAGGACCATCCACGAGGCCACCGCCCATTATTTCGAGCTGGCCAAACAGAAACGGGAGAGGTGGTGACGAAACCCACAGTTTTCTGTTTTCTGTTTTCTGTTTTCTGTTAAAAGAAGCAGAATTATTAATGGCCACCGCCTCGGCCCTCCTTAACTCCCAGGACAAAGACCGGGATGGCCGCGATCAAGATGGCGCCCATGATCAGGAAGGAATAGAAATAATCAAACCGGGCGATGAGCAGCCCCGCCAGGATGGGGCCGGAGGCGTGGCCTACATCGAAGATGGTTCCGAACGCGCCCATGGCCGCGCCGAAGTGTTTCTCCTGGCAGATGTCCGCCACCAGGGCCGCGGAGGAGGAAGTGACGAAGGCTTCCCCCAGGCCGAAGAACAGGGCGGTAATCAACAAGAGATAAAAAGACCGGAGCAGGGGAATGGCCGCGAAGGCCCCGGCGCACAGCGCCATCCCCAAGACAATGATGGGTTTCCGCCCCCAGCGGTCGGAAATGCGGCCCATCACCGGCTTGGACAGGATGGTTACGACTATTTGAGCCCCCCACAGCAACCCGGCCTGAAACTCATTTAAGCCCGCCACCTTCACCGCGTAGACCGGCAGGAACGCCTCCAGCGCGCCCACCGTCAGGTTCTGGAGACCCTCCATGTTGGAGGTGATGACCACCCGCTTATCGCTCATCACCTCCTTGATGCCGGAGACAAACTTCCCCAGCCGTTCTCTGAAGGCTCCGGGTTGGGGCGCTGCGGTTTCTTGGCCCCGGAGAGCCGCCAGACCCAGCAGCAGGGCCATGACCCCCGCCAGGCCGCTCACCAGGAAGACCAGGTGGAACTCTCCCAGGGCCGGGCCTCCGGCCGTGGAAAGGTGATGCAAAAGAAAGCCCCCCAGCGGCGCGCCCAGTAGCGTCCCGATGATGGTCACCGAAGAGAACCAGGACAGCCATTCCCCTTTTCTGACCCCGGCGATGTCCGCCACCACCGCCATGGCCACCGGGCCGTAGATGGCGGTGGCCAGGCCGTGGAGGAAGCGAATGACGATGAGCCAGGAATAGTCTTTAATGACCAGGTAGGTGAAGGGCATGATGGCAAAAACCACCAGCCCCATGAGCAGGGTGCGGCGCCGGCCGATGATGTCGGAGAGCGCCCCGGAGGGAAGCTTGAAAAAGATGCCGGTGACCGTGGAAATGCCCACCGCGAAGCCGATGGCCTCGGGCCCGGCTCCCAGGTACAGAGCGAACAGCGGCAGCACCGGGTTCCGGGCCAGGGCGTAGGACAACCGGGCCAGGAAGCCCACGGAGCAGAGTGTATTAAAGGCGTTCATTTAGAAGGCGATCTCCTTACTTCCCCGGTGTCTTGCGATCAAAAAAGATGTTCTTGCCGTAGATGCCCACTGGAATTCCCATGACCGCGTCAGCCGCAATCAGGCCCAGGGCCCTTGCCGCGGCCCCCACCCGCTGCTGGATGCGATTATCCACGTTAAGCAGGCTGGCGGTCTTGGCCGCGGAACACAGGGCCACGCCGATGTCCATCATGCGCATGACACAATGGGGTCCGCCGTAACCCATTTCTTTTTCCTGAAAATTGCGGTTCCTCTCAAACTCCTTGCAGGAGGGATAACCGCAGCCGCCGCAGTCGTAGCCCGCGGCTCGGGACTGGGCCAGGCCCACCAGCAACAGGGCCTGAGCTTCTTCAATATTCGCCGCATCCCGGAGCCAGTAAGCTTCGTTGGTGCTCCTGGGGGCATATTGACGCATGTTTTCAGCGATTTTCTTAAGATCGCTCTCCGAGGTGATAACCACGATTTCCAGGAAATCCTTGCCGCCGCCTTTGGGGGCCGTCCGGGCCGCCGCGGCCATGAGATACGCCACGTGCACTGCTATATCTTTCATGGGGTTTCTCCTTGATAGGTAGTATAAAGAGCGTCAAATATCATCAAGGCTCGGTTGACCAGCTCATAATCGTCCGGGGTGATTTTCACCAGGCCGTCCACCAGGTCCTGGAGGACCTTGGCCTCCCCCATCCCTTCCAGGTCCTCTTTCAAGTCTATGGCCCGAACCAATGCGGCTAAGCGGGCACCCCCCTGATCGAGGAGGCCGAATGACCCGGCCAGGACCTCAAAGGTGATCATCTGCTCCCGGTGGGTGAACTCTCCCCCGGCCATGTCGAAGTAAACCCTTCGGGCATTGCTTTCCATCTCTTGTTTAGGGGAGATGAATAAAATATCTGCGTCCTTATCGATGAACCGCCGCACCAGCCAGAAGGATGCCAGCCGGTCAACATACGGGCGCTCCCGGGTGACCCAGATTTTCCCTCGGTAATCCTCTTTCTTCAGCATTACCTGAGAACCGGCGCCCGGCCTGACGCCGGTTAATTCTTTCATGCGTTCCGACATGGAGGCCAGCAGCATGGCAGGGCGCTCCCCCCGGCCCGTAGGAAAAAAGTCAATGTCGCGGATGGTTTCAAACCTCCGGGTGAATTTTTTCAGGGCCGCCTTGAGTTCCCTGACCTTTTCATCCCGATCCCAGGGCTGGTCTCCTAAAGCCCTGGCGAAGGTCTGCATCTCTTCGCATAGCCGGTCATAGTCTTCATTCCGCTCCTTGCCGAAAAGCCCCCTGATTTCCAGGTCAGTCATATTTTCCACTGCGGGGCACTGAAAGAACACCGCCTCCCCGCCCAACTCCTCAACCTCGCGGCTGAGCCATTGAAAATGCTCATGATTCCCAGGGCCGGCGGGCAGCACATACAGGGAGCTTTTAAGTTGCACCGCGCCCACGGACATCAGCCGCCGCCAGACCTTCACCCGGGCGTTGGAGTTTTTTGCTGGCAGGGAGTAAGAGAATATTAGCCACATAAGCAACACCTATTACTATTTTAGTCATATATATTGCTTAGTCAATACTCAGTGCAAAAAACTCGATACCGGCGCCGCCTTAGTGATGAAAAGGGATAAGGGCCTTCCCGTAAAAAAAATGAAAAAGGTCAAAGAGGGGGGTGCGCCGGAAGGGACTTCGATCATAAAAGAAAAGGACAGCCCAACGGCTGTCCTTTGCGTTTATTTCACTCAGTGGGATGCTTGGCCGCAAATTTGCGTTCCCCCACGGGGGTGGGGGAACGAGTAACTCAAAAAACTACGATTACTCCATCAACCTCTGATACAAATCCAGATAGGCCCGGGCCGACTTGTTCCAGGAGAAGTCCTGGCTCATGGCGTTCTGCATGATGCGGCGCCACAGGCGCTTGTCCTCAAAGGCCGCCAGCGCGGTGTAAATGCACTTAAGGAAAGCCTCAGGAGAGTAATCTTCGAAAAGAAATCCCGTCCCGGCGCCGGTCACGTGCCCCACCTGGGTGACGGTGTCCGCCAGGCCGCCGGTGGCCCGGACCACGGGAATGGTGCCGTACTTCAAGGAATACATCTGGTTAAGGCCGCAAGGTTCAAAGCGGGAGGGCATAAGGAACATGTCGGAGCCGGCCTCGATTAAATGGGCCAGGGCGTTATCAAAGGCGATCTTCACCCCCAATTTGCCGGGGTATTTTTTGGCCTCCCCGGCCAGCCAGCGGTGGTATTTTTCTTCGCCGGTGCCCAGGATGACCACCATGACGTCCCGGGCCATGAGTTGGGGCAGCACTGCTTCCACCAGGTCGAAACCCTTCTGGTCCGCCAGGCGGGAGATGATCCCCAAAAGCGGCGCCTGGGCCAGATTTTTGCTCAGGCCGAAGGCCTCCATAAGCCCGGCCTTGTCCTTGGCCTTGCCCTTGGGGTCAGCCAGGCTGTAATTGGCGTGAATGAGCGGGTCGGTTTCCGGGTTCCAGTCTTTATAATCCACGCCGTTGAGAATCCCGAAAAGCGAGCCGGCCCGGCTCTTAAGCACCCCTTCCAGGCCGTAGCCGAACTCCGGGGTCTGGATTTCGATGCTGTAACGGTGGCTCACTGTGGTGATGGCGTCGGCGAAAACAATCCCGCCTTTCAGGAGGTTGATCTTGTCATAGAATTCCAGGCCGTTGATGGAGAACAGGGACCAGTCCAGACCCAGGAGGGGAAATTTCTCTTTGGGAAACAATCCCTGGTAAGCCAGGTTGTGGATGGTAAGCAGGGTCCTGGCCCCGGCGAGCAAGGGTTCTCCCCACCAGCGGCAACGAAGATAGACGGGGACCAGAGAAGCCTGCCAGTCATGGCAGTGGATGAGGTGGGGCTGAAAGTCCAGAGCCTGGCAAAAGGGGAGCACCGCGGCGCTGAAAAATGCGAAACGCTCCAGGTTGTCGAAGTAATCGCCCTGGGGAGTGCCGTAAAGTTGGCTGCGCTCAAAAAACTCGTCCCGCGCCACAAAGTAGAAGGGGTGGTCTCCCTGGGTGGGCGCCATGATGTCGCAGGAGATGGTTCCCAGCCCGGTGTGGACATCAAGGTTCTCCGCCACGGGGGCAGTAGGAATATTTCCTTGCTTCACGGCGCCGTAATAGGGCATGAGGATGCGCACGTCCACCCCTAACTCCTTCAGGGCCAGGGGCAGAGCGCCCACCACGTCCGCCAGCCCCCCGGTCTTGGCAAAGGGCACCCCTTCGGAAGCGACAAAAAGCACTCGCAGGTCTTGAGCCATAGCCTTTCCTTTCCGGTGAGCTGTAAGCTTTCAGCCGTCAGCTATCAGCTATCAGCTTTTTTAAAAAGCTGAACGCTGACCGCTGAACGCTAATACTTGTACACCAGATCAATATCCGCGGCCACGAAACCTTTTTCGCCCTCGTTGATGGTGAACTCGAAAATATATTCCCGGCTGGGGAGATTTTCTGCGTGAACCTGCTGGGGCAGGTCTTTTTCCAAGAAAAAGACCGAGGAATAAGGCGACTCTTCCAGCCGGGTGTCCGTGACCCAGACCTTGCCGAAGCCGTGCATAAACCGGAAGAACCCGTAAGAACGATCCAGGAAATACTTGGTGCACACTCCCCGGACCCGGCTTCCCGGCTCCCCCCAGGGGGGCGCGCCGGCGAAGGGCATCGCCGTGGGCAGCAGCCCCGGCACCAGGTAGCCGGAAATAAACAGGTCCACTTCCCGGCGCAGTCGGGCGGACACGTTGTTGAAGGCCAGCAGTTCCAACCGGCAGCCCTTGTTCTGCACCATGTTCACCACGCTGACAAAGTCGCCGTCGCCGGTGAACAGATAAATCTGGTCCAGCCGTTCCGACTGGGCAATGATATCCAGGGCCATATCCATGTCGCAGTTGGCTTTGCCGTAAGTGCGCCCCGATTCATCCGTGTACCATCTGATGGGCTTTTCCACCACCTTGAATCCTAAATCCCGCAACGTAAGAATGAAATTCAGGGTATTTTTATAATTGGGGTCGGAAATGGCGCGTTCTTCGTCGATGGCCACATAGGCGTTGAGGCGCATGATTTCTTCGCCGTCCCTGGCGGCAAAGCGGCGGATGACTTCATAGCGCATCCCGTATCCGCCATTGCGCATGATATTCATGGAATCTACATAAACTCCGACTCTACGATTGGACATAAAAACTTTGCTCCTTTAATCTTCTAAATAATTGTTTCCCAAAATAAACCCTACCCAACCGAAAACCCCTTAAAAAAGCGCCCGTTCGCCAGGGGTGGGGCCAAAGGGCGCGGCGTCCGTGAGCACCCGGCCGGCTTCCAGGCGGTGTCGTAAATAGACCGGAATATGGGGGAGCGCCGCCAGTAGTTCCGGGTCCAGCCACCCCATCGCCTGGAACGCGGGGCTGGCAAAACGGGCCGCGGCGGCCGCGGCCGTGGGCCAGGTTAGTTCTCCACCGCCAACCAGATGGAAGCCGTAGAACTCCATGAAGCTGGGGATAAACGCGCCGTAAGCCGCCACCCGGGGGAAGACCGACTTCAGCGTGGCGTTCAGGTCCGGCATCATGGCGCCGAACATGCCCGCGGCCCCGGATTGCACGGAAAGGACGCCGCCAGGGGCCAATTTGCGCTGCACCAGCTCATACATTTCCCGGGTGAACAGCATCACCGCGGGTCCGACTTCCACCGGCTCGGGGAGGTCAATGATAATGACCTCGAACGCGGCCTCGGGCTGAGCCGCCAGCCAGCCCCGGGCGTCGGCGAAGACCAGCTCGGCGCGGGGGTCGTCAAACGCTCCCTGGTGGAAGGTGGGCAGCCACTCCCGGCAAAATTCCACCAGTTCCTCATCAATGTCCACCATCACCGCCCGGGCCACCTGGGGGTGGCGCAGCACTTCCCGCAGGGTGGCCCCTTCGCCGCCCCCCATGACCAGAACCCGCCGGGGCGCCGGGTGGGCCACCATGGCGGGGTGCACCAGGGCTTCATGGTAGATGAACTCGTCGGCCGCCGCAGACTGGACCCGCCCATCCAGGACCAGGACCCGGCCCCAAGCCTGGCTCTCAAAGATCTCGTATTCCTGGAACCGGGTGCTCCCGGATACCAGGACCCGCTCTTTGTGATAGGCAATGAGGTCCGCGGCGCTGCCGAAATCCAGGAGCCAGTCCCCGGACGGCCACTCAGTCACGGACTTGCTTTTTTCCGTCCCGGTCATTTCCCTTTCGTTCCTTAACCTTCAAAAGTTTAGAGAAAAAGGGGGCGGCCTGCAAGCTAGTTATTGCCTCCCGCCAAGACGCAAAGACACAAAGATGAAAACGAAATCTATTCCGTGTTAAAATGGCCGGGGTAAAGGGATGGAAGATGCGGGAAGTCCGGCGCATGTGGCGGTATTCCACCATGGTGGTGTTGACGGTGCTCACCGCCGGCCTCTTCGCGGCCATTCTCATTCCCTTCAAGGGCATCCCCCTGATTCCGGGCATCACCGAACTGCGGCCGGCCAATGTCATTCCCGTGATCTTCGGCCTCCTTTTCGGCCCCGCGGGCGCCTGGGGCGCGGCCTTGGGCAATCTCATCGGCGATTTCTTCGGCACCCTGGGGGTGGGCAGCTTCTTCGGCTTCTGGGGCAATTTCCTGGCCGCGTACCTGCCTTATAAGATGTGGCGGGGCCGGCCCCTGGACCGGGTGGGCCGCCATCTCCCCCGCTTCTTTCTGGCGGTGCTCCTGGGCGCCATGGGCTGCGCCCTGGTGGTGGGCTTCGGCCTGGAGGCCCTGAACCTCCTCCCCTTCAGCATCATCGGCGTGGCGGTCTTTATGAACAACGCCCTCATCACCCTGATTTTGGGACCGTTTCTCCTAAAGCTGCTCCAACCCCGGGTGAGCCGTTGGGATCTTTATTGGGCGGAGCTGATGGACGAAGAAGACCGAGCCCCCGGCCCCGCCCCCCGCCTGGGTCTGGCCTTGGCCTGGATAGGCGCCGGAGGGGGGTATCTTACAGGTCTGGCGGTGGGTTTCGGGTTGGTGAGCTCCCCGGCCTTCCCCTCCCTGGCGCTGCTACTGGCCCCTTTTTTGGTGGTTCTGCTACTTGGATGCTTCTTGATGTAGGGAAGAAAAAAATCTCACGCCAAGGCGCCAAGGCGCAAAGAAAAAGTGATGGCGCATGGCGTTTACGCCGTGCGCCAACTTGGCGTTCTTTGCGCCTTTGCGTGAGGTAAAAGGAGCCTCCCCATAATTAAAATCTCGGACCTCCACTTTCGCTACAAAAGAGCGGCCCGGCCGGTATTTGACGGGTTGAACCTGGAGGTGCGGCCCGGGGAGCGGGTGGCGGTCCTGGGCCCCAGCGAGGCCGGCAAATCCACCCTGGCCCTTTGCCTCCAGGGGCTGATTCCCCGGATGATCAAGGGGGATTTCCGCGGCCGGGTGGAGGTGGACGGCTGCCTTACCACCGCCTGCCGCCCCCGGGAGTTGGCGGCCCGGGTGGGCATCCTCTTCCAGGACTTTGAAGCCCAGTTGTTCTGCACCCGGGTGGACCAGGAAGTGGCCTTCGGCCCGGAGAACCTGGGCCTGCCCCGGGAAGAGCTGGCCCGGCGGGTCCAAAAGTCCCTGGCCCAGGTGGGCTTGAGCGGGTTCGATCACCGGGAACCGACCACCCTTTCGGGAGGCCAGAAGCAGCTTCTGGCCCTGGCCGCGGTCCTGGCCCTGGAGAGCCCCCTCCTGGTGCTGGACGAACCCACCACGGATTTAGACCCCCAGGCGGTGGAAGACCTCCTAACTACCCTGGAGGGCCTCTCCCGGACCCAGGGGCTTACCCTGATGCTCCTGGGAGAGGACCTGCGCCTGGCCCGGAACTGCTCCCGGGTGGCGCTCCTGGAGCGGGGGAAAATCATCGCGGACGGTCCGCCCCCGGAGGTGCTGCGCCAGGTGGCCCGGTTCCGCCACCTGGGGCTTAAGGCCCCGGAACTCCCCGCCCTCTTTTTCGACCTGGGGCAGAGCGTCCTGCCTCTCACTTTGGATGAGGCCGTCAGGGAAGCCCGCGTTTTGGGCTGGCAAAAGATACCCACCCCTGTCACCCTGAGCGAAGCGAAGGGTCTAGATTCTTCACCGCCTACGGCGGTTCAGAATGACAAAAAAAACAATCGGGTTAGTATTGAAATCCCCTCCCCCTTGATGGGGGAGGGTCAGGGTGGGGGTGAAATTTCTTCTCCCGGCATTGCCGCACCCCTCCTGGAAATGCGTAACATCACCTTCTCCTACCCCGGAAGTCCTCCGGTTCTCCAGAACTTTTCCCTAAGTTTCAGCCAAGGCGAACTCACCGCCATCCTGGGGCCCAACGGCAGCGGCAAGACCACCCTGGTAAAGCTCCTCCGGGGCCTGCTGAAGCCCCAAGCCGGGGAAGTCCGGCAGGCCGGGGGTGAGGCCCTGCGGGTGGGGTTCGTCTTCCAAAATCCCGACTACCAGCTCTTTGCCGAACAGGTGTGGGAGGAAGTGGCTTTCGGACCGCAACAGTTGGGGTTAAACGAACAAGAAGTGAACCGCCGGGTGGCAACCGCCCTGGACAAGGTGCACCTGAAGGACCGGGCCGAAGAAGACCCCTTTTCCCTCACCAAGGGCCAGCGGCAGCGCCTGGCGGTGGCCGGAGTCCTGGCCCTGGCCCCCCAGGTGATCATCCTGGACGAACCCACCACCGGCCTGGACCATCAGGAGCAACAGGACTTGCTGGACCTGGTGCAGGAACTGAACAATCAGGGCCACACCATCATCATGGTGACCCACTCCATGTGGGCCGCGGCCTCATATGCCCGGCGGATTATCGTTCTCAAGGACGGTCAAGTGGTCCTGGACGGGCCTACCCGGGAGGTCCTGGCTGAAGAAGAAATTCTGTCCCGATGCCGCCTGAAGCCCCCGGCGGTGGTGCGGCTCAGCAAACGGTTGGGGTTCCTATCTTTGACTATTAAAGAGTTTAAAGAAAATATGGTAATGACCCTTTAATGGTTGATAAATAATTTCGTAGACATTAATTCTCGCAGCGACCAGACATGACCTGACAAGCCGGCCGCCATGGCTGGTGTTCTGGATTGCCACCTTCTTGGGGTACTGTTG
>VGSW01000117.1 GCA_016874915.1 Deltaproteobacteria bacterium
ATTCTCTAGGTTGGGCGCATTGCATCGTCCGGGCACGAATCAAGGAAAACATATTTTTCATAAAAAGTCTAGTTTTTTGTAAACTTTTTTAATGCCTTATCGGAAAAAACTTTTGGCAATCGCTATAGGATAACACTCTCTTATTTTGTAAAAGAAAAAGGCAGGCCCTAGTAGCAACCTGCCCTGATTGATTAGATCTTCCCCTCAATTTTTACGTTTTTGTCTTACTACGCTTCTGGCATCAGCAGGCGCTTCAGTTCTTCCGTCTCATATACAACTTCTTTGCCGACCAACCGCACCTGTCCGTGCACTACATAGTTGAGGACACGGGGTTGCCATTCATGTTCAGCACGATTCACCTTCGCAGCCAATGTCTCCGGTGTATCCCTCGGCTCAATTGGAATAGGTAAAGCGAAAAGTATCGGGCCGTGGTCATACATCGCATCAACAAAATGCATGGTGACCGCGGTGTGCGTAATTTCCCCGCGGTGATAAGCTGCCATAACCGCTTCGTGAACATAGTGTCCGTAAAGTTTCGGCCCACCAAATCGGGGCAAAGGACCAGGATGGATATTAATCGTACGCGCCGGGTCAAGGCCTGCTACTAGTTTCAGCCAGCCGGAGAGCATGACATAATCAGCGTTGAAATACTTTACAAAGTTTTGGTAGCCCTTGGCAAGATAGGGGCCGACCCAATATTCGGAATGTATCCCGAGCGCTTTTGCCTTATCCCAAACACCGCCGCCAAAATGATTAGTGATAACCGCACAAATCCAAGCGTCCAAAATTGGCGGCCTAGTCCGCGAAGCTCTTACCATCGTCTCAAATCCGGACCCACCACCGGTTTTTGTCCCGGAAGCAAAAACAAGAATATTTGGATTAGTTTTTTTCATAACGCAATCCCCTTTTGGGCTAAATTATTATACCTGCTATTTATCTCAAGTCCCTAACAGAGAAAAAAGATTTCTATAAATAGAACATAGCTTTGTTTTTTTGTTCCTATTCCCCTTCCCCGCCCTCATCCAATGTTTCCTTCAATTCCCGCAGTTCATCCCGGATATCCCGGAGAAGGTCGGTGACTTCCTTGCCCAAAGCGGCCAGGGCCGCAGGGGACATGGCCGGGGGGAGGGAGGCCGGGGGGTGCAACTGGCGGCGCATGGCCGCCAGGGAGAGCTTCTCTTCTTCCCGGAGGCGTTTGATCTCACAGATGAGCTGGATGTCGCTCAAGCGGTAGAGGCGATGGCGGGAGCCGCGGCGTTGGGGTTTGAGGAGCTTCCCCTGGCTTTCCCAATACCGCAGCACGTGGGCTTTCACCCCGGTGAGGCGGCACACCTCGCCGATGGTGTAAAAGGGTTTGCGGGGAAAATCTTCTTCCACCTCCGGTCACCTTTGGCGGGTTGGCGGGTTGGCGGTTCAGCGGTTTAGCGGTTTAGAAGCAAGCTATTAGCTCTTGTTTTATGGACTGAGCTCATCATTATGCCAATGAAACAGGGTTTCGCCCGCTAACCCGCTAAACCGCCAAACCGCTCCACCACTACCGCAATTCCGCCCCCAGTTCCCTCTCCAGGGCCTGGACCATGGCGTCGTGGCGCCGACTCACCGCCTCGTCCGTCAGGGTGCGCTCCGGGTCCCGGTAGATGAGGCGGAAGGCCAGGCTGCGCTTGCCCGCCGGGATGGGGTCCCCGGTGTACACGTCAAAGAGTTTGGCCTCCTTCAGCCAGGGCTTGCCGTGTTCAAACAGGGCCTCCATCACCCGAGCCGCAGGCAGGCCCGCGTCCACCACCAGGGCGATGTCCCGGTAAACCGCAGGGTAGCGGGGCAGGGGAGTGAACAGCGGCGTGGGCAGGGCTGCTTCCGCCAGGGCCGCGAAGTCCAGGTTGAATACCCAGACGGCGCCGTCCACATCCAGCTTCTCACTGACGTCCGGCGCCACCTCCCCCAGAACTCCCAGTTCCCGGCCCCGGGAATAAACCCTGGCCCCCCGGCGCAAGAACGGGGGCAGGTCCTCTTCCCCAAAGGAAACCTCGTTGATGAGCAACCCCTCCAGCAAGGTTTCCACCACGCCCTTGAGATCGAAAAAGTCCAGAGGCTCTTCCGGGTCGTTCCAGGCGGCTTCGGCCCGGTCCCCGTACATAAGCCCGGTGAGCCACTGCTCTTCCCGGGGGAGTTCCGATTCCGGCTCCGGCCGGAAGATCTTGGACAGCTCAAATAGGCGTACGTTACGAACCTGATGGTGGATATTGCGCCGCAGGGTGTCCAGCAAGCCGGGAAGGAGAGAAATCCGCATCACCGCCTGCTCTTCGCTCAAGGGGTTGGCCAGGGGCAGAGCCGGCGCCGCGGCCTCGGCCTCTCCCAGAACCCCTTTTAGCCGCTCGGACTGAAAGGAATAGTTAATGGCCTCGGAGAACCCCAGGCCCAAGAGGAGCCGCCGGCTTTGCTCCCGCAGGCGGACTTCGAAGCCGGGCCGGGGCGTGGCCACTTCCCCTTGGGGCAAGGTCACCGGAATATGCTCATAGCCCCTGAGGCGGGCCACTTCCTCGATGAGGTCGATCTCCCGTTCCAGGTCGCCCCGGAAGGAGGGGGCCTGCACCGCCAGGGTGTCGGCGTCCTGGACCACCGTTGGCAGGTGCAGCCTTTTGAGCAACCCGGCCATTTCGTCCCGGGACAAATCCGTGCCTAAAACCTGATTAGCCCGGGAGACCCGCAGGGTCAGCCGGGGATGGTAAATGGGAGCGGGATATTCGTCAATGCGGCCGGAGAGCACCCGCCCGCCTCCCAGCGCGGCCATGAGCTGCGCCGCCCGCTCCAAGGCGTGAATCACCCCGGCCGGGTCCACCCGCCGTTCGAAGCGGTAGGAGGACTCAGTGCTTAACCCCAGGCGTTTGGCGGTGCGGCGGATGACCGGGGGATGAAAATAGGCGCTTTCAATGAGCACCTCCCGGGTGTCCGGGGTGATCTCCGATTCCAGGCCCCCCATGATCCCGGCCAGGGCCACGGGGTGGTCCCGGTCGCAGATGAGCAGGGTCTCGGAGTCCAAAACCCTTTCGGCGCCGTCCAGGGTGACGAAGGTCTTCTCGGTTTTCTGGGGCCGCCGCACCACGATCTGCCCCCCCCGGAGCTTGCGGAAGTCAAACCCGTGCAAGGGCTGGCCGTATTCCAGGAGCACGTAGTTGGTGACGTCCACCAGGTTGTTGATGGCCCGGATGCCCGCCAGATGCAGGCGGCGGCGCATCCAGAAGGGGGAAGGCTTAACCGTCAAGTCCAGGAGCAGCCGGGCGGCGTACCGGGGGCAGCCCACCGGGTCCAGGATGGTGACCCGGGCCAGAGGCGCGGCGGGCTCTTCCACTTCGGCCACGATGACCTCGGGGTGGCGCAGGGGCTGGTTCAGCAGGGCCGCCACCTCCCGGGCCAGCCCCAGGACGCTCAGGCAATCCGGCCGGTTGGGGGTGACCGCCACCTCCAGGACCGTATCCGCTAACTTAAGGGCCTCGGCCACGTCCTGGCCCAGGGGCAGGTCCTGGGGGATGTCCATAAGCCCGGCATGGTCCGCGGAGATTCCCAGCTCATCTTCCGCCAGCAGCATGCCTTCGGAGGCCACCCCCCGGATTTTGGCGGGTTTGAGCTTCCGGCCCTGGGACAGCACCGCCCCCGGCGGCGCGAAGGGATAAATACGCCCTTCCTGCAAATTGGGGGCGCCGCACACCAGCCGGTAGGTGCGGCCGCCGGCGTCCACTTCCGCGATGGTCAGGAGGTCGGCCTGAGGGTGGGGCTCCACCTTGACGGCCTTGGCCACCACCGCGCCGGAAAAGTCCGGGGCAATCTCCTCCACCGCCTCCACTTCCAGGCCGGCCATGGTGAGCCGCTCAGCCAGCTCCGAGGCCGGCGCGGTCACGTCCACAAAATCCGCTAGCCAGTTCAAACTTAAGCGCATAATTGCCTAATTTAACCCCCTCGGCCGCAAAACTCAAGTGTAGCGGTTTGGCGGTTCGGCGGTTTGGCGGTTAGTTTTTAACTTTTTGCCATAAATTAAGGGCAAAGGGCATATTCGTCTAGAAGCTATTTCAAAACCAGGTTTAACTGTCAACCTGAGCGTCGCGAAGGTCTAGGTCTTTGGAATTAACCAGATTCTTCGCTCCGCTCAGAATGACATTTTTGGGGGAAGCGAGGTTTGAAATAGCTTGTAATAGCTAACCCGCTGACCCGCTAACCCGCCAAACCGCCTCATTGCCATTCCATAAGTTGACACCATCCCGCCTGGGTGATTAAAATATAAAACGGAAGTGCCAGGCTCACTGGTGGGGCCCCCGGACTTCAAATCCGGTGTGCCTTCTGAGGAAGGGGGCAGGTGGGTTCGATTCCCATGCACTTCCGCCAAGTATTTTTAGGTACTTAGCGTTCAAAAATTTTAACCCTCTTATCTGCAAATCAACTCCGTTTTCATCTGAGTAGTTTTCTGAGTAGGCTCTGAGTAGGTGCCCTCGGAGAAGGGGTCGATAAGCTGGTTTAGAACGTCTCCTTCCAACAGCCGCATGGTTTCTCGGAAACGAGGGTCTATCGCCTGCAAGTATCTTTCGGTGGTCTGCAAATTTTTATGGCGCAAGAGCTTGGAGATCACCGGGAGAGACACCTTCCGCTTATCGAAAAGGAAGCTCGCCACGAAGTGGCGAATAGTATGGTAGCCAAATTGCGGAACCCCAGCCCGCCGGCAGATGGACCGCATGAGCTTGAACCTGTGAACATACCGGTAGCAGGTCTGGGGGTTGTAAAAAACCCACTCCTCGGAAACCCTCTTCTGATAAAGGTCCCATAGGATTTTCTGCAAGTCCTCATTCATTGGGAGCCAATCGCTCTCCCAACTTCCGCCCCGCCGCTTGCGGGTCCACAAGCGGATAGCCCGATGCTCAAAATTCACGTCCTCCCATTTCAGGCGCAGCACTTCGTCTATTCTCGCCATGGTGTGAAAGAGCACTTGGAGGAGCGGGCGATCCGGCCCCGCCGCTAAGAGAATTTGTGCCATCTGCTTGGGTGTGGGAATTGTTTTTTTGGGAGCCTCAACCGGCACCTTGTCGACCAGAAATACAGGATTGCCAGGGACCATCTGGCGGCGATGGCTCCAAGAAAACAAGCGCATAAGTTCAGTGCGGTCCTTATTAAAGTTGTGGTTGGTGGGGCGGGTGAGTAGATAATCTTCCACTTGTCGGGTGGTGACGCTATCAGCGGGCACATTACCCATGTGCTTCAGGAATCGCTTAAACACGATCCTTCGATATTGTATGGTTTTGGGAGCTAAGACCCTTTCTGCCACTCGCAGGTATTCCACCATCAGGGTCTCTAAGTCCAAAGCGGATGGCGTCGGCAACGATGGAGGGATCGGCTGTACCCCTTCCTCCATCTTGATTTCTTTGCGATGCTCTTCCTGGGCGGCCCGGGCTTCGGCCTTGGTCTTGAAGCCGGTCCGGCTGTATCGCTTGCCGCGATGTTGAAATTGATACCTCCAAAGTCCGGTTAGGTCTTTCCATAATGGCATAGATGTCCTCCCTACGAAATCTCAGGGCACGAATCCCTGCGGGATAGAAACCGCCCAATCGGCGGCTTTGGGCATAAACTGTTCTCAGGGAAATTTGCAACAGATGTGCCACCTCGGGGGGAGTCAAAAGTGAGGTCATGGTAAGCTCCTGGTTGGGCTTTGTGCGTTATCATTTATTTGCATGAGGCGTTCCAAATCTCTCATTTTGCTCCCCTGATTATCTCGGCCAGGCGGGTGATGCGCCGGTTGTTTCCGATGCGGGTGGCGGCCTGTTCCAGGGCACCCCATTGGCCCACGGTGATGCAAATATCCCGGGCCCGGCTGATTGCAGTGTAGATAAGTTCACGGTTGAAAAAGACGCCGAAGGAGCTATGCACCGGGATGATGACCACAGGGGCCTCGCTGCCCTGCATTTTGTGAATGGTGAGGCAGTAGGCCAGGGCCAGGTGATGGTCTTTAACGAAATTCTGTGCTTCCCGCTCGGGATATTGAAACTCCACCGTGAGCTTGAAGGTGGGTTCAATTACTCTCTTGCCTTTCCGGCCCTCTTTATCGTCAAAGAAAGTCAGGGTCCCCAGGTCCCCATTGACCACGAACACTTCCCCGATGGACTCGTTTTTACGCTGAATCACCTTATCTCCGATCCGAAGGGGAGTGCCCTTGACTTCCCTCCCCATTGGGTTAAGGGCCTTCTGCAGCATGTCGTTGAGATGCAGGCAGGAAAGCAAGGTCTTTTCGTTCATGGGGGAGAGCACCTGCACGTCCCACACCGGGTTGTAACCGCGCTGGGGCAGTCGGTTGACAACCAGGTCCCGGATGATTTCCTGAATCCGGTAAGGGTCGGATTCTTCAATGTGGCGCAGGTTTAACCCTTGCTCCGGGTCCAGGTGGGGAGAGGGCGAAACCGGCCGGCCGTCTTTAATGGCATGGCAGGCTTTAACGATGTCCCCGGTGTTGCGCTTGATTTCGGTGAGCTCATAGGAGGGCACGCCGGCGGCCAAAAGGTCCCGCAGCACCGACCCCGGTCCCACGGAAGGAAGTTGGTAATGGTCGCCCACGATGACGAGCCGGGTGCCGGAGTCCAGGGCCCGCAGCAGGCTGGCGGCCAGGGAGACGTCCACCATGGAGAACTCGTCCATCACCACTACGTCGGCGAAAATGGGGTGGCCGATGCCCCGGCTGAAGGCAAACCGCAGACCTTCCGAGGTTTGGTAAGGCTCAGGTTCCAGGAGGCGGTGAATGGTGACGGCCTCCTGGCCGATGACTTCGCTCATGCGCTTGGCGGCCTTGCCGGTGGGCGCCGCCAGCTTGACCACCATCTCCCGGTCTTCGAATTCCCGGATAAGACGCTGCAGGGTGAAGGTCTTGCCGGTGCCCGGCGCCCCGGTGAGGATGAAAACTTTGTGAGACAGGGCTTGGGACAGGGCTTCTTGCTGATCCGGGGCCAAGCCTTCCAGGTTTTCATCATCCGGCTCAAGGAGGGAGGAGTCGGACAGTATTCGGATCATGCCGGCCACGTCTTTCTCGTCGTCAGCCAGGTCCTTCAGGGCCAGCATTTCCTTTTCCAACACCACGTTATCCATGTTATAGGCCACGCCGTCAGACGGCGCCCCGATAAGCTTCAGCAGTTTTTCTTCGTACTTCTCCAAGGGCAGCCAGACGTGGCCCCGGCTGTCGGCGGCCTCCTTGAGGACATGGATGGTGGCGGCCAGGCGGCGGGCCTGGCTTTGGCGGTCAATGCCGGTGGCCAGGGCCACCCGGTCCGCGGTGGGAAACCCGACACCCCGAACGTCTTGCAGGACATAAGGGTTATGGCGCACTTGGGCCGGAGCGTCGGATTTAAATCTTTCCAGGAGCTGGGGAATGGTTTTCTTGGGCAAGTGGTGGCCGCCCAGGAGGTGTTCCAACTCTATGATAGCGCTCTCCATGTCCTCTTGGTCTTTGAGCGTTTTGGAAATCTCCTGAGCCCGGCCCAGGGTGAGGCCCGATATGGTTTCGGCCACACGCTCAGGTTCGTTTTTAAGGACTTCAAGCGTTCTTTCTCCGAAGGCTTCCACGATCTCTTTGGCAGTTTTCACCCCCACCCACTTGGCCCTGGTTATATAACGCCTGATCCCATCACCATCTTTGGGAAGTTCAACCTGGTAATGGTCGAATTTGAATTGCTTGCCGAACTTGGGGTTATCTACCCATTGGCCCCGAAAAGTATAAGATTGGCCTTCGACAGGCTCGGATAAATTCCCCAAAATGGTTTCTCCCGTCTCTAGACGGGCAATCAGAAAACCGTTTCGAGCAAAATTAATGATGTCAATGGTTCCCTGGATGGTTTCCATGCCTTACCTCGCTTCGCGCCACTATGCCTCGCAGGAGCCCGCCACAGACAGCCTTACAGCGCCGTGCCTTGCCACGCCATGCAAGACGCAACTATGCCCGACCAAAGCCAGCATCACCCGGCCCTGCATTGCCATACCCAGCCGCACCATTCCCCGCCAGATTCATCAACACGATTATTCTTCTTGCCAAGCGACCACGACAAAGCGGCCAAAGGGTCCCTTGCGGTCAGGTCGATAATCCCCTAACCCGACGCGTTTCCCGGCATCGTCCATGAGCTTGCGGACAAAATTGATCTGGAACATTTCCGTGTCCACTTCCAGGGTGAAGGTGGCTCCCCATTCATCCACCCGGGGACGATGACACATGATTCTGCCACCGGTGGAAGGAATGACCACGCTTCTCGAGTCCACTTCCCAGGCAGCCCTGCCGCCATTGCCATCAGACAGAGGAACCACTATTTCCTCCACCGTAATCCCGGCAGGGACCAAACTCGTTTTCTGGGTGGTGACCTTGTTTTTCCCGACCTTGTGGAACTTCCCGGCGTTGATCAGGCAGGCGAAGATATTGGGCCCTGGAACATAAAGATTCCCTTCCTTATCGACGTACAATTTTTTCTCAGCCTGTAGTCTAGGAGGCCCTTTGTCACCGACCTGAACCGAAGAAATGCCGCTGCTCACCGCCACTTCGTTCTCTTCGTGGAAACGGTTCATGATAAGAGGGGTAACACCTTTAATGGTCACGCTGATTCTCATATTCCCACCTTTGCTTAAAATTTTGCCTCGCCTTACAGGGGTTCACCAAACTGAGCCATGCATTGCATTGCCCCGCAGTGCCGAACCGCACCTTACCCCACCTCGCCAAACTGAAGAACGCCTTACAGCGCCTAAATATCGCTGTATTGGTCCTGGGGGGCGCCGCCGGCAGCCTGGCCGGGGGACTCCCAACCGTCGAAGGGGACATTGCTGTAGGTCTTGCCGTCCTTGTCGCTCTTGACGTGGACCACGGTGATCAGCACGTCCCGTCCCTCCAGGAGCTTCCAGTTCACCTGGGCGGTGTCCTGGCTGCCCCGGGGAACCAGGCCCATGCGCACCGCGATGAGCACCCGGCGCTTGACGTTCCCCTCCTTTTCCTGGGGATGGGGGAGGTTGATGTCGTCATAGACCATCTTGCCCTTGTCCGGGCCTTCCTTGATCTGGAACTGCACCTTGGCCCGGGGACCGGTGTAGTCCCTGAAGTTGTGCAGGTAGCCGCCCACCTTTTTAATGGTGGCCCGGTGCTGGCCTTCGCCGGGCAACCCGAAGGATTCCAGGTTGTCCCAATCCACCACGGCCAGGTTTTCCTGGGTGATCAACAAGGTGTCGTCAAACTGAATCTCCGCCATGATCTCCTCCTTTAGAATGGCACTCTTTGGGTTTTCAGGTAGTTGATGAACTGGTCCGCCTGCTCTTCGGTCAGGCCCTTGGCGGTGGTGACGTTGTAAAACTTGCGCAGGGTCTTGCCCCATTCCTCGTTGCTCATCCTGTAGTAGTCCTTGAGCTGCTTGAGCTCATCGAGTTTGGCGGGGGAGATGCCCTGGGGAAGTTGGTTAAGGTCGAAGGCTCCGGCAGTTCTTATGGTTCCCGCTTCCGGGTGTTCCATTTCAGGGAGAGCGGCTTCCTTCACCGGGTCCGCCACCTGGTGGGGCGGCGTGGTGAAATGCTGCGGCAGGGCGTATTGCTGAAACACCTGGAAGAAGGTGGAACGCCCCTGGGCATCGATGGCGAACTCAAAGCGCTCCGGGAAGGGCTTGCCGCCCGCGGGGACCCGCTGCTTGTTCAGGGTGGCGAACCGCTTGTCCCCTTCCAGGCTCAACCGGAAGATGTAGTCGAACTCGTAGACCAGGTTGCGCTCCCCGGCGAAGATCTCCCCGATGACCTTCATGAAGTCGTCCCCGGACCCGGCGTATTCCTTCTTGGCCCGGGCCACGACCACCACGTTCAGGTCCAGGGCGATGAGGCGCTGAATGAGGGCCTTCATTTCCCGCTTGGGATGCACCCAATCCGAGGGCTGGAAGGTGTAGAATTCGGCGTGGTGGCCCTTGGAACGGGGCAGGCGCTTGAGGAACAAGTCGGACCACTTGACCTGCACCTGGTCCCAATAAGTGGTGGCGTCGTCCATGACCACGGTCAAGCGGTCGCCGGGGTCCCTGAGGAGGCTGGTCACCGCGGCCATGGCGTCATCCGGCCCCTCGGGGTGGGAATAAAGGTGCTGGGGATAGCCGGTTTCGTAGGGTTCCGCGGAGCCGTGGTTGTCCAGGTAGGCGCACTGGGGGAACTCCAGGGCCGACTTGGTCTTGGCCGAGCCGGAGTCCCCCCAGAGCATGATCTTGTACCTCTTCCCCGGAGGCCGGGGAGGACGGAAGTATTGAGCCATAACCTCTCCTTTGAAAATGATGTCGTCGGGGCCGGGTGGCTCCGGGGGCGGCGGCGGCAGGGGCAGCGTCAGGTGCAGCTCGTATTTTTCCTTCTTCCCCTTGGACGGACTGCGCACGATCAGCGCCTTGCAGGTCAGTCCCGCCTCCAGGGGGCGGGGCAGGGTGACAACCCCTGAGAACGACTTCCCGTTCCCGTCGCTCCAGAGAGTTCCCACGCGCTCCAACAAATCCGCCTCCTCTAGCGAAGCCACCCGACGAAGGTGACCTTACGCCTTTGGGTAATATGACAAAGGGTCATCCTTGTCAACAAAAAAATGGCGGGAATTTGCTTTTTTGGTTGACTGAGGTTTGAGAAGTTGTGAAAAGGATCGCCGGGGTTAGACGAATAGCTGGGCGATAACCCGGTCCATCAACTTGAGGTGGGCTTTAGGAAGAATCAAATCTTTAACTTTGGGGTTCAAAGACTTGAGCAGCAGGTGGTCGTCGTAAAAGGACAGGCGCCCGATATTGGCCTTCCCGGTGGCGTCGCAATAAACCACCAGGTTGCCTTCCTGGAGGCCTTCATGGGTGTCCTTCTGGATGACTAGCTTCACTCCTTTCTCGATGGCCGGCATGAAGCTGTCGTCTTCGATTTGAATGGCGTACAGTTTGCTGAGCAAGGGTTCGTTCTCTCCTTTCTCCAGCCCGAATCGCGGCAAAGGAACGAACCCTAGGGCCGTAGCCGAGTCGATCTTTTCCGGGAAAGGGCATCCCTGATAGGCATTAATGGAAGCGATGATGGGAACGGCCCTGATCTCATCCGTCAGGTCGCCCACCTGCACCCCGAGAGCCGCGGCCGCCTTTTGCAAATGGGGAACGGTCCACTGGCGAATGCCCCGGAGCATGCGGGAAAACTGGGTGGGTTCGATCCCCGCCTTGAGGGCGAAGGGTTTGGCCTTCAAACCCCGCTCCTTCAGAAGCCCTTTGATTCTCTCGCTTATAGAAGTCATGCATAAACTGATATGACATTCAGTCACCCCTGTCAAGAGATATTTCGCAGAAATATCAAGGAAATGTAATTTTCAGGGAATTTTTTTCGATTTTTCCGAAATTTCC
>VGSW01000118.1 GCA_016874915.1 Deltaproteobacteria bacterium
GGCAGAGGTCGCTACTTGAACCGAAAAGGACTCCGGGAATGCGGTAATTTTCCCGGCAACCGGCAACCGAAGGGGTAAGCGGCCCAGATTTATCAGCGAATTTGCCCGTCATAAGGGTACCGAAGTCGTCCTAAAATAGGAGATACAGCTTAATTACGTTGGTTTTTCAACAGCCTTCTAATTCCTCATCTTTGGAAATATATTGCATGGGTAGAATTATATTAAATATTTTGGTTCCTGCCAGCAGATAGGCGGCCAACAAATATTGTTCCGAATAATAACGATTTTCCCAACCTGGAGGATAATCGTATGGCAAGAATATGTCATGGATTTGTACTATTACATTAGATTTTAAGCGTGGCAAAATCTCCAAAAAAATAACAGTAGCGTCAGAATTCATAAAACAATGATGGCTACCATCTATAAAAAGCATATCATTTTCGCCTAACTCTTCAAAAATACTCAGTTCTAAATCTTCAAGTCGTTTTCTAATATTAGAATCTGCTATTTTGTCTATATCCGCTCTTGGATATGGGTCGATGGAAATTATTTTTGTTTCTAAGTTATGGTCAAGAATGGCTTTCTTGGCAAATTTGGTGGAATTTCCCGAGCCTATTTCAATATATTTGCGGGTTTATATAGACAAATAAATGAATATAACGATAGTGCATCCAGCGGCGGTAGATAACGGTTTATCCAGTATGGGTTCAATGAAGATTCAGAATTGTGTAAGGGGATTTCGAAAAAATAATTTTTATATTTAAAAAAGCTTGTTAAAGTGTTTCTGTATTCCTCCCTTTTTTCACTGATGATGTTATATAGCTCCGGATGTGGAGCTTTTTGGTAACCATATCTCTGAGTAGGAATAAAATCATATTCTAACAGAATCGCGGTACGGTCTGAGCTCATTAGGGCATCACAGCATAGCCTTGGATATCGTTTTAGTAAATTGACTATTAGGGGCCTGATTATCTTCCTCCAGTTTTTCATTGATACCTTCTATGGGGTAATTAAATACGGCTGAGCCGCGCCAGGGCCTCTTCGATCCTCTCTTTGGGCACTGTTAAGGCCATTCTTACATACCCCTCCCCGGCCTGGCCCAACCCGATGCCGGGGATGACCACGATACCTGCCTGCTCCAGCACGTGCCCGGCGAAGCTCATGGAGGTCATGCCCTGAGGGACCGCCATCCACACGTAAAAGGTGGCCTTGGGCTTGTCCACATCGTAGCCCAATTTTTTAAGCCCGTCCACCAGCACATCCCGGCGTTCCTGGATGACGCGGCAGTTATCCGCGACACAGCTCTGATCCGAATCCAGGGCCGCCACTCCGGCGATCTGGATGGCGTCAAAGGCCCCGGAGTCAATGTTGCTCTTGATTTTCCCCAGGGCCGCCAGCACGTCTTTGTTCCCCACCGCCATCCCCAGGCGCCAGCCCGTCATGTTGTAAGTCTTGGAAAGTGAGTGAAACTCGATGCCGATGTCCTTGGCCCCGGGCACTTCCAAAAAACTGGGGGGCTTATAGCCGTCGAAGGCCAGCTCGGTGTAAGCCGCATCATGCACCGCAATGATCCGGTGTTCCCGGCAAAACTCCACCACTTGCTGGAAAAATTCCTTATCCGCCACCGCCGCGGTGGGGTTGTTGGGGTAGTTGAAGAACATGGCCTTGGCATCCCGGGCCGTCAGGGGGTCAATGTCTTTCAGGCTCGGCAGGAAGCCGTTTTCCCGGGTCAGGGGCATGAAATGGCTGTGCCCCCCGGCGAAGAGGGTCCCCATCTGATAGACCGGGTACGCCGGGCTGGGCACCAGGTTCAGGTCCTCGGGGCTGTTGATCCCCAGGGGGAGATGGGCGATGCCTTCCTTGGAGCCGATGAGGGTTATAACCTCGCTCACCGGGTCCAATTCCACGCCGAAGCGCTTCTGGTACCAGCGGGCCACCGCCTCCCGGAACAGGGACATCCCCGAATACAGAGGATAGCGATGGGTCTTGGGGTCCTGGACCGCGGCCCTCATTTTTTCCACAATGAAGCGGGGCGTGGGCAGATCCGGGTCCCCCACCCCCAGGTCGATGATGTCCACCCCCCGGGCCCGCACCTGTTCTTTTTTCTCGTCGATTTCCTTGAAGAGATACGGGGGAATCAATTTCAAACGCGCCGCCGGCTCAAAAAAATCCATCAGTCAATCCCTTCTTCTGCCACTAGTCGATTGCGGAGGGCCCCGATGCCTTCCACCCTAATTTCAATAACGTCGCCCACCCGCATGGGACCGATGCCCGAGGGCGTCCCGGTGGCGATGACGTCCCCGGGCAGCAGGGTCATGATGCGGGAGATAAAAGATATGAGATGGGCCACCCCGAAGACCATGTTGCTGGTGCTGGAATGCTGGCGCCGCTCGCCGTTGAGGTAGGCCTCCACCGTGAGGTTGTCCGGATCCGGGAGGTCGGTTTCGATCCACGGCCCCAGGGGCGCAAAAGTGTCAAAGCCCTTGGCCCGGGTGAACTGGCCGTCTTTTTTCTGCAGGTCCCGGGCGGTGACGTCGTTGAACGCGGTGTAACCCAGGACATAATCCAATGCCTGATCTTCGGGCGCGTGGCGGGCCGTCTTCCCTATCACCACCGCCAGTTCCGCCTCGTAGTCCACCCGCCGGGACATCCGGGGATAGACGATATCCGCGTCCGGTCCGATAACGGAGGTGCTGGGTTTCATGAAGATCAACGGCTCATCGGGCACCGGATGCCCGAATTCCGCGGCGTGGTCCCGGTAATTCAACCCCAAGGCGATGATCTTGGTGGGTTCGCAGGGGGCCAGGAGAGTTATTTCACCTAACGCCAGGACCTCACCCGTTTGGGAGAGACCGATATACGGGGTATCCCAGATGGGATAAACCCTCTCCCCCTCCAATACTCCGTATCCGGAGCGGCCCTCCAGAAAGAACCTCACGATCCGCACTTATTTCAACCCCAACACATCCTGCATGTCATAGAGGCCGTGAGGCTGGTCCACGATCCATTTCGCCGCCCGCACCGCGCCCCGGGCGAAGTTGTCCCGGCTGTGGGCCCGGTGGATTACTTCGATTCGCTCCCCGATGCCGCAGAAAATCACGGTGTGCTCGCCCACGATGTCCCCGGCCCGCACCGTTTGGATGCCGATCTCATCCTGGGTGCGCTCCCCGATAATTCCTTTCCGCGCGTAAACCCCCACCTTGTCCAGGTCCCGGCCCAATGCCTCGGCCATGACCTGGGCCAGTTTAATGGCGGTGCCGCTGGGCGCGTCCTTCTTCATGCGGTGGTGGGCCTCCACGATCTCCACGTCGTAGCCCTCCCCCAACACCCGGGCCACGTCCGCCACCACCTTGAACATCAGGTTCACCCCCACGCTCATGTTGGGCGCCAGCACCACCCGGGTCCGGGGGGCGTTTTCTCGGATTTCCGTCAAATGGGCCGGGGTAAAACCCGTGGTGCCGATGACCACGGCCTTGCCCGCGGCCGCGGCTTGCATAAAATGGGAAAATGACACTTCGGGATGGGTGAACTCGATGAGCACGTCTCCTTTGGGAAGAACCTCCTCCACCAGGCCCGACACGGTAATACCCTTGGGCGGCAGCCCCACCACCTCTCCCACATCTTTCCCCACCGCGGGATGGTCATAGCGCTCCAAGGCCCCGGCCAAAATAATGCCTTCGGCCCCCTCCAACATATGAATAATGCGCCCGCCCATCCGCCCCGCGGCGCCGGATACGATGGCTTTGATCATTGGAACCTCCTTGAGGTTCAAGCTGTCAGCAGTCAGCGGTCAGCTTTCAGCTTTTTAAAAATCCGAACAATAGAGATTATCGGACTTCCGAAAGATAATTGGCGTTATTATGCCAATATTTTCTTTAGCTGAAGGCTGATAGCTGAAAGCTGACCGCTATTACTTAATCAACCCATACTTTTGCATTACCTTGCGCAGTTTGTCTTCATTGGCCGCGGACATGGGCCACAGGGGCTGGCGCACCTCGCCGGTGATTTTCCCCATCATTTTCAGGGCGGTCTTGGCCGGCGCCGGGTTGGTTTCATAGAACATGGCCTCCATGAGGGGCCACATCTTGTAATGGAGTTGCCGGGCCTTGGCCAGGTCACCGTTGAAGAACGCGGTGCACATCCCCGCCATGTCCCCGGGGACCACGTTGGAGACCACGGAGATCACCCCCTGGCCGCCGATGGCCAAAAGCGGCAGGACGGTGAAGTCGTCCCCGGAGATAAGGGTGATGCGGTCGCCGCACAGTTCATATACCTTGGCGCACTGCTTCAGGTCGCCGGTGGCTTCCTTGATGGCCACGATGGTAGGAAACTCCCGGAGCCGGGCCACGGTTTCCGGCAGCAGATTGACGCTGGTGCGGCCGGGCACGTTGTACACGATGATGGGAATCCGGGTCTGGGTGGCCACGGTTTTGTAATGCTGGTACAGCCCCTCCTGAGTGGGTTTATTGTAATAAGGAGTGATCATCAAAGAATAGTCCGCGCCCGCACCCTGGGCGTGCTTGGTCAGATCCAAGGACTCGGCGGTATTGTTGGAGCCGGTCCCGGCGACCACGGGCACGCGTTTTTTCACCTGGTCGATGCAGGTCTCCACCACCCGCTTGTGTTCGGCGTGGGACAGGGTGGCGGACTCTCCCGTGGTGCCCACCGATACGATGCCGTGGATGCCTCCCTGGATCTGGAACTCGATGAGTTCCCGATAGGCCCCTTCATCAAACTGGCCGTTCTTGAAGGGAGTGACGATGGCGGTGAAAGCGCCCTTCAACATGACTCTCTCCTTATATAAGTTCATCGACCCATAATTCACCCTGAAAGACAATCAGGGCCCGGCCTTCTAAATAAACGTCGGTAAAAGAATTTTCCTGCGGCTGGAAATGGATGGTCAAAGTTTCCCCTCCCCGGGTGTGCACCGCCACCGGGGAGGCGGCTTTGCCCAGGCGGGCGGCGACCAGGGTCGCGGCCACCGCGCCGGTGCCGCAAGCCAGGGTCTCGTCCTCAACCCCCCGTTCGTAGGTCCGCACCTCCAGGGCATGAGAGCCTTGAAAGCGGACGAAATTGACGTTGGTCCCCGCGGGTTGAAACATGGGGTGGAAGCGCACTGCCCGCCCCCAAACGGTCACCGGCACCTTTTCCAAATCCTCCACCGGCGCCACCACGTGGGGCACTCCCACCTTCAGGAAATGGCCGGTTAACACCACGTCGTTTAAAGGGACCTGCTGCTCCGGGCGGAAGTCGCCCACTCCGGTCATGAGCAGCCGCACCTGGTGGCCCGCGACTTCGGCGTGGATGACGCCCGCCAGAGTCTCAAAATGGAGGTTGGGCGGGGCTATTCCCAGGATGACCGCCAGACGGGCGGCGCACCGCCCGCCGTTGCCGCACATCTCGGGCTCAGAACCGTCGGCGTTGTAAAAACGCCAGCGAAAATCGGCGATGTCGGAATTTTCCAGCAAAATCAGTCCGTCCGCCCCCACCCCCACCTTCCGGGCGCACACCAGCCGGGCGAAACGGGGCTGCTCCGCTTCGGGGATGATTTGCCGGCGGTGGTCAATGAGGACAAAGTCATTGCCGCCGCCGTGCATCTTGTAAAAAGGAATGGTGCGGGACACCATCAAGCCCCTTTCAGAAAATCGGGGAGGCGCTCCCCCCAGGTAAGCTGGCGGTAAGTCTCCCGTTTTCTGATAACATAAAAATCGCCATCTTTCACCATGATTTCCGCCACCCGGGGCCGGGCGTTGTAATTGGAGCTCATGGAAAACCCGTAGGCCCCGGCGCTCATCACCGCCACCAGCTCCCCGGGCTGGAAGGCCGGCATCTTGCGGTCCTTGGCCAGAAAATCCCCGGATTCGCAGATGGGGCCTACCAGCGAAGCTTTCACCTCGGGCCGGGGCCGCTCCTTCACCGGCCGCAGGGCGTGGTAGGAGCCGTAGAGGCTGGGGCGGGCCAGGTCGTTCATGCCGGCGTCCGCGATGATGAAATGCTTGGCCTCCCCTTCTTTGGTATAGAGCACCCGGGTGACCAGGATGCCGGCGTTCCCCACCAGCACCCGTCCCGGCTCCAGGATGAGGGTGCACTTCAGGCCCTTCAGCTCTTTTATGAGGGCTTCACCGTATTCCGAAGGATGGGGCGGCTCTTCCTGGTCGTAGCGGATGCCCAGGCCGCCGCCCAGGTCCAGGTACTGGATGCGGATGCCTTCCTTTTCCAGGCGTTTAATCAGGCTTTTCAGGCGCTTCAGCGCGTCGATAAACGGGTCCAGTTCGGTGATCTGGGAGCCGATATGGCAGGCCGCGCCCTTTACCTCCAGATGGGGTAACTCCTGGGCATGGCGGTAATCCTGGACGGCCTGCTCGATGTCAATGCCGAACTTGTTCTTTTTCAGCCCTGTGGAAATATAAGGATGGGTCTGGGGGTCGATGTCCGGGTTGATGCGCAGGGCCACCGGCGCCTTCACCCCCAGGCGTCCGGCGATGCGGTTGATCTCCCCCAACTCCTGGGAGGACTCCAGGTTGAACAGGAGAATCCCGGACTTCAGGGCGAACCGGATTTCTTCGGAGTTTTTGCCCACCCCGGAGTACACGATCTTCCGGGGGTCCACCCCGGCCTGCAAGGCCCGGTACAGCTCGCCGCCGGAAACGATGTCCGCGCCGCCTCCCAGGCGGGCGAAGAGCCGCAGGATGGCCAGGTTGGCGTTGGCCTTCACCGCGAAGCAGACGATATGGGAAAACCCCGCAAAAGCCGCGTCAAAGACCCGGTAGTGGTGTTCCAGGGTGGCGTGGCTGTAACAGTAAAAGGGAGTGCCGACCTTCCGGGCGATGCGGTCCACGGGCACGTTTTCGCAGTAAAGTTCGCCGTCTCGGTAGTGAAAATGATGCATTTATGCAATTCCATCTTAAGAAAGCTATCAGGTTTCAGGTTTCAGGTTTAAACACCTTTTGCAAGTCTTTAAAATTATCAGGAAAATCCTAATATGGCAATTACCTTGACAAAAAACGATTAGATTTAAGTTATTCGATTGTTGCTTTAGCTCCGGTCTTTTGACATCAGCCCTAAGTCCATATCCCAATCAAACGGGGTTAGGCCGTGGACCACTGGAAAAGCCCCCTCCCTTTGAGGGGAGGTGGTTGGGGGAGGGTGGTAAAAATATGCATCCCCCGCACTGAAATAATTTCGCCACCCCCAGCCCTCCCCCATCCAGGGGGGAAGGAGAGTTTGTTCATTTGAACCGATAAATCTACGCCTTGGTTTTTTCCCGGAGCAAAGGCAATAATCGATTAAGCTATATAGGCAAGCCATAAGCTTTTAGCTCATAGCTGACAGCTAAAAACTCGTCCCCGCTTCCTCTGACGGCAAACTCTCGTTGGCCCGGCGGGAGTTGTCCACCGCGGTGACGTAGTAGGTGTAAGCCTTGCCCCGGGCCGCCCGAGTATCCACGAAGTAGGGGCGGGTAAGCAACTGCGGGGTCAGTTTCTCAAACGTCGCTTCCCCCGGCCCCCGGCGGTAAACCCGATACCCCGCCAGGTCCGTGGCGGGGCTGGGATCCCAGTGCAGCCCGATCCCCTCAGAGGTGGCCACCGCCACCAGGTTCAGGAGGGGCGGCGGCGGGGTGCGGTCTTCCGGGAGAGCCGTGGCCATGGGGGAAGCCACGCTTTCCAGTAGATCCCCGCCCACCTGTCGGGCCGCGTGGACCTGGTAATCATATTCCACGTCATTGAGCACCGCCACGTCCTGAAACGTGGTGGGCCCGACGGGCTGGGGGGTCACTTTCAGCCAGGCGCCGTCCCCGGAGCGCCGGTAGATTACATATCCGGCCAGATCACGGATAGGTGAGCCGTCTTGCAGATGGGTCACCGGACTCCAGGCCAGGGCCACCGCCTTGTCTCCTGCCAGGGCCTTAAGATCCCGGGGTGGCCGGGGAAGATAATCCCAGGCCCGGGTCAAGACCGGGGACCAGCCTCCCAGGTAGCGCTCCTGGTCATAGGCCGCCACCCGGTACCAGTAGCGGCGGCCGGGAACCAGGGCCTGGTCCTGGTACACCACCGCTTCGCCCTTAACCTGGCCCTCCCGGGGATAGGCCAGGTCGATGTCCGCCAACAGGGTGAATTCCGGGCCGATGGGTTGGGGCGCCACTCCCCGGACTTCCCCCCGCTGGAGGCGGAAGCCCTGAAGCTGGGTGAGGGGCCGGCCCAAGCGGTCCTCCTTGGGGAAAAGCCAGCTCACCACCAGGCTTTCCCCTTCCTGGGAGACGCGGAACTCCCGGGGCGGCCCGGGCAGCACCGCGTCAGGGGAGATGGGGGTGGCCTTCTTGCCGCAGCCCGCCACCAGGATAAGGGGAACGATAATTATAAGGGCATAGGCTGGAACCTTGGGCCATCTTAAATCTTTGCGTCTTTGCGTCTTTGCGTGAGGCATTGAGAGAGGCCTTTCAGCCTGAAATTTCCAGTTCCTTTTCCACCCTGGCCAAAGCTTCCACCACCCGTTCCGGCGCGGTGCCCCCCGGGGATTTCCTCCGGGCCACGGAGGCTTCGATGGTGAGCCACTCAAAGAGGTCCGGGGCCGCGGTGGGGGCGAATTTTTGAACCTCCTCCAGACTCAGTTCCCCTAGCTCCTTTCCCTGGCCTTCGGCATAGCGCACCGCGGCGCCCACTTGTTCGTGGGCGGTGCGGAAGGGGACACCCTTGGTCACCAGGTAATCGGCCATGTCCGTGGCGGTAAGGAAGCCGCCTTTTAAGGTCGCGGCCATCTTCTCGGGGCGCACCTCCAGGGCTTCCAGCAGTCCCGCCATCAATTCCACCGACGCGGTCACCGTGTCCGCGGCGTCGAAAAGGGGTTCCTTATCTTCCTGCAGGTCCCGGTTATAGGTCAGGGGGAGGCCCTTGAGGGTCATGAGGAGGCTCATGAGGCTGCCCGCCACCCGGCCGCATTTGCCCCGGATCAGCTCCGGCACGTCGGGATTTCGCTTCTGGGGCATGATGGAAGACCCGGTGGCGTAACCGTCGGGGATGACGACAAACCCGAACTCCGAAGACGACCAGATTATCAGCTCTTCCGACAGGCGGCTTAAGTGCGCCATGATGAGCGCGGCGTGGGCCAAGAATTCCACCGCGAAATCCCTATCACTCACCGCGTCCAGGCTGTTGCGGAAGATTTCCGGGAAATCCAATTGCTCCGCAGTAAATTTAGGGTCGATGGGAAAAGTGGTCCCCGCCAAAGCCGCGGCCCCCAGAGGAGATACCTTGATGCGGGCCAGGGACTCCTGCAGGCGCATAATATCCCGCCGCCACATCTCGTCGTAGGCCAGCAGGTGGTGGGCGAAAAGCACCGGCTGGGCCCGCTGGAGGTGGGTGTAGCCCGGCATGATAACCCCCAAGTGCTTCCGGGCCAGCCGGGCCCCGGCCCGGCGCAGCTCCGTGAGGCGGGCCACCAGGGTTTCCACCGCCTCCGCCAGGTAAAGGCGCACGTCCAGGGCCACCTGGTCGTTGCGGCTGCGGGCGGTGTGGAGCTTGCGGCCGGCGTCCCCGATTTTGGATATGAGCCGGGCCTCGATGGCCATGTGGATGTCTTCCATGGCCGGGGCATAAATGAATTCCCCGGCCTCGATCTCCCGGCGGATTTCTTCCAAGGCCCGGACTATCCGGTCGGCCTCGGCCTCGGTGATGATGCCCTGGCGGGCCAACATGCGGGCGTGGGCCTGGGACCCGGCTATATCCTGCTTATACAGCCGCCGGTCAAAATCCAGAGACTGGCTGAACTGCTCCACCTGCTTCTCCGTCTCCCCTTCAAACCGTCCGCCCCAGGGTTTTTTGGCCATGGGTTTACCCTTATTTATGGAAGCTTAAAAAATTAGAAAATTAACCACCAAGACGCTAAGACGCCAAGAACACAAAGAATTTTCTTATTGGCGTCCTGGGTCCCGGGACGCCAATAATGTGTTCTTGGTGAATCTTTATGTCTTTGTGTCTTAGTGGTGAAATATTGTTTTTCCTAACCAAAGACAAAGCCGCAGGCCTCGCACCTGGCCTCCTTAAAAACTGCGCCATCATTCAGCTTCTGAAAATGCCCGCACCGGCGACAGCGGGCCACGGGCCGGTAGTCGATCCAGCCCACGTCCTTCCAATAGCGCAGAGTGCCGTACTTGCGGCGGTAAAGAAACATGGGATAGAGCAGCCCCAGGATGACTAGGTGCAACAGGCTGATGAAAAACAGCTTCCGGGAGATGAGGATGCCGATGCCCATGCCCAGCAAAAATACGGCCGCCAGCCTCCATGCCTTGTCCCATATCTTGCGGTCCGCAAAGGTCCAGGGGGTCCGCACCCCGATCCACCAGTTGGGGCCGGGCCGCCAGAAGAGCATAAGGATTCCCAGGCCGCCGCACCCCGCGGCCACCAGAAAGACCAGAGGCCGGGCAAACAGACCTTCCAGGGCCTTCCGGAGGGATTTTAAGATGATGAACCACCATTTCAAAGCAGTTGCCAGTTGTCAGTAACCAGTATTCAGTATTCAGTGATCTTTGGACAGGGGTTATTGCCACAAGCTTCGGCCGGTGTACCCTTGTTTCCACAAAATCGAAATTAAACTTTGAACTTTGAACCTTGAACTTTGAACTTAACCACTGGCCACTGACCACTGATCACTGGCCACTGATCACTGATCCACCTGGGCCTTGATTTTCAGGCGCAAGGCGTTCAAGCGGATGAAGCCGGTGGCGTCGGCCTGGCGGTAGTCGCCCCCGGCTTCGAAGGTGGCCAGGTCCGGGCGGTAGAGCGATTTGGGGGCTTTGCGCCCCGCTACCATGACGTTCCCTTTATACAATTTCAGCCGGGCGGTCCCGGTCACCGGCTTCTGGGCTTCGTCAATGAGTTTCTGCAGGGCGTGGCGCTCTGGCGCGAACCAGTAGCCGTAATAGACCAATTCGGCGTATTTGGGGATAAGGCTGTCTCGGAGGTGCATCACCTCCCGGTCCAGGGTGATGGACTCCACCGCCATATGCGCCGCCCTTAAAATCGTGCCGCCGGGGGTTTCATAGACGCCCCGAGATTTCAGGCCCACGTAGCGGTTTTCCACCAGGTCCAACCGGCCGATGCCGTGGAGGCCGCCGATTTCGTTGGCTTTGGCCAGCAAGGCCGCGGGGCTGAGGCGCACCCCGTCAATGGCCACCGGGTCCCCGGCCTCGAAGTCGATTTCCACGTATTGGGGCGTATCCGGGGCTTCCCGGGGATCCCGGGTAAGTTGGAACATGTCCGCCGGCGGCTCCGCCCAGGGGTCTTCCAGGATGCCGCC
>VGSW01000119.1 GCA_016874915.1 Deltaproteobacteria bacterium
GCTTTTTTACCGGCTCCTCCAGCAGGCCGTCGCAGTGTACCCCTGGCCGGGTCACAAAATCACCCCTGCTCAAATTCCGACATAACACCAGATATGGTATGTACTTGAGTGAAATGCATAGCCCCATTATATATTTCACGACTTTCAAGGCGGGCTGGCTCGGGTCGCGATCGGTGATGAAAAGGGGCTCAGCCATGGTTTCGTTGATAGAACGGGAAAATTTGTCATTCCTTGTCAATTTAGGGTGGCCGAAGATTTTTCTGAAGGTTTGGCGCCGGTTAAGACCAATGGAACTTGGGGGTTTATAGACTCCCGGGGTGATTTGGTTATCCCGTCCCGGTTCGATGAGGTTAATTATTACGACTCAGAGGATCCAAAAGGCGTTATACAAGGGAAGCCCGGGATGGCGGAGGGACTGGCGGCAGTGAAGCTGGAGGGCCGGTGGGATTTTACTGACCGGCAGGGGCGCATGGTTACCTCCCGCAGGTTTGATGGGGCCTACCAATTCTCGGAAGGGCTGGCGCGGGTCAAGAAAGATGAGAAATGGGGCTATATCGACCGCACTGGGAAATGGTCATCGAGCCGCAATTCACAGGGGGAGTGGAGAGATTTTCTGAGGGGCTGGCTGCAGTTTGGATTCCCAAAGAAGGCAGTTATCAAAAGGGAAATATTGGTTTTATCGACCGTCAAGGAAACCTGGCGATCCCGGCCAGGTTTGACCTGCGCTACTTTGAGGAAGGGGCTACGGACGAATTTCCCAGGTTTTCCCAAGGGCTGACCCGAGTAAATATCAACGATAAGTATGGTTTTATCAATAAGCAGGGAAAGCTGGTTATCGCGGCAAAGTTCCAGGAGGCCGGTCATTTCGCTGAAGGGTTGGCCCCCGTAACCGTAAGTCGCGGGGCGGTCTCTAGAGACGAGACTATGTAGGCGTTGCGGAGGAGCGCGACGGCCGAAAACAAAGGGCCCTTTCCTGTACAAAATCAGAGGAAATACGGCTTCATCGACCGGACCGGCAAGTGGATTTGATTGGACACTGATTGACAGACACTGGGGAAACTTTGCGGTGATAAGCGCTCAAGTTGAACCCCGTCTCACGTAATAGAAATAATTTTGATTTCCCCTAGGATGGCAACCTATGTGCGTCATTGGCACTTTTGCACGCCTCCTGACCCCCCTTGTTTTACTGGTTCTGGCCTTTCCTTGGGTAAGTGGGTCGGCGGAAAAGGAGGCCACCACCCTATTCCCCATCCGCCAGGCAGAAAAGTGGGGGTTTATTGACCAGACGGGGAGAATTATTATCTTCCCCAACTTCGATGAAGTATACGATTTCAGAGAAGGACTGGCCCCGGTGCGGAGAGGCCGCAAGTGGGGTTATATCGACCACTCCGGTAAACTGGTCATTCCGCTTCAGTTTGAGGAAGTTTATGGTCTGGCCGAAGGCCTGATTTTGGCCCGGCTGGGGGGAAAGTGGGGCTTTTTTGACCGCACCGGCAAGATGCTCCACCGGCCCCGTTTCGATAAGGTTTACCGGTTTTCCGGCGGGCTGGCCCGGGTCAGGATAGGCCCCGAAGGAGGGGTGGTGGACCGCACCGGCCAAATCGTCCTCAAACTCCGGGACCAGGACTATTGCCCTTTGTCTTTTGCCGAAGGCTTGGCCGTATTCAGTATGGGCGGCAAGTATGGTTATCTCGGCCCCAACGGGAAAATCGCCATCCCACTTCGGTTTGCAGAAGCGCTTGACTTCTCCGAAGGGTTGGCGGCGGTGAGGCTGGCGGAGCAGTGGGGTTATATCGACCGAACCGGGAAGATGGTCATACCCCCGAAATTTACTGGTGCGGCAGCATTTTCCGAAGGCCTGGCTCCAGTAAAAATGGGTAATAAATGGGGCTATAGCAACCGGGAGGGAGAAATCGCCATCCCCCCGCAGTTTGACGGGGATACCTACCGGGGCGCGGGTGCGTTTTCTGAGGGTTTGGCCCCGGTCAGGATGGCCGGCAAGTATGGGGTCATCGACCGCCAGGGAAACCTGATCATCCCGCCGCAGTTTGATTATGTCTCTGAATTCTTCCAGGGGCTGGCAAGGGTAAGCATCGGGAACAAGCATGGGCTGATTGATGTAAAGGGGGAGCCGGTCACCCCTGTACACTTCGATAAAATCAACCGTTTTTCCGAAGGCCTCGCCGCAGTGAAGTTGGGCGACAAGTGGGGCTTCATCGACCAGACCGGGACCATGACCATTTCCCCGCAATTCACTCTTGACAAGGAAGAGGAATCGGGTTTCGGTTTTGCCAATGGCTTGGCCCGAATAGGGGCTGATCACCAGTGGAGCTACCTTGACCGGACCGGAAAGATTATTTGGCCTAAGACGGCAAACCCCTCGACAACCCTGTATCCCATGAAACAACAAGGCAAGGAAGGCTATATTGACGAAAAGGGCCAGGTCCGCATTCCTCCGCAGTTTGAATCGGCCTGGCCTTTTTCTGAAGGGTTGGCCAGAGTGGGAATGCATGGCAAGTACGGCTTTATCAATCTTCGGAGGGAAATGGTGATTCCGCCCAGGTTCGATCTTGCTTCAGGAGCGGGATTCCGAGAAGGACGGACGGGAGTGCAATTGAACGGCCGGTGGGGATATATCGATGCCGGGGGCGATCCGGTCATCCCGCCGCAATTCGCCGGGGTCGGCAGCTTCTCGCAGGGGTTGGCCCCGGTTCGCAACCATCAAGGCCACTATGGCTTTATTGACCTTAAGGGTAATGTCGTTATTCCCTTCCAGTTTGAGGAAGCCGGACCTTTCAACAAAGGCTTGGCGGTGGGAGGCGTTAACCGGCGTTATGGGTATATCGATCCCACCGGCCAGATGGTCATCAACCCCCGGTTCGAGGAGGCCAGGGCTTTTCGGGAAGGCCTGGCCACGGTAAAGCTGGGGACAAAATATGGCTGCATCGATCCTAGCGGGACATTGGTCATTCCGCCCCGGTTTGAGGGTCTGGGAGAATTCTGTGAAGGCCTGGCATTGGCAAAAGTCCGCGGGAAATGGGGGTATATCGACCGTCAGGGGAGGATGGTCATCAAGCCGCGTTACTACGACGCCGGCCCCTTCAGCTCCGGGCTGGCCAAGGTTTCTTTGAGAATAGGGGGGGCCTATGTATACATCGATCGTACGGGCCGGGTGGTCATCCCTTTTACCTATGAGATGGGAGGGGAGTTTCACGGTAAGCTGGCAGAAGTTTTATGGAAGGGAAAGTGGTGTTACATCGACCGCACCGGGAGGCTAGTCTGGCAACCTCAAGAAGAGCTCAAGATGAAAGGCCAAGGCCAGATTAAAAAGCAGTAAAATCGCAAACCTTGTGGATACCATGATGAAACAAACTCTAGGGGCCATGCTGGGGCTGCTCCTCCTGAACATGGTGGGTGCTGCGGCGGCAGGAGCGGACACTTCTAAGACTTTGTTTGTCATACACCAGAACGGCAAGGCCGGCTTTATCGACGGGTCCGGCAAGGTTGCCATTCCGCCCCGGTTCGACGTGGCCTGGGGTTTTCGGGAGGGTCTGGCCTCGGTGCAGGTGGGGGAAAAATGGGGGGTCATCGACCAGCAAGGGAACCTGGTGGCGCCGGCCCAGTTCGATGCAGTAAGACCGTTCTTTGAGGGACTGGCTCTCATAGAGGTCCAACGAAAATATGGCTTTATTGATCGGCATGGCAAGATCGTCATCCCCCCGCAGTTCGAAGGGGCCGATTATTTTAGCGAAGGACTTGCCGCGGTAAAGGTTAGTGGCAGGTTCGGTTTTATCGACCGGCAAGGCGCCATGTTCCTTTCGCCTCAGTATGAGGACGCTTCCGGCTTCTCGGAAGGGCTGGCTCCGGTTAAAGAAAAGGGCAAGTGGGGGTACATCGACAGGAAGGGGAAAATGGTCATTGCTCCCCGCTTTGCCAGCGCCGGCCCCTTCCGCCAGGGCCTGGCTGAGGTGGGCTCGGAGGAAGGTCCGGAAACGAAATTCGGCTTCATCAACCGGCAAGGCCAACTTATTATCCCACTTCAGCCCTTCGGGGAGGTCTTTTTTTCCGAAGGTTTATTGGCCGTGCCGGATGACCATGGCAAATGGGGCTTCCGGGACGCCACCGGGACATGGGTCATCCCTCCCCGGTTCGATTTTGCCCATGCCTTTTTTGAAGGGTTGGCCTTGGTGGCGGTCAAAGAAAAATACGGCTTTATCGACAAGGCCGGGAAGCTGGTGATTCCATTGAGATATGACCGCGTGGCGAAAGGTTTTTCAGAAGGCTTGGCCGCGGTAAAACTTCAAGGCAAATGGGGCTATATCGACAGGCAGGGGAATATGGTCATCCCGCCGCAGTTCGATACGGCCTGGCCTTTTGCAGGTGGATTGGGGGAGGTGATCCAGGGGGAAACCGAGGGTTACATCGACAAAACCGGCAAGTGGATCTGGCAATCCGGGTTGCTTGAGGAACCACCCAGCCCTCCACCGGGGAAAGATCAGTCCTTCCCGGATAAGCCGCCCCAGAAAAAGGAAAATCTGACCTATGAAGACCGGCGGGCCTTGCAAGAGATCTTGAAATGGCCGGAGCACTGCGGCCCCGACCCTGCGGACCTGCGCCGTCCCGATGCCAGTCTCCCCCCGAAAAATCCATCAGGGTTGCGCTTCTGGGAACTGGAGCCCAAGAAATATCTGGTGGAAGTGAAATGTCAGGTGGGGCCCTATAACGACCTGCAGCTTTACCTGTTCTATGATGAAACCACCGCGCCGCCCGCTTCCCGGTTACTGCAATTCGAGCGGTATGACCCGGGGAGCAAAACCATTGGGGTGGAAACGGAAACCGAGCTATTGGGGTCTAATGAGTTTCAGCCTCGGAAAAAGGAGCTTACCCGGTTTGACATGGCACGAGGTTTGGGGGATTGCGGTGCGTGGTTCAAATACAGGATTAATGAAGACAAAGGAGTCCTGCTGGAATATCGGGCCAAGGCCTGCGACGACAAGGAGAAGTTCGACGGGATCGCACGCCCCGAGACCTTCCCCCTCGTTTTTCGCCGCCATGAGCCGGTGGTGGGGAAGTGAAACGCCGGGGTAAGGGAGCTATCTCATTCGAAAGGAAAGAGGCCATGAAAAAAGGGAGAACTTGGTCGGTCATGCTGGCGTTGGCGCTTTTCGTATCAGGGAGCCTGGCTGCCTTTGATATCCTTATGGCGAAGGAAGCGGTGCCAACTTCTTCTGATTCGCAAACCAGGAAGGCACAAAAAGCACAGGTTGGCAAAAAGAAAATTTACCATGAGTTAGGCAGAGTTATGGGAGGTCAACGTACCGACGGAAAAGACCTCTTTAATATCACGTTCGGCAAGCACGACGACTTTGAAAGATTGGTTTTAGATATCCATGAGTGGGTGACGGACGAAAATCTGCTTTCCAAAGGGAAGGCGCCGCCCACCGACATCCCCTGTTCCTTTGAAGTTTACTATGAAGAGTATCCCTTCCGCTTGGTTTTTGATCTTGAAGGGGTGCGCGAGATGAGCGCCACGTTCCCGAATATTTCCGCCAGTAACTATATCAGCAATATATATGAGTTATTTGCCCATAGTTGGGGTAACGTTAGATTTGCCGTAACATTGAAGAAGCCCATAAACTATGAAGTTTTCGAGCTTCATAATCCCGCTAAAATTGTGGCGGATATTAAGGAGGGAGAGAAGAGCTCCATCCAGTTTCCCCCCATCTATTCATTAAGAACACAGTCATATAATATACGCTCTAGTAATCTGAGAGATATTCATGAGAAGATAACATATCTAAAAGAAGGGGAAGGCAATCTGAGAGATGATTGGGGAAGAGAGGAAATAATTCCTAAAGGCAAGAAAGTACGAATGTTACAATCAAAAGATAACAAATTATTTATAGAAGAAGGATACTATAAGACGAAGCAAGAGGCCTTAAAAAGACAGAAGATCTTTGCTAAAAAAGGAATAACCTTATTCATTGAAAAAAGGAATGTGGATGAAATTCCGCGGGGGCTTGATAAATAAAAAGTTATTTGTGAGGCCCACAAGGGCTCATTTCCAATCCCTGACATGAAGGCCCCCGTAAGGCGGCACGGTAAACTTATTTGATACCTGTCACAGACCGGCAGATCGTCTGATCAGCCGGTCAGTCACCAGATAATTCGGGAGACGGATTATGTGGCAAGCGCTGGGCGTCATCTCCCTGTGTTTCATGTTGGTGGGCGCGGCCTCCTTTGGCAGCATCGAGGAAGGTAAGCCCCCAGAATTGTTGCCAGTCTATGTGGGAAACAAGGCGGGGTTTATCAACCGCCAGGGGAAAATGGTCATCCGGCCCAGGTTCGATATGGTGGGCCATTTTCATGAGGGTCTGGCCGCGGTATCCATCAAGGAGATCTGGGGTTATATCGACAAGACCGGCAAGATGGTCATCCCGTTGCGCCGAGGGCTGACCTCTATGCCCTTTTCCCAGGGCCGGGCCCCAATCCGCGTCAAGGACAAGGAAGGTTATATCGACCGGACCGGTAAGGTGGTGATCAAACCGCAGTTTGACACTGCTTTTTCTTTTGCGCGGGGGTTGGCCTGTGTCAAGGTGGAGGGGGGCTACGGCTTCATCGACCTGAAGGGCAAGCTGGTGATCCCCCCACTGTTTGACGGGTGTGTAGATCTTCCCGGAGACTTCGTCAGTATAGAAAAAGGAGGGAAATACGGCTTTCTGGACCGTAAGGGCAATGCCGTCAGCCCGCTCCAGTATGATGCCGCCTGCGACTTTGCCGAAGGGTTGGCCGCAGTCGCCCTCGGGAACAAATGGGGCTTCCTCGATGGCACCGGCAAGCTGGTCATTCCCCTCCAATATGATGCCGCCAGCTCATTTTCCCAAGGGCTGGCCGCGGTGGCCGTCGGAGACAAATATGGCTACCTGGACCGCACTGGCAAGTCGGTGATTCCGCCCCAATTCGCTGAGGCGGGGGACTTTTCCGAGGGTTTGGCTTTGGTGCACCTGCCGGATGGCGCCAAAGGGTTGGTGGACACCCAGGGAAAGATCGTAACCCTGGACTTCCCCCTCGAAAAAATGGAACCCTTCGCCCAGGGTATGGCCGCGGTCAAGGTGGGCGAGAAATACGGCTATGTGGACCAAACCGGCAAGTTGATTATTGCCCCCCAGTATGATGAGGCTCACCCGTTTGTCCAGGGTTTGGCCAAAGTTTCCCGAGGGGACAAATATGGTCTGATTGACCGCACCGGCAAGGTCGTGGTCCCCCTGGAGTATGACCGGATCTTTGATTTCCACGAGGATCGGGCTCGCGTCCAGAAGGAGAGGTATTTCGGTTTCATCGACCGAAGCGGCCGTCTGATTACTCCCATTATGTTCCTCTATTCTGAAACAGATGATTTCGATTTCCACGGCGGCCTGGCCTATGTGGAGGCGGATGAATATTGTGGCTACCTTAACCGGGAGGGGAAGTTTATCTGGAAGAGCAAATAGCCCAAAGGGGGCAAGCCCGATGGAACTCTACTCCTAACGTTAGGTTTGGTACCAATGCCGGCGGCAGGTTATTCGATCTCGAAAGATGAGGTAGGTCCATGAAACCGGCAAAGATTGGGTTAAGGAGAATGAACCGGTTAAACGTGTCTCTTTTCATCGTAGCGCTGCTTTTGGTAATCCCGGCCCAGGCCCGGAAACTCCTGCCGGTGGATGAAGCTGCCAAAGACCCTTCCTTCTTGGCCTTCCGGGAGCAGCTTTTGGCCGCGGTGAGAAGCCGGAGCCTGGACGGCGTCCTTAGCCTTACTGCGCCTGACATTCAGAACAGCTTCGGCGGTGATGACGGGGTGGAGAATTTTTTAAAGATTTGGAGGCCCCAGGCCCCGGATAGCCAACTCTGGAGCACCCTGGAAGAGATCCTCACTATGGGTGGGCGGTTCTCCCAGGACCGGCAAGAATTTTGGGCGCCCTACGTATTCAGCGCCTTTCCTGACAAGCTCGACCCTTTCCAGCATCTGGCGATCACTGGCAAGCAGGTGGAGGTGCGGGTCGGGCCCCGTATGTCGGCGCCGGTGATGGCCACTCTCTCCTATGAGGTGGTGAAATTGGCTGAGTTCAAGGCGGTGGTGGAAGAGACTCCTAAAGGTCCCCACCGTTGGCTGAAGATAATCACTCCCCAAGGCAAGGTGGGATATGTGGCGGCCAAGCAGACCCGCCGCCCGTTGGACTACCGGGCCGGCTTCAGGAAGATGGACGGACGCTGGGTTATGGCGGTTTTGGTGGCCGGAGACTAGGTTTCTGCCTGTGGTTATCAAGACGGTGGTAATCATGTAAGGATTACATTTAAATCGATGCAACCCCTGGCCTTAAAGATAACCACGTCGTTCCTCACCTATCTCGTCATCTCCCTGATATACTTGCCTCTGCCTGTTAAGTCCACTGCCGCTTCTCTTGGCGCTCAAGATTGCCTTCGTCATACCGGGAAGGTCAAGGTAAAAGAATTTTTCTCTACCTTGCTGGAGAAAAAGCAGCCAGGAACCCTGGACCTGGGGGATGAGGTAAGTGCGCTGATCACACCTTGGCCCAAAGACGACGAACAGGTGGCACGGCTGGTGGTGCGAGACGGAAACAAAGAGGTGGCCTCCGTCCAGGATTACCTGTTCACCACTTGTTTTCGCCTGGAAGCAGGTCCAGCCCGATACTGGATCATTGAGGGTTGGAACGGGGCCGCCCACGGGGGGTACCGGCATCATTATTTCTGCCGCCGCATAGCCGGGGAACCCATGCGCTTTTTAGGAACGATTAAGGTGGGGGACCGGCGGACCGAGGCCACCTTTAGCCAGGAAAATATCCGCTGTCGCAATTCCCAGCCCTTTGTGCGCTACGACGATGACCGGTTTGCCTATTTTGAGACCAGCTTTGCCCAATCCTCGGCCATGTTTTTCCCCAAATTTTACCGGCTCACCCCCAAGGGCCTGGTCTTGGATAATCGGGCCTTCCCGGCGGAGTACCGCCGGGAGATCGCTCGGATCGAGGCGGAGATCAGGTCAACCGCAGCCCAGATGCCGACCAAACCCGAGAGGATCGGTTCAGGAACTGACCTGGACGTTTGGCTGTTAGCCCGCACCATTCACTATCTGGTGCTGAGGGAGGACAAGCAGGCCTGGGAAAGTCTGGAGCTGGATGTTGCCCGATACTTTAAGACGAAAAAAGGTCTAGGTGAATGGCAGAGGAAGATTAGGAGCAAGATGTCCGAAGCCCCATATTAGGAAGACAATCAAGATTGTTAGCTTCGGATTCAAAAAGGGAGACAACCGGCAGGGAACCAGGGAGAATATTTTTCGCCTGGTCCTTATGATAATGGTGGTCCTGACCTGGGCCGACAGTTCGGTGGGAGGAAAGCAAAAGCCTTACAGGTTCAGCAGATCGGCCAGCCGCTCAGCGGGTTCGACGATATTAAGGATATTGAAAGTATGACTTTCAGCTCAATGCTCTCCTCGTTATAAAGGCAAATTTACGTAGTTTAATTATAATTATCTATCTCCCAAAGTGAGCGATTTATTACTTGCACGTTATTTGGTAATAGGTTATCTTATTGATATTAATGGGCAATTTATCGATCCGTCTTTGCTCAGCCAAACCCAATAGGTGAAAGGTGGTCACAAGCGCTACTATGGCTGGTAGAAATAACCATCGCAACGTTATCGATGGAGTTGAAGCAACTTCTGACACCTTGACCTCCAGAGGCGGGTTGACCCTTTTTGTAAGGTATCTACGTAACATAGCCATTTATCCGGTTTTGGAACGTCTTTTCGGCTCCATCCGCAAGAATGCCAAGGGGCAGCCGGTGTCCGAGATCTTCAAGCAGTTGTTGTGCTTCTTGTTGGATGGCGCCAGCCGTCACCTGGTCTACTTTGACGCCCTGAAAAAGGATGAGGGATACGCCGCCGCCATTGAGACGGCCCCGGAACGGATGCTCTCCTCCCATGCGGTCAAAAGATTTTTGGGCGCCTTCTCCTGGCATCGCATCTGGCTGTTTCGCGCCTTGCTGAAGCAGTTGTTCCGGTGGCGGCTTAATGCTACTGCGTTCAGTAGTCAAAAAATCCTTTCATTTTCCCCCCTTTGCTAAAGGGGGGTCAGGGGGGATTTGTCAGTATTTGTTAAGGGTTAATCAATAATTCCACGTAGTAGGATTAAGATTCGGAAGCCCCAGGTGGTGGTCCTGGGCCTGGACACCATGGTGATGGATAACGATGAGGCCCGGAAGCGCCATGGGGTGGAGCCGACGTATAAAAAGGTGAACGGCTTTCAACCCCTGCAGTTGACCTGGGAAGGCCTGCTCATCGACGCCGTGTTCCGGGGCGGCAACGGCTGCTTCCTTATGTGCGGCCGCTGTCCATCTTCTATACCAACCTGGGGATGGCACAGGCCATTGATCAACGCCTGGCCGCGGCGGGCCGGAAGGGTTATCTGGAGGCGGAGGGCATCATCGCCGGCTATCATGGCCGGGGGGCGGATGAACTGGTGCACCGCGGCCTGAAGGACTTCGGCTTTGAAGAGCTGCCTTTTTTGCGGTTTGCGCCCAATGCGGCCCTTTATTACACCATGCTGGTGGCCTTTTTCCTCTTTGAGTGCTTCAAGGAGGATGTCTGCAAGGAGGTGATTCCGCTGGGGGCCTATGCCGCCACCCTGCGGCGTCGGCTCATAGACGTGGCGGCCAAGATTGTCCGGCATGCCGGCAAGATCATCCTCAAGGTGGCCGCGGCCGCCATGGAGCAGCTGCAGTTTGCCGCCCTGTGGGTCCGGAGCGGCGCGCCACCCACGTTTGCCTGGGCCTGAGGGCCTTGGAGGGTTAAACAGGCCGGGCCTTCTCATGGGGGATCCGGTGCTCATGGCAAATGGCAAGGGTGAAGTATGCTTTGATCAAAGGAAATTCTGCCCTTTTCGTCAGAAGTTTCCCCCTGATGATAAACTTTGCTCTTTTCTGACCGCGTCTTAACCTCAAAAGGACATTTTCAACAGCACTGTCCGGTTAGGAAATTGCAGGTGGAACAGTTACTAGTGGGATAACACATAAGTCTCGCTATATTTTCTTCCAGACATATGGCTTGGGGTGTTGATTCAAATAGGCTATTCCCTGTGGCCTGCTCCCCGGAAACTAGCCCGGCAGAAATGTTAGAATCTCCTGAACCCAAGGAGATTCGGGATGAAGAAGAAGCGGTTTACGGAAGAGCAGGTCATCGGGATTTTGCGGCAAGCGGAGCGGG
>VGSW01000120.1 GCA_016874915.1 Deltaproteobacteria bacterium
TTTCAAGTTATGGGAGAGAGGCGCGCCCAAAGTTGGTGAAAATCGGCGATTTTACTCCCAAATTGCCGTATTCCCATCAAGCCATCCATAGGGAGTTGCTTAATTTTGGCTGTCGGATACCTTTTTCAGGCAATCCCGAGCCATTTTGCAAGAGGCTCTTGTATAAAATGCTTTTTTCTCGATGCCATCAATTAGGGATTCCAGGATTTTCGCCTTCCAAATTCCTGAAATTGACCGAGACTTGAATCAGCTATCAGCGATTTGCTTAGCGCAGCAGGTGCAAGTTGCCCAGATTAACCTGGCGCACCCCGGCGTCCAGGGCCGCCTGGCGGGCTTGAAAGGCAAAATTCTTGGAGGTAATGGGCAAATCGGTGAGGTAGAACTGGGGATGAAAAGCCAGCAGGCTGTAGGGAATCTCCGGGTTGAGGGCGGCGATAAACCTGGCCAGGCCGTGGATTTCCTCCAGGTCCACGTAGCCCGGCGCCATCAGGGTGCTGGCGGTGAGAAGGGGCACCTCCGGGCGCTCCCCGAATCTCCCGGCCAGAAGCGCAAAATTTTTCAGGGTCTGGGAATTGGACACCCCGCACAGGGCCAGGTGGATCTCTTCGCTGAAGGCCTTGAGGTCGATCTTGATGACGCCGCCGTTGTCCAGGCAGCTTTCCACCAAAGGTTTAAGCCATTCTTCCTGCATGGCCCCGTTGGTCTCCCAGCAGACTCTGAGCTTGCGGCCGGCGGCTTGGACAAGCTCTAAAGCCAGGCGGGACGCGGTTAGGGCGTGGGGCAGCTGGGGCGTGGGGTCGCCCCCGAAGTAGCAGATGCACGCGGTATTGGAGCGCACCGCCTGGGCCAGCTCCAGGGCCGAAACCCGGTCTCCCCGGAAGGTGGCCCTTTTATACGTCCAGTTCTGGCAGTAAAGGCAATTGAAATTGCAGGCGTGGTAAAAGACCGCCAGGTTATTCCACCCCTTTTCCGGGCCCGGCGCGTTGGCATAGCGGGGATAGCCGCAGCCGGTGCCCCCGGGGCAGAACCAGTCGGCCACGCAGTTAGTAGGAAGAGGGTCGTAGTAATAGCTCAATCCCGCGCCCGCCGCAGTGCCGCCCCGAAGCTTGCCGTCCTTGACCCGCCGGGCCCCGCAGAAGCCATAGCCTCCTTCGGGAATCCGGCAGGCGTGAAAGCAAAGGGTGCAGGACTTGCCCTGGGGGTCCCGGGGCGGGGTGAGGGGCAGATTGAAGGTCCGGCGGGATTCGTGGTGCAGGGCCTCAATCTCGGGCCAGACCTGGGCAAAGTGCGCCCGGATGCACCCGGCGCAATATCCCAGGCGGGAGGAAGTTATCCGGTCGGTGCGACCACAGTGGCGGCAATGGTTCATGATGGTTAACTTATACCTAATGAGGGGGAAAATAGGAGCGACGCATGCAAGTCAATATCGATGTTTCGATCTTAGATAAGTTCGTCACTGAACTGCGGATGACTGCGGAAAAATGCCCCAGATGTGAAGGCAGCCGAGAGACTATCTTCACCTCCAGGGGCCGGGATAATGTCGTGCCCTGCCTGGAATGCGAGAATATCCATAATGCCCTGGAGAATCTGGAAGCGGCTTAGCTGCAGGAGGAATGAGGATTATCTCTCCGCAGATTTCGCAGATTTCACTGATTTTGAAAAAACAAAGCGCCGATATTCCAGTGATGAAGCCCCAAAGGTTAGAAGCAGTCCGATTTCATGCCCCGTTGCTTTTAAATAATTTATGACTTGAGAATCCTCAACACCACTTAATCTTGATAGGGCTTTTAATTCAACAAGAACTGAATCAAAACAAAGAGAGTCAACTCGGTAAGATGCCCCAAGTTTTTCTCCCTTATAAAATACTGGTAATTCAACTTCCCGCTTAAACGGAACTTCTCGTCTTTCAAATTCCAAGGCTAAGGCCTCGTGATATACTTGCTCCAGAAAACCCGCTCCCAAATGACGATGAACTTCCATAGCCGCGCCAATGATATTATAAGTACGTGGATCTTTTTTAAAATTAAATTTCTGTGAAATCTGCGTCATCTGTGGATCAAAAAAGTTTGGGGAATATTCCTTTTCTAGCCGCTTTGCCGAAATACTCCGCGGCCCGGGCGGTGGCCACCCGCCCCCGGGGAGTGCGTTGCAGGAAGCCGCTCTGAATGAGGTAGGGCTCATAGACGTCTTCCAGGGTGTCTTCTTCTTCGCAGAGGGCCGCGGCCAGGGTGCCCAGGCCCACGGGGCCGCCGTCGTAATTTTCCAGGATGAGGCACAGGATTTGGCGGTCCATGCGGTCCAGCCCCAGATGATCCACTTCCAGCAAGGTAAGACCGGCGTCGGCCATGGCCCGGGTGATGCGGCCATCGCCTTTCACCTGGGCATAATCCCGCACCCTTTTTAAGAGACGGTTGGCGATGCGGGGGGTGCCCCGGGAGCGCCGGGCGATCTCCCAGGCCCCGTCGTCGTCAATATCCACCCCCAGCACCTGGGCAGCCCGGCGGGTGATCTGCACCAGGTCCTCCGGCTGGTAAAAATCCAGCCGCAGCATCAGCCCGAAGCGGTCCCGGAGGGCCGGCGTCAACAGCCCGGCCCGGGTGGTGGCCCCCACCAGGGTGAACCGGGGCAGTTCCAATTTCACCGAGCGCGCCCCCGGCCCCTGCCCGATGATCAAATCCAGACGGAAGTCCTCCATGGCCGGGTAAAGGATTTCTTCCACCACCGTGGGCAGGCGATGGACTTCGTCGATGAACAGCACGTCCCGGGATTGAAGATTGGTGAGCAGGGCGGCCAAATCCCCGGACCGCTCCACCACTGGCCCCGAGGTGGTCTTGATGCCGGCGCCCATCTCGTGGGCGATGATATAGGCCAGGGTGGTTTTGCCCAGCCCCGGCGGGCCGTGCACCAGGATGTGGTCCACCGCCTCGCCCCGGCCCCGGGCGGCCGCGATGGCGATTTCCAGGTTGCGGCGCACCTCCGGCTGGCCCACGAACTCCGCCAGGGACTTGGGTCTGAGACCCACCTCCAGGCCCGCGTCTTCTATCTGGCGCCGGGGATTGACGATGCGGTCTTGTTGACTCATATTAAAATAATTTACCGTAGTTGCTGGATATTTGCAAGGAAACCGGGGGATAGCGGGTTGGCGTGTTAGCGGGTTGATAAAAGGCGGGAAAGTCTTGGCCAGTCCCTTGATATTTGATAACTTAATATGGTGTTCAAAACCGAACCTTAAAAACTTTCGGCAAAGTTAGCGGCTGACTGCCAAACCGCTAAACCGCCAAACCGCTAAACCGCTAAACCGCTAACCCATGCCCGCCATCGTCGCCCAGGGAATCTGCAAATCCTTCCGGGACCGGCCCTTCGGCCCCCTGAAGCAGGTGCTTCACCAGGTGGACCTGGAGGTGGAGTATGGCGCCATTTTCGGCATCCTGGGCCCCAATGGCGCCGGCAAAACCACTTTCATCTCCATCCTGGCCACCTTGCTGCGCCCTGATCAAGGTCAGGCCCGGGTCCTGGGCCTGGACGTGGTCAAAGACGCCCACCGCCTCCGGGAGCGCATCAATCTGGCGGCCACCGGGGCCCACTTCCTCTGGTGCCTCACGGTGGAGGAAAACCTGCGGTTTTACGGCCGCCTTTACGGCCTGGGAGGCCGGTCCTTAAACGCCAGGGTGGCGGAACTTATTAACCTGTTCGGGTTAGTCGAACACCGCCGGGTTACTTTCGAGCGGCTGTCTTCCGGCCTCAAGCAGCGTCTGGCCCTGGCCAAGGCCCTGATCAACACCCCGGAGCTCCTTTTTCTGGATGAACCCACCACCGGCCTGGACCCGGACATGGCCCAGCTCATCCGGGAAGAAATTCTCCGGTTGAACCGGGAAACGGGGCTTACCATCCTCCTTACCACCCACAATCTCCGGGAAGCGGAGACGCTTTGCGGCGAGGTGGGGTTCCTGAAAGAAGGCCGCGTCCTGGCCCGGGGCCGCATCCCGGAGTTGCAGCGCCGCCTGGGGTTGGGAGACCGCCTCACCATCGTGTTCCAGGACGGCCTCCCCGCCCTGGACTACGCCCGCCTTCCCGGAGTGCTGACCCACCAACTCCAGCCGGACCGGGTGGAGCTCCAGGTGGATCGGGTGGAGGAGCGCCTGGCGGCCATCCTGGAGGCCGTTTCCCAGACCCGCAAGAATGTGGCCCAGGTGCGGGTCAAAGAAGTGGACTTAACCGAGATTTACCATGAGATTACCCACTGACTTCGCCAAGATCTGGGCTTTTGCGGCCCGCAGCGCCCTGGTGAACCGGCGCAATGTCTTCGCCGTCTTTGAGATGCTGTTCTGGCCCGGAGTGGCCATTTTTTCCGTGGGCCTGCTCACCCGCTTCCTCAAGCTGGACCCGGAAACCGTCACCTTCATCCTCATCGGCGCGGTGACCATGAACACCATCCAGATCGCCCAGTTGGACCTGTCCTACGCCCTCCTTTACTCCGTGTGGGCCAAAAGCCTGAAGCACGAGTTCATCGCGCCCATCCGGCTGACCCATATCCTGGCCGGCTCGGGCCTGGTGGGCCTGGCTCGGGGCTTTCTGGTCTTTGTGGTCATGGGGGTCCTGAGCATGTGGTTTTTTGACATGGACCTGTCCCGCCCCGGCTGGGGAGGGCTGGCCATCTTCATTATAGGCATGTTCCTGAACGCGGCCATCATCGGCGCCGCGGTGTTGGCCCTGGTGCTGCGCTTCGGCCAACGGGCGGAAGTGGCGGCCTGGGCCTTCTCCTACCTCATGCTGCTGTTGTGCGGCCTGTACTACCCGGTCCAGGTCCTTCCTCCCGGCGCCCGGGAACTGGCCCAAATTATTCCTCTCACCTATTTTCTGGAATATTTCCGCCACTTTTACGGCTTTCCGGCTGATTCCGCCCACCCCTTGCTTTACGGCTTCTCCCAAAGTGTGATATACCTCCTAGCCAGCTACGCCCTGGTGTGCTATACCTTGAAGTCCGCTTACCAACGAGGCACGCTGCTCAGGCTGTCGGAGTAAAATGATTTGATCCACAGATTACACAGATTTCCCAGATTTTTAATAAATCTGTGCTATCTGTGAAATCTGTGGAAAAGTCTGTGCAACATGATCGGCGTCTTTGATTCAGGTTTCGGGGGGCTGGTGGTGCTGCGGGAGTTTTTGCAGGTGCTGCCGCAGTACGACTATTTGTATCTGGGGGACAACGCCCGGATTCCCTACGGCACCCGTTCCGAACGGGTGGTGCTGCGGTTCACCGAGCAGGCCCTGAACTATTTGTTCAGCCAAGGCTGCCGCCTCATCATCCTGGCCTGTCACACCGCGTCCGCCAAGGCCCTGCGCACCGTGCAGCAGGTTTATTTACCGGATCGTTATCCCGAGAACCGGGTGCTGGGGGTATTAATTCCCACCGTGGAAGAAGCCCTAACCCGGTCCCGCATCAAACGCATCGGGGTTATTGCCACCGAGGGCACCGTAGCATCCAAATCTTTTGAGCTGGAGTTGAAGAAACTGGACCCGGAGGTGGAAGTTTTTCAACAGGCCTGCCCGCTGCTGGTGCCCCTCATCGAGGAAGGGGAGCAGGAGTGGGAGGGCACTAACATGATTCTCCGCCGGTACCTGGAGCAGCTAATAGCCGCCCAGGTGGACACCTTGATCCTGGGATGCACCCATTACTCCATTTTAAAGGACAAGGTCAAGGCCATCCTGGGGGAGGGCGTGAGCCTGATCTGTTCCGGCCAGGTGACCGCGGAGAAACTGGTGGACTACCTGCGGCGTCACCCGGAGATTGAGACCCGATTGAGCCGGGGCGTGGGGCGGCGCTACCTCACCACCGATCTCACCCCCCGCTTTCAGCAGTTGGCCAGCCTGTTCATGGGCCAGCCCATTGATTCGGAAGTGGTGGAGTTGTAACCTGACCGCTTTCCCGCCCCTTACTTCATGATTAATTGGCGATAAAGGGCAATAAGAGAGAGAACGCTGGCACCCACCAGGATCAGGAAAGGTCCCAGGGGATGGGTGAAAATAGTTTGGAAGATGGGCTTGACCAGGATATAGAGTAGCATCACCCAGGCCAACACCATTAACAACAAGAGGTAGTTTTCTGCCACTGCCGGCCACAGGCGCCGCCTCAGGGGGATTTTTTTCTGGGGCTCCTCGCCCACCAGCCAATTGCCGCAGTTGTTGCAGGAGAGCAGGTTTTCCCCCACCTGGCGGCCGCATTGGGGGCAGACCTTCACGGCCGGGTTCCCCGGCTGAACCAGCGCCCGTCCGCCAGCACCACCGACGTCTCTATCTGCCTGGGGGATATGGTCCAGTAGGTGCGCAACAGACGGTCTTTTTCCTCGGGGGAGACCAGGCGGAATCCGTGTTTCTCGTAAAACCGGACAGCCCACCAGGCCGCGGCCCAGGTGCCCACCAGGAGGGGCTGGGTGACGCCTTCCGGCAGATGGGCCAATAAAGACGCCCCGATTCCCAGGCGCTGGGCCTCAGGGTGCACATAAGCATGGCGGATCAGGGTCACTTCCCCCAGATCCTGGCGGCCCATTACGCCCAGCAAGCGGCCGTTCCTTTCATAGCCCCAGAACCTGACACCCGCGGCCATCTCCTCCCGCAGCTCCTCCTCGGGCATGTAAGGTTCTTGCCAACAGTCTTCAGGGATGACCCCCTTATAAACCTGGGCGGCCTCATTGATAATTTCCAGAACCCTCTGGATGTCGCTCTTGTTTACAGGTCGGATCATCGGGGATTTTACTTTAAAGCCGGTGAGGGATTAATTAACTTTTGCTTTGGGCTTTTTAAGTTTCTTATGTTCTTCCAACCCGCAGCCGCAATGGGGACAAAAGATGAAATCCCGGGTCACCGTGATAAGGCATTCGGGACAGGGAAATTCATGGGGAACCTCCGAGTACGGGGACTCTTCCTTCAGGTTATGCCCGCAACTGGGGCAAAAGCGAAATTCTCTATCCACCACGTGGCCGCATTGAGGGCACTCGATCTCGTTCAGGAACTCCGACGGCGGTGGGGGAATGGGGGGTACTTTAGGAAAGGAGGCCGCGGTGCTGCGGAAAGATTCCTTGGCTTCCTGAAAAGGCTTCTTGTACTGCTCGGTCATCTCCGCCGTGGATTGGCGCAGCCGGGCCACCAGGCGGCCGGCCTTTTCGGCGTATTCCGGCAGTTTCTCCGGGCCGAACAGAATAAAGGCCAGAGCCGCCAGAACGACCAGTTCCGTAAAGGAGATGCCGAAAAAATCCATTTCGCCGGTTTAAGCCTTCATCTTGTGGCCGCAGTGGGGACAGAAGGCGAATTCTCCCCCCACTTCTTTCTGGCACTGGGGGCAAGTTCCCGGCTTGGCCGCGGCGGCTTGGCCGCTGGCGGTCCCGGCGCCGGTGATCTCTTGCTGGGCCGGCGGCTCTTCGTGAGCTTTTTTAAAGCCTTTGATGGCTTTGCCGATGCTCTCCCCCAACTCCGGCAGGCGCCGGGGGCCAAAAAGGATGAGCACAATCAACAATATTATTAAAATCGGTCCCCAACTGTAACCAAACATCATGCAGCCCCTTGTTTGTGCGATCTTTTTTCTTAATATTAATTAATAATTTATCCCAAAGCAAGCCTGCCCCGGTTTTTGGCCGGATAAAATCATCTGGAGAGCGCCATGAAAGACTGGAACGTGGTCATCACCAGCCAGACGGAGGAAGAGTCCCGGCTCCTTAGAGAGTTGGAAGAACTGGGAGAATTTCACCCCAGCGGCTTCCGGGAAGTGATCCTGGGAAAGGTTCCAGATGTGGTGAGTTTCTTGGAAACCCTGCGGCGCGGCTGGGAGGAGAAACCTTATCTTCCTAATATCCTGAGCACCATCACTCCGGTCCGGCTGGTTTTCCCTTTTACTCTGGAGAACCTGCTGCCCCGGCTGCAGGAAAGAGTCCTGGACTTCATCGAGGAAATCGGCGACGCCGCGTTTTACGTGCGCATGAAGCGCCGGGGGCATAAAGGCGAACTCTCCAGCCAGGAGGTGGAGCAGGCCCTGGACCGCTTCCTCCTGGATGAACTGGCCGCCCGGGGCCTTAAGGGCCACATCGACTTCGTCGCGGCGGAAGTCATCGTGGTGGTGGAAACCGTCCACAACCAGTGCGGCCTGGGCCTGGTGACCCGGGAGATGAAGGAGAGGTATCCGTTTGTCAAAGTAAAGTGAGCTGTGAGCAGTGAGCGGTGAGCAGTTGGCTGTTGGCAATTCTGGTTCCCAAGTTGAACTTGGGGACCGGGCTTTTTGCCCAAGCTGAGCTTGGGCGATAATGGCATTCCACAGCTTGGGAATGAGCCATTCATGTTCCAAGGGAACACCCAAAACCAAAAAAAATTAATGCAGGGTGCACATGGCGCACCATTTTCGGGGCTTAATCCAGAAGCCAATGCTCGGCGGGCACGGAGGCCCGCCCCACCATTATTGGCAGATGGGGGCCTTACAAGCGCAGGCTGAAGCCTGCGGCTACATTTTAAGAGCAGAAAAAAATTGCTTATCCTATGAAACAGGGCGCCCCATCAGGAATAAACTTGTCATAGACGAGATTTTTAACTGAAAACTGAAAACTGAAAACTATGAAATCCCTCTTCGCTCCGCCCCAGCCCCTGGCGGCCCGCGTGCGCCCCCAGACCCTGGAGGAATTCGCCGGCCAGCAGCACCTGGTGGGGCCGGGGCGTCTGCTATGGCGGGCCATCAAGGCCGGCCGTCTCTTTTCTTCCATGATCTTCTGGGGCCCGCCAGGAAGCGGCAAAACCACCCTGGCCCGGGTCATGGCCCAGGTCCTTAAATGCCGGTTTTTCAGCCTCAGCGCGGTGATGTCCGGGGTGGCGGACCTGCGCCGAGTGGTGGAAGAGGCCAAAAAAGAGCAGGCCCAGGGCCGGCGCACCGTGGTCCTCATCGACGAAATCCACCGCTTCAACAAGGCCCAGCAGGACGCTCTGCTGCCCCACGTGGAAGAGGGCCTCCTTACCCTCATCGGGGCCACCACGGAAAACCCCTACTTTGAAATCATCGGCCCGCTCCTTTCCCGGGCCCGGATTTTTATCTTCGAGCCTCTTAAAGACGAAGAAACCCTGGTCCTGCTGCGCCGGGCGTTGCAGGACCGGGACCTGGGTCTGGGGGCCTGGAGAACAGAAATCTCGGAAGAAGCCCTGAAATATCTGGCCCGCATGGCCGGGGGCGACGCCCGCCGGGCCTTGAACGCCTTGGAATTGGCGGTACTGAGCACTGAACCGGACAGTCAGGGAATCATCCGGGTGGACCTGGACACGGCCAGGGAATGCCTGCCCCGCCGGGAACTGCTCTATGACAAGGAGGGGGACGCCCATTACGATACCCTCTCGGCCTTCATCAAGAGCGTCCGAGGCTCCGATGTGGACGCGGCCCTTTACTGGCTGGCCCGGATGGTGGAGGCCGGGGAAGACCCCCGGCTCATCATGCGCCGGCTTCTCATCCTGGCCTCCGAAGACATCGGCCTGGCCGATCCCCAGGCCCTTTCCCATACCGCGGCCGCGGCCCAGGCCCTCACCTGGGTAGGCCTCCCCGAGGCGGTCTATCACCTGGCCCAGGCCACCATATACCTGGCCCTGGCCCCCAAGAGCAATTCCACCCAGGCTTATTTCCGGGCCAAGGCGGCCCTCCAGGACAAGGGGGCCACCCGGGTGCCCACTCCCCTCCAGGATACCCACCGGGACGCCCGAGGTTTGGGCCATGGCCGGGGCTATAAATATCCCCACGACTTTCCCGGCCACTGGGTGGAGCAGGATTACCTGCCGGAGGAGTTGCAGGGGGGGAGGTTTTACGAACCTGGAGAAGAAGGCGCGGAAAAGGAACTGGCCGCAAAGTGGCAGGCCCGCCGGGGGGAGGATAGAAAGCCTGTGGGTGATTGACGACCGGGGAGGATAGGGGGTTTGGTTTGCGCTTTGGGAAAGACAGGGCCGTGGAAAGGCGTGGCCACTAGCCGCGGGCAACGGGTGGCAAGCCCAAAATCTGAAAAAATACTTTTTCAGCGCAATTTGTGCTATCGTGCCGGTCGATAAGGATTCGGCCTCAAGAACAAAAACTTTGGGGGTATCCACCGCAAAGAGGTCCCCAAAACCATTTTTGAAAGCGACCGTCAAGGTTGCTGAACCAGGCACGCTGGGTTGCAAAACTTGAAATAACCAGTTATTAAGAGGCTATCTTATGGAACAACCAGTCTGGCATTCGATGGGGTTGGCAGATGTCTTGAAGGAACTTGACACCGACATCCACCATGGTTTGGCCGAGGATGAAATTGAAAGGCGACTGGAAAGATACGGTTATAATGAGCTGAAAAAGGAAGAAAGAGTCTCCCCCTTCACCATTTTTATCAATCAGTTCAAAAACATTCTCATCATCATTCTTCTGGTGGCTATAGCGCTTTCCGCCATTATTGGGCAGATCGTGGATGCCGCCATCATCGGGGTGATCGTGGTTTTCTGTGCAGCTCTGGGTTTTACCCAGGAGTATCGGGCAGAAAAGGCCCTGGAAGCCTTAAAAAAGATGCTTTCCCCGGTTATAAACGTCTTGAGAGGGGGCGTGGCAAAAGAGGTCCCCTCGGCGGAACTCGTCCCTGGAGACATAATGCTTCTGGAGGCGGGTGAAAGGATACCCGCTGACGCAAGGCTGGTTGAGACCCACTCCTTAAGGTGCGATGAGGCTCCCCTCACCGGAGAATCCCTCCCCATTGACAAGGACATAAAGCCCTTGCCGGCCGAGGTCCGTGTAAGTGACCGAAAGAATATGGTCTTTGCCGGCACCACAGTTACCTACGGCAGGGGTAAGGCGGTGGTCTCTTCCACCGGCATGGCCACAGAATTCGGCAAGATCGCCGAAGAGGTGACTGCTGTCAAGGCAGAAAAGACGCCTCTGGAGAAAAGGGCGGAAGAGATCGGTAAATGGCTAGGAATCATTGCCGTATTGGTATGTTTCCTGGTTGCCGCTATCAGTATAATGCGGGAGGCTATAGGCGGCAAAATTGACCTGGAGTTTATTATAACCATGTTGATGTTTGCCGTCGCCCTGGCGGTGGCCGCGGTGCCCGAGGCGCTTGCCGCTATTGTCACCGGGGCCTTGGCCATTGGGATGCGCCAGATGGCCCAGCAAAACGCTCTGGTGAGGAAGATGCCGGCGGTGGAAACCCTGGGCTGCACCACCGTGATCTGCTCCGATAAGACCG
>VGSW01000121.1 GCA_016874915.1 Deltaproteobacteria bacterium
TCAAGGGATTTGCGCAGGTGGGCCTCGCCGACCCTATCTCCTATAAATCCCTGTCATAGACCTTAAATCTCAATTAGTCTCCCACTTTGCCTTGCAATAGGATGAAACGGCATTATCTTTAAGGAGATTCCGGCGCCGGGGCGGCGCCCCTCACCGGAGGGCTAAGCCATTCTAATTCAAGGAGGGCCTGGAGATGTCTAAAGACACTAATGTGGCCAGGGTTACTCACGTTATTGCCGAATCCCCCGACGGCTTTGATGACGCGGTGAAAGTGGGTTTCGAACGGGCGGCCAAAACCCTCCGGGGCATTACTGGCCTTCGTATTGCCGAGATGCGCGTCTCCGTCAAAGACAACAAGATCCACACCTACCGGGTCAAGATGGAAGTGATTTTTATTCTGGACTAATCTTGAATCAGGTTTCAGGGGTCAGGGGTCAGGAGATAAATGATGAAACGCTGACATCCGAACCTAAAACCTAAAACCTGACACCTAAAACCTAAAACCTGACACCTGACACCTGATTCATGCTGCGCCTGGACGGCTCTTACGGCGAGGGGGGCGGGCAGATCCTGCGCACCGCCCTCTCTCTCGCGGCCCTGCTGGGAACCCCGGTCTCCATCGAAAATATCCGGGCCGGCCGCGCCAAGCCGGGACTGCGGCCCCAGCATCTCACCGCGGTCAAGGCCTTGGCCCGGGTCACCCAGGCGGAAGTCCACGGCGCGGAACTGACCAGCCAGACGCTCACTTTTCGCCCTCGGCCCCCCCAGCCGGGCCGCTATCTCTTCGATGTGGCGGAAAAGACCGGCAGCGCCGGGTCCGTCTCCCTGGTGGCCCAGGCTCTTTTACCTCCCCTCTTAAAAGCGGCCCTACCTTCCACCCTGGTCCTGCGGGGCGGCACCCACGTGCCCTGGAGCCCCCCGGCCCATTACCTTATGCACGTCTTTTTGCCGGCCTTGGGTCAAATGGGGGGCCGCGTGACCATGGAACTGGCCCGCTGGGGTTGGTATCCCCGGGGCGGGGGCGAAATCCGGCTGGAAATCACCCCGGCCCCGAGCCTCACCGGGGTGGAGTGGCGGAAGCCGCCATCCGCCGCGGCGTTCCGCGGCCTGTCCGCGGTTTCCCGCCTGCCGGAGCACATCATGCGCCGCCAGGCCCAACAGCTTAAAGAGCGCCTGGGCGCCGATTTGCCGGTGGAGTTGATGGAGGCCTCGGGTCTGGACCCCGGCAGCTTCGTTTTTCTATGGGGTCCCCGAGTCGGCTTCAATGCCCTGGGCGTAAGGGGCAAGCCCGCGGAAAAGGTGGCCGACGAAGTGGCCGACGCCTACCTGACCTTTAGGAACAGCCAGGCCGCGGTGGACCGCCATCTGGCGGATCAGATGGTCCTCTATCTCACCCAGGTCCGGGGAGCTTCCGTCATGGTAACCGAAGAAATCACGTCCCACTTCCTCACCAACATCTGGGTTATCGAGCAGTTTTTAGGGCCTGTCTTTCAGGTGGAAGGCAAACTGGGGGAACGGGGAATTATTACTTGCCAGGGGGTTGATTGATCCTTATCTTTGCGTCTTGGCGTCTTGCCGGCGATGGGGATGATACGCCGGTAATCCGGGGGGTTGATTGATCCTTATCTTTGCGTCTTGGCGTCTTGGCGTGATATAAATGTCTCTCGCCAAGACGCCAAGAACGCAAAGTTTTGCTCATGGAAAAAATCTTAGCCGAAATCGAAATCCTGGCCCGGCAGATGGAGGATGAAGTCATCGCCCTGCGCCGGGATTTCCACATGCACCCGGAGCTGTCCCACGAAGAGGAGCGCACCGCCCGGGTGGTGGCCGGCCACCTCCGGGACCTGGGACTGGAAGTAACCACCGGCATCGCCGGACACGGAGTGGTAGGGAAGCTCACCGGCGCCCGCCCCGGCCAGGCCGTGGCCTGGCGGGCTGACATGGACGCCCTCCCCCTCAAGGAAAAGGTTGAGGTTCCCTGGCGCTCCCGGACGCCAGGGGTGATGCACGCCTGCGGCCATGATTTTCACCTGGCCGTCGCCCTGGGCGCCGCCCGCCTCCTTAGCCGGCTCAAGGACCGCCTAGCCGGGGAAATCCGTTTCATCTTCCAACCCGCGGAAGAGGCGCCCAAGGACGGAACCAGCGGCGCGCCGGGCATGGTGGCCGCCGGGGTCCTGGATAATCCCCGGGTGGCCGCGGTGGCGGGCCTGCACGTGGCCCCCAACCTGGAGGCGGGACACGTGCGCTACCACCGGGAGGAAGTTATGGCCGGGGCGTGCCATCTCACCCTCACGGTCATCGGCAAACCGGCTCACGGCGCCACTCCCCACCGGGGAGTGGACCCCATCCTGGTGAGCGCCCAGGCCCTGGGCCTCATCCAGAGTTTTCTGGCCCAGCGCATTGACGCCCGACACCCCGTGGTCCTTACCTTCGGCACTATCTCCGGCGGCAGCCGCTTCAACATCCTGGCGGATAAGGTGGTGTTGGAGGGGAGTCTCCGTTACCTGCAGGATGGGGTGCGCCGGGAAGTAGAGGAAGGACTTAACCGGAAGTTCGCGGGGCTGGCCCTGGCCACCGGGGCCCGCATCGAACTGGAGGCCCGGCCTATTTATCCCGTCCTGAGAAATGATCCCCGGCTCACGGATCAGGCCGTGGCGGTGTTGCGCCGGGTGCTGGGGCCGGAGCGCCTTAAGAGCCACTTTCCCGCCATGGGGAGCGAGGATTTTTCCTATTTCGCCGCCCAGGTCCCGGCTTTTTACTTTTTCCTGGGAGTGAAACCCCCGGGGAAGAAGCCCCAGGCCCTACATTCCCCCCACTTCAACCCCGACGAGGCGGCCCTGACTTGGGGCCTCAAGGCCGCAGCGGGGCTGATGGCGGGCCTTAGCGAGCCGGAGTTTCCTTTTTAGCGGTTCAGCGGTTTGGCGGTTTAGAAGTTCGGCAATTATTTCGCTAACCGGCCAGACCGCTAACCCGCCAACCCGCTAATCCGCTGACTTGCTGAGGCGCTTGACCCACTCCGGGGTCAGGGCCTTGGGAATGGAGTCCCCCTTGGGGATATAGGGCTTAAGGTCCAGGATGGGAGAGCCGTCCCGGGCGTCCAGGTCCGCGACTTCTACGCGATTGCGCTCCACTTTCACAATGCGGCAGGCGGTGAGGCCGATGAGGTTGGGGCGCACCGGCGACCGGGTGGCAAAGACCCCGGTCAGCGGATTGGCCGGGTCCCGCCGGGGGTGAACCTTGAGGGTGGCCCGGTCCGCGGGATTATCATGCTCGTGAAACCAGTAAAAGACCCAGACGTGGGAAAAGCCCGTCAGGCCGTCCAGGGCCGGGGCCAGCTCCGGCTGGATTTCCAGAAAGGCCCGCTCGCCCTGGATTTTTACCATTCCCACGGGCTTGAGAACTATTGCTTGACCCTCTTTTTTCATGGAACCTGCTCCCCAGGCCAGGCCCGCCCAGGCCAGAACCGCCAATCCTAAAATAACCAGCCGCCAGCGCATGGGGATCCTCCCACCTGGGCAGGTTAATATATGGAATAAGGGACTTCTTGATGGGGCGGGCCTCCGTGCCCGCCAAGCGAAGCCTTCCTCAATAAGCCGTAAAGATGGTGTGACGTGCGCACCCTACACGTCGAAGACTCATGAATGACTGGTTCCCAAGTTCAACCTGGGAACGAGTAAAAACCTGAAACCTGAAACCTGCAACCTGAGACCTGAAACCTGTTCTTTATTATCTTTCCCCCGAAAGCGCGTTTATCAGCGCCTCCTCAATTAACCCCAGGGGCGCCCCTTCGTGAATCACCGGCTCCCCGAGGCGGCGCAGCAGGATAAAGACCAGCCCCCCTGCTTCCCGCTTCTTGTCCATGGGCAGGGCCGCCAGCACCGCCCGGGGGTCCAGGGCCGGGGGCCGCCGGAGGAGGCCGAAGGACCGAAGGAGACTCCGCCCCCGCCGGGCTTCCTCATGGGGAAGGCCGCACAATCTTTCCGACAGGTAGAGGGCCGCGGCCATGCCCCAGGCCACGGCCGGACCGTGGGGCAGGCGGTAGCGGGAGGCCTGCTCCAGGGCGTGGCCCAGGGTGTGGCCGAAATTGAGGATGCGCCTTAAACCCCCCTCCCGTTCGTCCGCGGCCACTACCCGGGCCTTGATGGCCGCCGTCCGGTAAATGATGTCGGCCAGCTCCTCAAAGTCTTCAAAGAGACGGCCCCGGGCCGCGTCCAGCCTTGCCAGCAGGTCTGGGTCGCGAATAAACCCGGCCTTCAAAACCTCGGCCAGGCCGTTCCGCCGCTGGGCCGGGGGCAGGGTCTCCAGAAATTCCGGGTCTATGGCCACCAGCCGGGGTTGGTGAAAAGTGCCCAGGAGATTTTTTCCTTCCGGCAGGTTGATGGCGGTTTTGCCGCCGATGGCCGCGTCCACCATGGCCAAAACAGTGGTGGGGATTTGCACGAAGGGGATGCCCCGCATGAAGATGGAGGCCAGGAATCCGGCGGCGTCCCCCACCACCCCGCCCCCCAAGGCCAGGAGAAGAGAGCGCCGGTGGGCACCCCGGGCCAGGAGTTCCCGGGCCAGGCGCTGCACCACGCCCCAGGTCTTGGCCCTTTCCCCCACCGGAGTGGTTAAGAGGAGGGAATTGTAACCGGCCTCTTCCAGGTCCCCCTTCACCGCGGCGCCGTGCAGACGGGCCACCCGTTCGTCGGAAATCAGGAACAAGGGGCGGGAAGGGTTTAACGGAGCCAGAAGCTCCGGGAGGCGGCGGCGCAAGCCCGGAGCCACTAAAATCCGGTAACTGTCCGGCCGCCCCGGCAAGTCCAGAAGGATTTCCCTCAATTCCAGCCCCCGGGACGCAGGGTCTGGATATCCCGCATCAACTGGTCAAACTGATCCGGGTAAAGTGATTGGGCCCCGTCGGACATGGCCTTTTCCGGCTCGTGATGGACTTCGATGAGCAGCCCGTCGCACCCCGCGGCCACCGCGGCCCGGGCCAGAGGGGACACCAGGTCCCGGCGGCCCGCGGCGTGGCTGGGGTCCACCATGATGGGCAGATGGCTCTCCCGGCGCACCGCGGGAACGGTGGCCAGGTCCAGCAGGTTGCGGGCGTGCTCGCCGATGGCCCGCACCCCCCGTTCGCACAGCACCACCTGGGGGTTGCCCTCGGCCATGATATATTCCGCGGCCATGAACCACTCTTCCAGGGTGGCGTACATCCCCCGCTTGAGGAGCACCGGCTTGCCCAACTGGCCGGCCCGGCGCAGCAGGGTGAAATTCTGCATATTCCTGGCCCCGATCTGAATGATGTCGGCGTATTCCGCCACCAGTTTCAGGGAGTCGTGGTCCACGGCTTCGGTGACAATGAGCAGGCCGGTTTCTTGCCTGACTTTCTGCAGGATCTTTAAACCGGCCTTCCCCAGACCCTGGTAACTGTAAGGCGAAGTGCGCGGCTTGTAAGCGCCCCCCCGAAAGACCTGGGCGCCGGACGCCTTGACCCGGGCCGCGATGGTCAGGGCCTGGATTTCGCTTTCCACGGCGCAAGGCCCGGCCATGACCACAAACCGGCCCCGGCCCAACTCCACGCCGTCAGCCAGGTGAAGAATGGTGTCTTCCCGCTTCACCTCCCGGCTCACCAGCTTGTAGGGCCGGGTTACGGGAATGGCCTGGAGCACCCCGGGCATATCCAGAAACAGTGATGGGTCCACCGGACCCGGGTTGCGCAAAATGGCCACCGCCACCCGTTCCCCCCCGGGCATGGGCTGGGCCGCAAAACCCAGGGATTCAACCTTGGCCACCACCGCCTCAACCTGGGCCGGGGTGGCGTTTTTATCCATAACGACAAGCATAAAATCACTCCATAGAGGGCTGGCAATCAGGGAAAACCCTGATCCTGGATTCCCCTTGATGGTAACAGCCTCTGATTTTTCCAATTTTTAGCAGGGGTAAGGTTAAATGTCAAATAGTTGCCGGTTCGAGCAACCCCTGAAGCCAACTGCCGGAGGATATGGAAAGGAATTACGGGGAGAGATGGTACGGAGAACGGCAAATTGTACTCTGGTCTGAAAAGTTCAAATTCAAGGTTCAAAGTTTAGACCCGACCCCGAGAACTTTTCATAATTTATGGGTGAGCCGGCGGCTCATGAGCAACTGCTCACTTCCATGCTCACTGCACCAACCGGGGCGCGATGAGCAAGCCGCAATCATCACCGCCGGGGTCCGAGACGCTCCCAGGGACTTCAGTTAATTGCAGGGCCAGCCCCTTAATATACTTATGTCCAGTTAACTCCACCAAGGTTATCAGAAAAGGGGTAAACCCGGCAATGGGCGCGGATTGGTTAAACTTGACTTCATTCACCACCGGCAGCCACACGATCTTCCCCTCGTATTGCTCCTTAATGATATGCAAAACATCGGCGAACACGCCATTATCCATATAGACGGTGTCTCCCAGGCTTAAGGCCGGGATGGTTTGGGGATTTTCCAGATAGCTTCTCATCAGACTGTTGCTGGGGTAATTGGGGGCCTTGGAGAACCAGCCGCCGGTATCGGCGACATCGGGATAAAAACGGATATATGTCTCTTCAGGAGCAGTCTTGATATATTTCTTCCCCATGGCCAGAACAAAACTCACTCCCGGGCTCAAACTCCCCACCCAGCCCATGGCGGCCAGGGATTCCGCTCCCAGGCTCAAAGGCCCGAAGCCAAAGATGCCCATGAAATACAAAGGGATGTTTTCTTTTCGGACCTTGACGGCCACCGCATTGGTGAAAGTCCCGGAACTGGAGGAACAGCCCGGGACAAAGGTCTTGATGGTCCAATTATAGCTGCCGTAGGGTACACTGTAGGAAGATGGGACCCCCACAATGGGAGGCGAGCCGCTCACATAATTGGCTTGAGCAATCTCCCAAGCCTGGGCCTGGGCCTGACTGCATTGGGGAGGGGCGGAAACCTGAGGAAAGAACAAGGCCCTGGCTCCTGCCAGCGCTCCCGCGTCGGCGGCCCGCTGCAGCTCGATTTTGATCAGGTAAATTTGGCCCAAATCCAGAACCAATCCCAATAGCCCCAAGATCAAAAACAGGGAAATCGCGGCGGTCACGATGATGGACCCGGATTGAGCCGCGGTTTTGACGCGCCTATGGTTTCCCATGTCCCAAACACTCCCTGCTGGGCCAGCCGGGGGAAGACCGGTGGAGGGGGGAAAATCCCAGGGGTTTCCGTCTTTAAGTTATTGTTCAGAGGTCTTGCTTTGCCATATTTATCGGCACCTTTTCGGACCTCTTTATATTTCCGCGCGATAAACTTTCAGGGTAAAGCCCGCGGCTCCCCTCAGTTCCGGCATCGGTGAACCGGAGTTCTTGCCATTAAAGAAAGGCTTAAATAACGGAAAAATTATCAGAACAAAATGAATTGTGGAAAATCGGGGGAAAGGGCTGCTCAAAAGCCGAGAGCGCCCCTTTCCCCCAACGGCAAATCAAACCACCCGCGCCTCTTCTCACCTGGTCAAATTATACTTGCTCATCTGTTAACCCCTTTTTTCAACATTCGACAAATATAAGAAATGTTTTTAAAATGAAAAATAACTTCCGTTTTAAAACATCCCATCTTCCGAAAACCCTGATTTCTTTTAAGCTCAAGGTCTTCTTGCCTTTCCCTTAGACGTTTCGCCCATACCATATCCATGTTTTACAAAAACGGAATTGCCTCCGGCTGCTCCCCATAGGCCTCTTAAAACAGAGGTCACATCAGGGAAACCCGATTCATTTTTCTCTCTTTTCGTATGTAAATATCATGAAAATAACACTTGACTAGTTTTTTAAAAGCTCTCTATAATGCGACAACTGCTAATCAGTTTATTCTATAAATAAAATAGGGTCAAAGAACAGTGAAACTAACCGACCGAGGAACTCCGAAATTCTTAGGAAAGGCGGCCACTGTTTGGGGCTTCCTAATGGTAATAATGATATCCTTATTGACCGCGGCCAGCCCCGACGCCTCGGCTCAGCTTCTGGAACGCCTGGCGGACCAGGAGATCAAGCAGGTGCTGCGCCTAAGGAAAGGAAGTTCCAAGGTGTTAAAGACTACCTTTCCCATTACTCGCATTTCCGTGGCCAACCCGGAAGTGGCGGACATTGTGTTGATCTCGGAACGGGAGATTTACATCAACGCCATGGACACCGGAGTGACCAACCTCAGCCTCTGGGGCCGGAATCGCTTCACCTCCGCGTCGGTGATAGTGGAGGCGGATGTCACCCTGCTGCGGGAAAAGCTGCACCAGGTGTTGCCCAAGGAAAAAATTGCGGTGGAGGCCGTGGGAGATTCAGTGGTGCTCAAGGGTGAAGTCTCCGGCCCGACGATTCAGGACACGGCGCTCTCCGTCGCGGCGCCCTTTGTGGGCGGTAAAAAGGATCGGGTGGTTAACCTGTTGCACGTCGGAGGCGTCCAGCAGGTAATGGTGGAGGTGCGGCTGGCGGAAATCAGCCGCAACTTGGGGGAGCGCATCGGGGTCAATTTCAATGTTATCAACCGTACCGGCAATGAGTTCGGAGTGAGCCAGCTCAATAACCTCACCACCATCACTGACTTTATCCGGACCTTTGCGGGCACGGCTTTCACCACCGCTCTGAGCCCCAACATCAATGCCCTGGCCGGTTGGAAGACGGGAAACGTGCTGTGGACCATGTTTTTTGACGTAGTCAAACGCCAGGGGTTGGGCCGGGTGCTGGCCGAGCCTAACCTGGTGACCACCAGCGGCCAGGAGGCTTCCTTCCTGGCCGGGGGAGAATTCCCCATCCCGGTGCCCCAATCCGGTTCTACCGGAGGCATCACAATTACGGTGCAGTTTAAGAAATTCGGGGTGGGGCTGATTTTTACCCCCACGGTGTTGGACGAAGGCAAAATTGCTATGAAAATTAACCCGGAAGTAAGCGAACTGGACTTCACCATCGGCACCACCCTGATCCAAGGAGGCCAGCCGGTCCCGGGCCTTACGGTGCGGCGGATGTCCACCCACGTGGAGATGAAAGAGGGCCAGACCTTTGCCATCGCCGGATTACTTAACGACACCCACCGCAACATTGTCAGTAAGTTTCCGGTGCTGGGGGAACTGCCGGTCCTGGGGGTGCTGTTCCGGTCCAATGAATTCCAGAAACGGGAGACGGAACTGGTGGTCCTGGTGACCCCATGGCTGGTGAAGCCCATGACCGCCACCGCGGCCCGTCTGCCCACCGATAAGTACGTGGAGCCCAGCGATTTCGAGTTCTACCTGCTGGGGGCCCTGGAAGGTCGGCAGAAGCAGTCCAAATCTCCGCCACCACCGCCGGAGAATAAGAATCTGCCGCCGGGGTTCGGGAACCAGCCGGTGGAATGAGAGGGTTTTCGGTTTTCGGTGAAAAAAATATCTTCCGGCACAGGGTTACCCTTTACCTAAAATTAATGGAGAAAAGATTCATGTCAGGGTTAGGTTGGAAGAACCTCATATTCCGGGGATTAATCTTAGGGGCGGTTGTTGTGGGAGTGGCGGGCTGCTACGCCAGCGCCCTGGAAGAAGACTTCGGTCGTTCGGTGCGTAACAACATGGCGCAGCAGATTATCAACCCTCAGGCGGCGCTGGACACCAGGCCCACCACCGGGCTGCCCCCCGATACAGCGGTGAATCTCTATGAGAAGTATGAGAAGAGCTTCAAGCCTGAAGAAAAGAAACCCTTCATATCCATAACCACCGGCGGCGGCAGCGGCGGCAGCCAATGATGCCCTCCTCCAAGGATGGGGGTTGAGGGGGAAAAGCCATGGAACACACAGGTCCCGGCAATTTTCGGGGGTTCTCCCGAGTTTGGCTCGTCCTGGCGATGTTGGGGGTTATCTGGGTGAGCGCCTGGGGGTGCAGCCGCCCGGTGGCCCGGGGTTATGGAGTAAGTAACGCGGATGACTTTTTCGCCACGATCCGGCCGGTTTCCAACGATCCGGCCCGGTTGCTGCGCAATGCTCACTATTTTCAGTTGATGGGCCGACCGGACCTGGCCCTCAAGGAGCTGGAAGAGGCTTACTCCCTGGACCCCCGCAACCTCAAGGTGATAAACGCCCTGGCTCGCACCTATGAAACCCTGGGGGATTACTCCCGGGCCCGCCAGATTTATCAGGAGGCCCTGGTCCAGCATCCCGATCACCAGGCTTTGGCCAACAACCTGGGCTTCTCCTATTACCAGGAGTCCAAGTGGCCGGAAGCCGAAGCCTGTTTCAAAGCGGCTCTGGCCCGGAACCCCAAGAATGACGCAGCCCGAAATAACCTGGGACTTCTTTACTGCCGTCTGGGAAAGCAGGATGAAGCCTACCGCCTTTGGAAAGACGCGAGCGGAGAGGCGGTGGCCCGGAACATGATGCAACTGGCTATGACGACCCTGGGCAAAACTTCAGACTTTCCCCGGACTGCTTCTCCGCCACCGGCGCCTCGCCCGACGGCCCAGACGGCCCCGCCCCCGCTGGCCTCATCCTCACAGGCGGCGCCTCCCAGCCCGCCTGAGGGAAAATCCCCCTCCCCGGCGCCCAAACCCACCGAGCAGGTTAAGCAGGTGTCTCCGGAGCCTAAACCCCCTGCCCCGGTTTTAGCTTCCAAGCCCAAGACCGTGGCGGCTTCTATCCGGCCGGAACCAGCCCCGGCTACCCTTTCCAACCGGCCGGAGCCAGCCCCGGCGGCCCCGGAAGCGCCCCCGGCCAAGGCGGCCGCGGGTCCTCCTGCTCCGGCCACCAAGCTCACCGCCCAGGAGTTGGGGGGCACGAAAATTTTGGTGCTGAACGGTGCAGGGATTAACAAATTGGCTCACCGGGTCCGGAGCATGTTGCACGATGAAGGTTATAACGTGGCCCGAATCGGCAACCACATTGACTTCGGCGCCGAACGGACCATCATTTATTACCGCCCGGAAGCCCGGAAGGTGGCCCAGGCCCTGAATGCGCGACATTTTCCCATGTCTTCCCTGCAGCCCCGGGATAAACTGCCTCCCGGAGCCGATGTAAAGATCGTTTTAGGCAAAGAGCTGGCGGGCCTGGACCAGATAGCCGGGTTACAGCCCGAGCCGGACGAT
>VGSW01000122.1 GCA_016874915.1 Deltaproteobacteria bacterium
CCTCCTTGTCCAAGAGCTTGGATAGCCTAACATTTAGCCTATGCGAACCGGGAATTTTAATTGTCGTCAGACGGGAATTCTAATTGTCGCTGATCACAAAGCCCATCAGTGAATATGACGATGATTTCTGGGATCTGAGCCTTTTGGTAAACCTCACTGTCCCATATCTTTTGATGAAGGCCTTCCTTCCCTCCATGATAGCGCACGGGTGGGGACGAATCATCAATATTTCCTCCGTGGCGGGCAAGAAGGGCGTTAAACATGGGGGAGCATACTGCTCGTCAAAGCACGGGCTTATCGGGCTTACCCGCACAGCCGCACTCGAAGTGGCCTCCAGTGGGGTTACCGTAAATGCTATCTGTCCTGGTCATATTCGGACCACGTTCGGTTTGCGGAGACTCAAACATGATGCCGAGCAGAAGGGGATATCACTGGAGGAAATCGAACGATCCTGCAACCCCATTCAGCGACTTCTTGAGCCCGAAGAGGTTGCCCATATGGCCGTATTTCTTTCCTCGGATGGAGCCGGAGGGATTACCGGCCAAGCGCTGAACATCTCGGGAGGGTATTTGATGGACTAGTAGATCGTATCATTAATACGTTTACGTTATGACGATGTCACAAGGCTGAATTTCTTCCAGCGATGAACGACGGGTAATTCATTTATTTCTTTAATGCCTTGTAAGATTCTTTCTTTTAGTTCTGCTTTGGAGTTAACTCGGATATGTTTCAAGAAGGTCCTGGCCATTTTGCTAAAGAGCGTTTCCACAAGATTCAACCAGGAACCATGTTTGGGAGTGTGGACATACAGGAATCGGCCCGGTCTGCTTGCCAAGTATTTCATGGTCTCCTTGGAAATATGGGCGGAGTGATTATCTAAAATGACGCGGATGGTAGATTCTACAGGATAATAAGCATCCATCTCTTTCAGCAGGGATATAAACTCGCAACTACGATGTTTATCATGAACTTGACCGAAGACATAACCATTATGCAAATCCAAAGCCGCCAGAATCGATATCGTTCCCAATCTTTTGTATTCATAATCCCTCATGATGCTGGATTGTTTGCCCGGTTCAGGCAGGATATCCGGAGCGACATTCTTGATTGCTTGTACGCCAGGTTTCTCATCCACACTGACGGTAATGATGGAAGGAACGTCATCCGGCTGGGTGGCTTCATTTTGCAGAGCAACCTCTTTATAAACGCACAAAACTTCTTCCATCTTCTTTTCAAACTCAGGATCGCGGCGCTCAAGATAATACGCCATTTTATGAGGTCTTACAGGGTGCTCATCCAGGATTCTCTGCACCGTTGCCTTCGCCGCTTTCTGCAAACAATCGTGTCCTGCCGCTGGTCCATATTCCCTCGCATGTTTCGCCAAAGCACTCCGTGTCCACATCTCGGCTGCATACCCATAATCTGTCGGTTTCTTACATGCAAGATTAACGACCCATGCCTTTGCTTCCCCAGTAATGACCGGCTCCTTGGGCCGATGATATTTGTCCTTCAATCCCTCTTCGATTCCCATCGCCAATGCCTTCTCGATCCATTTGTAAATCGATGGCCTACTGACATGAACCGTCTTTTCAATATCGGTTATGAACATGCCTTCTGAATATCGCAACAGTATATTCGCTCGCTGTACTTCCCTGACCGGCGAGGTTCGTGACTGGGCAATCTTCTGCAGTTGTTCATGCGTCTCTTTGCTTAAAATCAACTTTGCTTTTTGGCTCTTCCGTGGCATATTGACCCCCTCCCTTCTTTTTGGGGACCAATATACCACATACTGACCATATTGTAAATATTTTAATGAAACTTTATACTAGGTTTCGGATTCGCTTTCCTATGCTTCAGGATTCGATCGACATGGGGAAGGAGTCAAATTTGAATCGATTTCAGGTTGAGGATGTCGGCAAAATGGCAGGTGACAAAGTGTTCTTGGCCTACCTCTCGGTATTCCGGCACGTTGTTGCTGCAAATCTCTTTGGCATACTGGCACCGGGGGTGAAAGTTGCAACCGGAAGGAGGATTGACCGGGCTGGGAACATCCCCTTCGAGTCTAATCCGATGGGTCATATAATCGGGATCCGGAATAGGGATCGCCGACATCAGCGCCTCGGTATAGGGATGCTTTGGATTGGAGAACAGTTCCTCCGTCGCGGCCAGCTCGAAAATCTTGCCCAGATACATCACCGCCACCCGGTTACTGATGTGCTTGACGATGGAAAGGTCGTGGGCAATGAAGAGATAGGTTAATTGAAACTTCTCTTGTAGATCTTCCAGGAGGTTAATCACCTGGGCCTGAATAGAGACATCCAGCGCAGAGACCGGTTCGTCGGCCACAACCAGCTTAGGATCCAGGGCCAGAGCCCGGGCGATTCCGATCCGCTGGCGCTGCCCTCCGGAGAACTCGTGGGGATACCGTCGCATATGATCAGGCCTTAATCCCACTGCTTGCAACAGCTCACGCACCCGATCCTCCCTCTCCCTGCCGGTGGCCGTGCGGTGGATCAGCATCGGCTCACCAACGATCTCCAATACAGTCATTCGGGGGTCTAGGGAGGAATACGGGTCTTGGAAAATAATCTTCATCTCCATGCGCAATAGTTTAAGCTGCTGTTTCGACACCTTGGGGATATCGACAACTTGGTAAGTTTCGCCGCCTGTGGCGAGTTTTCTGCTGCGGAAAAGAATTTCCCCGGAAGTCGGCTCGTGCAACCTCAGAATGGCCCGGCCGGTTGTGGTCTTGCCGCAACCACTTTCACCGACCAATCCGAACGTTTCTCCTTCCTTGATGTGCAGGTTGACGTCATCGACCGCCCTGATCTGGGCGACGACTCTTCGGAGAAGGCCCTTGCGGACGGGGAAGTACTTTTTCAAATGCTTCACTTCCAGTAAGAAGTTATCAGCCGACAATGGCTCTCCTTCACTGGTTATGCGCCAACCAACAGGCCACCCGATGTCCAGGCTCCATTTCCTGCAAGACAGGAATCTCCTTGGCGCAGATCTCTTTCGCTCTTGGGCACCGCGGGCCGAATCCACATCCTCGCGGAGCCTCAAGCGGATCCGGAACGATCCCCTCGATGGCGAGCAGGCGCTTTTTCTTTCTAGATGTCACGGAGGGGATAGAGTTCATCAGCCCCTGGGTATACGGATGTATGGGATTGTGGAATATCGGCCGCACGGGCCCAATTTCTACGATTTTTCCGAGATACATGACGGCGACATCATCGGCCATGCTGGCAATCACCCCAAGGTCGTGGGTGATGAACAATATGGCCGTGTTAAACTCCCTTCGCAGGTCGTTCATCAGGTCCAAAACCTGCGCCTGAATCGTCACGTCGAGGGCGGTAGACGGTTCGTCGGCAATGAGCAGGGCGGGATTGCAGGAAAGCGCCATGGCGATCATCGCCCGCTGGCGCATTCCGCCGGATAACTGGTGAGGGTACTCGTCGATCCGCTGTTCAGGAAGAGGGATTTTTACCGTTTTAAGCATTTCGATGGCCTTATCCCGTGCCGCCCGTTTGCTCAGGTGCTGGTGAAGCTTGATATTTTCCATGATTTGATTGCCAATGGTATAAACCGGATTCAAAGAGCTCATCGGCTCTTGGAAGATCATGGCAATCTCGTTTCCCCGAATCGAGCGCATTTGTCTTCCTCTGGGGTTGAGTTTGGCCAGATCAAACACCTCCCCCTTCCGGTAGAAGAGGATTTCCCCGGCTTCAATTCTACCGGGCGGCGAGGGAACCAACCTCAGAATGGATAGGGCGGTCATCGATTTCCCACACCCGCTTTCGCCGACAATCCCCAGCGTCTTTTCAGGCTCTATGGTAAAATCAACCCCATCCACAGCCCTCACCACACCAACTCCGGTGTAGAAATAAGTCTTTAGCCCTTTGACTTCAATTAACGGCACCTTTTACCCCTATATTAGACTGAACCCATCAGCGGCCGCCTTTTCCGGCCATGAACATAGACAAACCTGGTTTTTACGTGAATAGGAAAGCCCTTGTCCATGAAGGAGGGAATTCGGTTCAGGGAAGGAGTCATTCCTAAAGGGCCATACGGCCCCCATCCACGATCAGGGCATGTCCGTTGACGAAAGAAGCTCGATCGGAGCACAACCACACCGCGGATTCCGCGACTTCCTCGGGGGTTCCAGCCCGGCCTACGGCATAGTTGGAAAGGAAAGCCGGATCAACATCGTGAACCTCCCTCTTCTGGGTCATGCCAGAGATGGTCCAACCCGGGCAAAGGGCATTGACCCGGATGCCCGCCTTGCCGTATTCCAGGGCGGCCGTTTTGGTCAACCCGATCACCCCGTGCTTGCTGGCCGAATAGGCTGCCTGGTGGCGCACGCCATGCAGCCCGGAAATGGAGGAGGTGTTCACGATGGCTCCTCCCCCACTCTTGAGCATCTGGGGGATTTCATATTTCATGCAATACCAGACTCCAAACAGATTCACCCGCATGACCCGTTCCCAATTTTCCAGAGTGCAATCGGCCGTGGCCGCCACATCTCCCGGGATCCCGGCATTATTCAGGGCGCAGTCCAGCCGTCCATAAAGGGCAACGGTCCGCCGGATGAGGGCCTCGACTTCGCCCGCCTCCGCCATATCTGCCCGGATAAAAACGGCTTCTCTTCCGTTGCCACGGATCAGGGCAGCAATCTCTTCACCGCCCGCCTGGGCAATATCCGCAACTACGACCCGGGCTCCCTCCCGGGCCATGATCTGCGCCGCCGCCCGACCGATCCCTGAACTCCCTCCGGTAACGAGGGCAACTTTCTTTTCCAGCAGGCCCATTTCTCCCTCCCTCCCTACGCCATAACCCTTCTCACGGCGTGGGCGATCTTAATTTTATCCGGCAGGTAGATTTCTTCATAGGGTCTGCGGGGAACGGGGGTGAAGGGGGCGCCCACCCGCATCACGGGCGCCTTCAAATCCCCGAAAGCCTTTTCCGCAATCACGGCGGCGATTTCCCCTCCGATGCCGCCAGTTTTGGGGGCCTCGTGCACGATCACGACCCGTCGGGTCTTGGCCGCTGAGTCCAAAATCGTTTTCTGGTCCAGGGGAAGGATCGTCCGGGGGTCTACAACTTCGCAATCAATGCCTTCCGCAGCCAGGTCCGCCGCGGCTTCCAGGGCTTGCCGGACCATGCCCCCGAGAGCGATCAGAGTGACGTCTTTCCCCGGACGCTTCACATCGGCCCGGCCCAGGGGAATCGTGAATTCTCCCTCCGGCACTTCCCCCTGCACATCATAACTGTATTTGTGCTCGAAAAAAATCACTGGATCATTGTCCCGGATGGAGGCCTTGAGTAGCCCTTTCGCGTCATACGGGGTGGAGGGAATCACCAGTTTCAACCCGGGGACGTTCAGGAAGCAGGCTTCCAGGCTTTGCCCGTGGTGGAGTCCGGCGCCCGAGGCCCCGGAAGGGGCGCGAATAGTGATGGGGGCGGAGGCTTTTCCCCCCGAAGCAAACCTCAGCTTGGCGGCCACATTGCAGATTCCATCCATGGCCACCAGGATGAAATCGCTGTGCATGATCTCCGCAACTGGCCGCAGGCCGTTGAGGGCCGCGCCGATGGCCCCGCCCACAATGGCCGTTTCGGCGATGGGCATGTCAATGACGCGTTCTTCCCCGAATTTCTCTTGCAACCCCTCGGTCACTCCATAAACCCCACCCGGGCCAATATCCTCACCCAGCAGAATGACGTTCGGATCCCGGGCCATTTCTTCTCGTAATGCCTCCTGGATGGCGGACCGGTAAGTAATCTGCCTCATTCCAGCAGCCCTCCTTCCTCGTAGACATCCTTGAAAACCTCCTCGGGGGGAGCATACCTGTCCTCCCTGGCGAATTGAAAAGCCGCATCCACTTCTTTCCGCAATTTCTCCCGCAATTCCCGGAAATCCTTTTCCGTCAAGACCCCTATCTGCTGCAAGTGTTCCTGCATTCTCCGTACCGGATCCCGCTCCCGCCATTCGGCAATCAGCTCGGGAGGCAGGCCCTTCCCGGGGTCCCCCAGTTCGGACATGGGGCGGACCCGGCAGGTTTTGCATTCCACCAGGGAAGGTCCCTCCCCGGCCCGAGCGCGCCTGATGGTCTCCCGGGCGGTCGTATAGACAGCCATCAGATCATTGCCGTCAACCACGAACCCCGGAATGCCGAAGGCCGCAGCCCGATCGGCGATATCCTTTATGGGCATGAACTTCTGGTAAAAGGTGAACTCCGCGATCTGGTTGTTTTCTACGACGAAGACGGCCGGCAGCTTTTTTAGGGCGGCGAAATTGAGGCCGGCGAAGAACTCCTCCCGGTTGGAAGCCCCATCTCCCATGAAGCAGACGGCCACCTGATCCGTTTTGCGGTACTTGGCGGCGAGGGCGATCCCAGCGGCCACGGTGATGTTGTTCCCCAGGACGCCGGTTCCTCCGAATATGCCCAGTTCGGGGTAGGTGATATGAGAGGAAATTTCCCGGCCGTTGCTGAACCCGCCCGCCTTGCCGTACATCTCCGCAGCGATGGGCTTTAGGGGCAGTCCTTTCGTAAGATCGGCCGCCCAGGCCGACCGGATCGAAGGCAGGATGAAATCGTCCCGGTTCAGCCCGAAAGAAAACCCGACGGGAATGGCTTCTTGCCCGTAGCAGGAAGTGGGGCCGATGTCCACCCGCCCGATCTCTTCGGCCAGTTCAATCTTTTTCTCCTCGAATGCGCGGGCCAGGAGCAGGCTTCTAAAGAGCGCCAGCTTCAGTTCTTCGTCCATGATTTACCCCTCGTGTTCATTCATGCAGAGCTTCCCTTCCCCCCTTGCTTTTGCGGAGAATCCCAAAGGTTCTCCCCGGGGGAGGGGCCATCGTTTTTTTCTCCCTCAATACTTCGCCTGACCTCTCCCCGAGCAACTTCAGCGTTTTCGGGAGGCCCTATCATTGGACGAGGCTCGGCCGGGAGGTGCCCGTATTACCTAAATTCAGGTGCCAGTTGGTCTCTTAACCCATCTCCCAATAGATGCAACCCCACAATCATTACGGATAGAAAGGCACCGGCTATAATACTGATCCAAGGAGTTACACTTAGAAAAGCAACTCCTCCACGAATGAGGTTACCCAGTGTGGGAGTGGGTGGCTGAATCCCCAATCCTAGAAAGGTAAGACCAGCCTCCACCATGATGGCATCAGAAAGAAACAGGACAGATTGAACGATCAAAGGCCCAGTGATGTTTCTTAAAATATGTTTATACATGATATGGGTATTGCCTGCCCCGAAAGAGCGTGACGCTTCGATAAACTCAGATTCTTTAATGGCTAAGGTGCAACCTCGAGCCATTCTTGCAAAACGTGGTGATTGCGCTATCCCGATGGCTGCCACTAACGGCCAGAATCCCGAACCCACCGCAGCAATGATCATAAGCCCCATGATGAGCAGGGGAAAAGACATAAAAATATCAACGACTCTTTGCATCAATATATCAGGGGGGCCTCCGAAAAAAGCTGATACCGTGCCAAAAGGAATACCGATGACGGCCCCAATAACTACTGAAAGTGCGCCCACCGCCAGGGAGATACCTATGGCGATACTTACCCGGGCAAAGAGATCTCTACCGGTCTCATCGGTTCCAAACCAGTGGCCAGCAGATGGTGGTTTAAATATACGTTCTGAGTGTTGTTCATAGGGTGAATGGGGCCAGAATACAGGTGCTAGCAGCGTTAACAAGATTAACGCTAAAATAATCGCTAAGCCTGTCTTGGTTAAGTCATTCATCACAAAAATGGACTCTCAAAACATAAAAAATTGACTATCCCCAAAAACCTGCCCAGAATCTTTTAAACAATTCAGAACGTTCAACAAGAATAGGTCATGGAATAATCATTCTTAATCGTACGTTATCCGTGGATCAATTAGGGCATACACCAAGTCAACCGCTAAATTGGCGAAAGCAACGATCAGAGCATATAAAGCTAGCAGAGTCTCAACTACCGGGTAGTCACGTGAATTCACAGATAGGACTAGTAGCTTACCAAGCCCTGGTCTGCCAAAAACAATCTCGGTCATTACCGTTCCAGCTAATATGCCGGCGAGTAGCATACCTGCTGATGTAACGATTGGGATAAGAGCATTGCGAAAAACATGTTTCATAATAGTAGTGAATTCTGATAGTCCTTTTGACCTTGCTACCGTAACATGATACTTCTTTAAAGTATCTAACATGCTAGCTCGCGTAATTCTACTTATTATTCCGGAAATAAATAACCCCAAGCTGAGAGCGGGTAATATCAACCTGTACATACGTCCTAGAAAATCCCCAAGCTCACCCCCACCACTTGGAGGGAAAAGAGGATACATGAGGGCAAGGGTTAGGATGAAAATGATACCAATATAAAATGGGGGCATTGAGGGAAAAATAAGAGAGGTTACCCTAAGAAGGTGGTCAATTTTGCTATTAGGGTAACATGCAGAAATAATGCCCAAAGGCAAACCAATCATAAGAGCAATTAAGAATCCTGCCAAGGATAGTTCGAGAGTGAATCGAATATTGTAAGCAATTAACCCAGTTATAGGTACTTTCTTGAGCAGAGAGTAGCCCAGATCGAAAGTGGCCAACCTCCGCAGATAATCGAAATATTGGACGTGTAAAGGCAGGTCTAAGCCAAGTTTGTGACGCAATGCATCTTGGGCTTCGGGGGAGGCATGATGACCAAGGATCGTATATGTTGGATCCCCTCCGGCTACTCTCATCACAAAAAAAACAATTGTCACTACCCCAAGCATGACGACAATCATCCACAGTAATCTCTTTACGATATATCCACGGATTGCCGACCCCTCCCTTCTTATTTTTTTATAGAGCGAAATTAATAAAGAGCTGCTTTTCAGTTATTGCCCTCTGGCCCTCCTTCTAAGGGCCAGAGGGGTTGTCGTTTTATGTTCTCCAGCGGATCCTCTCAGAAATTTTGTGGTATTGATTCCAGGTTTTAGCTATTCCAGTTTTTGCTGGATCTCCACTAGGATAACCTAAATCTACACGCGGATTTCCCAATAGCATTACATACATTTGTGTAAGTGGCATTCCAGCAGCCTCTTCTAGGGCTATCAACTGAGCTTCTTGCAACATCTTTACCCGCTTGCCAGGATCTGTTTCAGCCCATGCTTTATCCACCAACTTGTCAAATTTATCATTCTTGAAATGTCCCATGTTTTGACCTGGGAAGTTCCGGGAGTGTAAGAACTCATCGAGATAGTAATTAGCATCCGGGAAACGACTAGCCTGATAAATGGGAAGTGGGTTACTTCCGGCCCTTGAAAGTTTAAAAAAGCTAGGAGCCTCTAAGACATTTAGATTGAATTTGATCCCCACTTTTGAAAGCTGATCCTGTATGATCTCGTACAACGTTTTCCAAGATTCCCAAGGTCCAGAGTAAACGTTACCTAAATCTAATCCTTTTGCATATCCTGCTTCGGCCAATAACCTTCTGGATTTATCAGGGTCGTACGGATATATCGGCTTATCAAGATCCAGCCCACCATAAATACCAAAAGGTTCTTTTGAAGGATAGGGAGTGTTGGAATATAACGCGAAGTCCGTGCCCTGACCCAATATTTTAGCTCCTTCTTTAGGGTTAAGGGCGTGGGCTATTGCTTTTCTAACTCTTATGTCATTTAAGGGGGGTATATCAAAATTACAGCGGACGATGCATGGAGTTGGTGGCCACAGTTTCCATGAATTTATACCTTTTGCCTTGGCTAATTCAGTCCGAGGCTTGAAACCACTTTCTGCCTGCATTAAATGGGCTATGCCCCCCCAGACAGCAGCATCTGCTGAGGTTTCATCCCCGTAGAGGACAATTTCAATTCTATCGATATTGGTGTAAGGGACTTCGCCTTTCTTCCAGCGGAAATGATCTTTGAAGGGAACAAGAATAGCTCGATCTCCGGGCCGATATTCCCTTAACTCGAATGGCCCCGTCCCTACCGGATTCACGGGGTAGAATTCTCCCAGCTTCTCAGCTGCTTTTTTACAAGCGATATTTCCGGTCTGCCAGTCTAGTACCTTTGTGAGGAATAGTGGGTCGGGAGACGGTGTTTTTATCTTTACCGTGTATTTATCGACCACCTTTACATCAACATTTGCGAACCGTTTACTCCAGGCCGATCCGGTTTTTGGATTTTTCACCCGCTCAATAGAAAACTCTACGTCCTCTGCCGTAAATTCACCGAAACCTTTTTGCCATCGTACCCCTTGCCTGAGATAGAAAGTCCATTCCGTCATATCTTTATTATGTTCCCACTTCTGGGCCAGATCACCTTCTAACGCCTTGGGATCAGCAGAAGCCCCGCCTGGAGGATTACGGACCAAACTATTATGCATTGCGGCAACAACTGTATAGCCTGTGTGTTCATTGGCAGTGTGTGGATCTATGGCGCTAAAGTGTCCCATGGACATAGCAGCCCGAACAACAATTTCGTCCTTGCCGAAAGATAATATTTCCGTTAATTGAGTTGCCAGACCGGCCGCAACTATACTTCCCGCGGTTTTTTTCAGAAATGATCGCCTACTGATTTTTTTGCCTGTTTTCATCGTGCCTCCTTTTTTAGGGGTTCTTTGATCCGGTTCCCTACTAATAAAAAAATAAGCTTACAGACCCTGGACCATTTCTTTTATGATGCTAGGCTATGGGTCGTTTTCCTTTATCACCTCCTTCATTTCACCCAGATCCGAGGCTCCTCCACGGAATTTTTGGTAGCGTTCAAAACAAGAGACCTAAACAAAAACCCAATTTACGATACGATAGAAAATTCATCTCATATTCCGAATTCCGTTGGATCGTAGTAAATTTTATAGGAGGATGTCAAGCTTTTTTTCAAAAAATCATCAACACCCCCTTAACCTATTAACTTCAAAAAGGATTTTTATCCCTATTTCTTATGGCGGAATTTGAGTAACAAATTTTATAGATGTTTATCCCCTTTTAATAAAATTAACG
>VGSW01000123.1 GCA_016874915.1 Deltaproteobacteria bacterium
CTTAAGCTTCATCGGCGCCCCCTCATGTTTGGTGTGTTTTTTCCCAAAATCACCTTAGCACGAGAACGCCTATGAAGCTTATATTTTTAAGAAACCACCCCTAAAAATGGACTTTTGCAAGAGGCTCTCAGGTCATAAAATTGTTCCCACTATCATCAACCGAAGCCCCCAAAATTGATTTGAGGGTCTGTAGGAATGGGAACCATTAATTGACCTCAGTAATAACTGCCAACAGCATCAGCTGACTGCCAACCACTGACCACTGATCACTGACCACTGATCACTGATCACTGGTTACTGATTACTGATCACTGGTGACCGGGGATTATATTTGGGACAGACCCGACAAAATCAGGATCAAGGCAGGCTGTGGGAAGTGGCGGTGGCGGCGCCCTTGTTCCAGACCCTCACCTACCGGGTAGCGCCGGAGCTGGCGGAGTCCGCTCGAGTGGGCAGCCCGGTGCTGGCGCCCATGGGCCGCCGGATGGTCCCCGGCTACCTTCTGGGCCCGGCCCGGGAGGTCCCCCCGGTGGCCATCAAGGAAATCCGCCGGATACTGGACGACGTGCCTCATTTCGGGCCGGAGCTTACCCCACTGCTCCGCTGGGCCGCGGATTACTACCAGTACCCCTTGGGCGAAGCCCTGAGCCAGATCATTCCCGGCGGAACCCGGCCTTTGGGCACCCTCCAGGAAGCCTGGGCCGCGGCTGTGGAATTGCCTCAAGAGGGGGAATCCGCCCAACGCCTGGGTCCCAAGGCCGGGGCTTTGCTGGAGTGCCTCCGGGAGGCGGGGCCTTCTTCGGTTAAAGAACTTGCCATCCTTTTTCCCCGGTGCATGCCCGTTTTAAAGCGCCTGGCAGCTCAGGGCCTCGTCCTGTTGGAGAAGCGCCCGGTCTGGCGGGACCCATTGGCGGGGGAAGTCCTTCCCCCGGAGGAACCCGCTCTCACCCTGGCCCCGGACCAGAAAAAGGCCCAAACCGCCCTGATCAAGGGCATCAAAAGCGGGAAATTCTCGCCTTTTCTGCTCCACGGGGTCACGGCCAGCGGCAAGACCGAAGTTTACCTCACCGCGGCCGCGGAAGCCCTGACCCGGGGCCGCCAGGTCCTGGTGCTGCTACCGGAGATCGCGCTCACCCACCCCGTGGGCCTGGCCTTCCGCCGCCGCTTCGGGGAGCGGGTCACGGTGCTGCACAGCGGCCTCACCCCCGCGGCCCGCCTGGACCAATGGCGCCGCATCATGCTGGGCCAGGTGGACGTGGTGGTGGGGGCCCGCTCCGCGGTCTTCGCCCCCCTCCCCCGCCTGGGCCTCATCGTGGTGGACGAAGAGCACGACCCCTCTTACAAACAGGAAGGGGGATTTCTCTATCAGGCCCGGGACGTGGCCCTTTACCGGGGCAAACTCGCGGATGCCGCGGTGGTCCTGGTCTCCGCCACCCCCCAGGTCTCCACTTTTTATCGGGCCCAGGAAGGCCAATACCGCTACCTCAACCTGGCCCGCCGGGTCACCCCCCAGGCCCTGCCGGAAGTGGCGTTGATCGATATGCGGCCGCGGCGGGACCGGGACGAAAGAATCATTTCCCGGCCTCTGGTCCAGGCCTTGGGGGAGGTTCTGACTCGAGGGGAGCAGGCCCTCCTGTTCTTAAACCGCCGGGGCTATTCCCGAGTGCTTTTTTGTTTATTCTGCGGCCACGTGTTCCAGTGCCGGAGCTGCTCCGTGGCCCTCACCCACCACGCGGACCAGGCCCGGCTGGTCTGCCACTACTGCGGCTACGCCCAGGAGACACCGGAGCGCTGCCCCCAATGCACCTCGGTGGCGGTGAAGCACTACGGGGTGGGCACCGAACGGCTGGAAGCCGAAGTGAAGAGGCTGCTCCCCGGCGCCCGGACGGCCCGCCTGGACCGGGACACCGCGCCCCACGGCGGCCGGGCGGTGGAAGTGTTCAACCGCTTTGCCGCGGGAGATATGGACATCTTGGTGGGCACTCAGATGATCACCAAGGGCCACCATTTCCCCCGGGTCACCCTGGTGGGCGCGGTGGACGCGGATTTGAGCCTGTTTTTCCCCGAGTACCACGCGGGGGAGCGCACCTTCCAGCTCCTGGCCCAGGTGGCGGGCCGGGCCGGGCGGGGCGAGGCCCGGGGCCGGGTGCTCATCCAGACCCGCCACCCGGAACATTACGTCTTCCAGGCAGTTAAGACCCTGGACTATGCGGGCTTTTATGAGCAGGAGATGGAGGCCCGGCGTCACTCGGGTTATCCCCCCTTTACCCGGCTGGCCCTGGCGCGCCTGAGCGGAACATCGGAAGATGCGGTGAAGAGGGAAGCCAAGAGAATCGCCGCAACCCTGCAAGACGAGGTTTCCCGGGATAAGGACCTGGCGGCCCGGGTCCGCATTCTCGGCCCTGCGCCCCCGGGATTGGCCCGTCTCAAGGGCCGCTACCGCTGGCAGATACTCCTGAAGAGCTACGGCCGGGGCCCTCTGGCCCAGACCCTGGAGCGCCTGCGCCGGCTGTGGTCCCCTCCCCGCCGCCCCCGCCTGGATTTAAGCGTGGATATCGATCCGGGAAGTCTGTTTTAATCCACAGATTACACAGATTACATAAATAAGGAAAAAACACCGTGGCCCAGGCCTCTGGCCTGTGGGCGCCGTCTGTTTGCCAGGGAACCTTCTCACAGGCTGGAAGCCTGTGTCACTAAGTCCTTGTTTTGTTGATTATTTTAGTAAAAAGTATTATGGGGGAGCCCCCCCTACGGCCCTTACCTTGCGCCCGAAACTTCCCAAGGCCTAAAATACTGCCGGGGAGCGAAGCTGAGGCAATAATCAGTTAATTAAACGCCTTTTAAGGCTTCCTCGTAGGCTTCGTATGCCGCTTTGCCGAACAATACGAAGCGCGCCAGGGTGATTTCCGGGTGCTCAGCCAGATATTCCTTCACGGTCTGAAGCGCGAGGCGGGCCGCGTTGTTGATGGGATAGCCATAGGCGCCGGTGGAGATGGAGGGAAAGGCCACGGTTTTGATCCCGTTAGCCGAGGCCAGCTTCAGGCTTTCCCGGTAGCAGGAAGCCAGCAGCTGGGGCTCGCCATGGGCCCCGTCCTTATAAACCGGGCCCACGGTGTGGATGACGTAGCGCGCCATTAAATTGCCGCCGGTGGTTAAGCGGGCTTCCCCGGTGGGGCAGCCGCCGATCTTCAGGCACTCCTCCAGGATTTTCGGCCCCCCGGCCCGATGGATGGCCCCATCCACCCCGCCCCCGCCCCGAAGCGAGGGGTTGGCGGCATTGACTATGGCATCGGTGTCCTGCCGGGTGATGTCACCTTCCACGATTTCCAGGATGGATTGGCCTATGTGGACCTGCATCATATCTGCCTCCGGGGGTAAAGGGTGAACGAGTAAAGGGTGAACGAAGAATCCCTTTTACGGGGTTGGAAGTTTGATCTGCGCTTCCAGGGCCGCCAGACGCTGCTTCAGGGTTTTATCCCGCTCCCAGCGGGCGGTAACGTCCCGGATGATGGCTGCGGTCCCCAGGATTTCACCCTCTGGCGACCGGATCAGGGTGAGGCTGAATTCCAGGGAAACCCGGGTCCCGTCTTTTCTCAAGCCCGGCACCGCCAACAATTCCCGGTCGTAGCGGGTGACCCCCGCGGCCATGACCTTGCGGTAGCCTTCATTATGGCGGCCCCGAAGATTTTCGGGGATGATAAGGTCCAAAGGCTGCCCTACGGCCTCGGCCCCGGGATGCCCGAACATGGTTTCAGACCCCATGTTCCACAGGCGAATAATCCCCTCCCGGTCGGCAAAGATAATGGCCTCCTGGCTGTCTTCCACGATTCGGCGGCAGACCCAGTCCCAGGAGAAGCTGACACCGAAAGAATTTATCAGGGAGGTGCTCACAACGAATGGGGACTTGTATTGGATGTATCGAAGGCTGCTCCCTTCGATATTTTTTTAAATGGTTTTTTACTGAAAACTGAAACTCCCTCACGTGCCATCCGAAGAGACAAAGCCCTTCTGGATGGCGTATTTCACCAGGTCCGCGGTGCGCTTGACGTTGAGCTTCCGCATGATGTTGGCGCGGTGGTGTTGCACCGTGCGGCTGCTGATGTACAGAAGCTCGCCGATCTCTTTGCTGGATTTGCCTTCGGCTATGAGTTTGATGATTACCTTCTCCCGGGAGGTGAGGTCTTCTCCCGGCACTTTGAACGGGTCCAAGCCATAACGGGATTTTTTCCGGAAAAGGTCGGTGATCTGAAGGGGCAGGAGAGGCGAGACATAGGACCCTCCCCGCCTAAGGGTGTCAATGGCGGATAGCAGCTCGGTGTCCGCATCTTCCTTGAGCAAGTACCCTTCCGCGCCGGCGCTGAAGGCGTGGTAAAGATATTCCTTGTCTTTGTGCATGGTTAAGATCAAAATCTTGACGTCGGGATGGAGGTTTTTGACTTCCCGGGTGGCTTCCAGACCCCGGAGGTTGGGCATGGAAATATCCATGATCACCATTTGCGGTTGGGTTTTTTTCAGGACTTCCAGCAGTTCCAGGCCGTCGCCGGCTTCGCCCACCACTTCCACATCGCCGAGGCTCTGAACAATCCTTTTCACTCCCCGGCGAAACATTACGTGGTCATCGGCCAGAACAATCTGGTAGAGGTCCAAAATCAGGTCTCCTTTTTACGGAAAACCGCCAGTTAACATCCGGGCCACTCGTTCTTGATTTCGCCCACCGGAATGGTGACCGTGATCCTGGTGCCTTTCCCCACCTGAGCCCAAATCTGGATGCTGCCCCCCAACATGCGGGCCCGTTCATCCAACGCGGCCAGACCCAACCCCCGTTGGGTGGCCTTCTGGGTCATGGTCTGGGACAGGTCGAATCCCTTCCCGTTGTCCTCCACCTGGAAAGTAACATAATCACTTTCCTGGCGGATGCCAATGTTGACCTGGGTGGCCTGGGCGTGCTTGGAGATATTGGTAAGCACCTCTTGAAATATTCTATAGATAATAATCTGGGCTTCCGGGGGAAAGAGGTGATTCAATTCCTCCAGTTCGATAAAAAAATTCACGTCGTAAAACTGACTGAACCCGTCAAATAAATATTTCAGGGCCGCATGGAGGCCCAGGTCTTCCAGAATGGCGGGGCTAAGATCCCGGGAAAGCCGCCGCACGTTGTCAATCACTTCGTCCAGATAGGAAAGGAGCTGGCGGCATTCATCTTTCTGCTGCAATTGATCCTGCCCCAGGGTCCGTTCGATGGCCCGCATCTGGAGCTTCAGGGCATTCAAAGACTGCCCCAGTTCGTCGTGGAGCTCCATGGAGATGCGCTTGCGCTCCCTTTCCTGGGCCGTGAGAAGCTGGGTGGTGAGAAATCGCAGTTTCTGCTCCGATTCCCTGAGGTCCCCCTCGGCCCGTTTACGCATGAGCGCCTCCACAACTGGCAAGGCCAGGCTTTCCATGGTGTCCTGGTCTCGAATTGTATAACCCCCTTCTTTATTGCCCAGGCCGATAAGGCCCATGACCCGCCCGCCGTGCTTCAGCGGCGTCCCCAGGAAGGCAGTGAGAACGGGGTGGCCCGGGGGAACCCCGGCGCGGTCCGGATGGGCCCCGGGAGCATTGGTGAGCAGGGTGGCATCTTCCCGGATAACTTTCCCGACAAGCCCCGAAAGCGGCAATCTCTTGGGTAGCGTGCTCGGAGGCAAACGGCAGAGGTCCCAGCCGGGATCGGTCATTGCCAGGAAATCCAGCCCGCCGGTCCGGTTCATTTCGCCGATGAAGCCGAATTTGCTCCCCGTCAGTTCCTCCAAAACCGCCAGGCAGGTGCGCCCCAACTCTTCTTCCGTCTGGCAGACCAGGGCATCCCGAAAAATCCGGTTGATGGCATCCAGAGTGATGCGCTGCCAGGCGGTCCGTTCGTCCGCCAGTTTATGTTCATGGATATCGAACAGGACCCCGCTGATATGATCCACCTGGCCGTCCGGAAAGCAAATGATCTGCCCCCGGTCCTGGATCCAGCGGACCTGGCCCTGTTTATCCCGGATGCGATACTCCCGGACGAAGAAACGGGACCGGTTCAGGCTTGCAATAAAAGCGGTTTGCGCTGCCTCCAGGTCTTCCGGCAAGATCAAGTCCCGCCACTTGAGCCGGCGGGCGTCGAAATCCCCTTTGCTGTAGCCGGTTAGCTCTTCGATTTTGTCATCTATGAAGTCCACGGTCCAATCCCGATAGCCTTTGTACACCACCGCCGGGAGGGTTTTCACCAGGAGCCGGTAGTTCTGCTCGCTCCGGACCAGGGCCACTTCGGCCTGCTGGCGCTCTAGGCGTTCCTGGGCTTCCCGCAAGGCCCGCTTAACCGCCGGGGCCAGGCGGGAGAGGCGGTTTTTCAGAACATAGTCCGTGGCTCCCCGCTGTAAAGTGTCGATGGCCACTTCCTCGCCCAGGGTCCCGGACACAAAAATAAACGGAACCCCAGGGCATTTCCCTTGGGCCAGGGCCAGGGCTTTCAGGCCGTCATAGCGCGGCAGCTTGTAATCCGCCAGGATGAGGTCCGGCTGGAAGGAGTCCAGGGCTTCCAGGAACGCGGCCTCCGTCTCCACCAGTTTGGGAATAAATGGGATGCCGGCCTGGCGCAGCTCATATTTCACCAGTTCCGCATCAGGCTGGTAATCTTCCAGAATTAGTATCTTAAGTTCCTCGTTCATAAGCGCCTGGCGTCGTCTAGACGTTGATAAAACTTCCTTATCGATCAAAGGTGGCAAATCTGAGGAAAGTTTTATGAACTTATTGATAATCTTATTTAATTTAAACCGAAAACCGAAAACCGTATTATTGGGTTCAGATCAAGCCGGAGCCTTATTCAATAGCAACCAGTAAAGGCCCAGATCGGAGACCGCGTCGAAAAACTTGTCAAAATCCACCGGCTTGACAATGTAACTGTTGACCCCCAGTTTATAACTCTCCACAATATCCTGTTCCTCTTGAGAGGAAGTTAGAACCACCACCGGAATGGCTCGGGTGCGCTCATCGCTTTTAATGCGCCGGAGAACTTCCAGGCCGTCCACTTTGGGCAGTTTTAAATCCAGGAGAATGAGTTTGGGCAGGGCGCAGATTTTCCGTCCGGAATATTGACCTGCACAGAAGACAAAGTCCAGGGCTTCCGCCCCATCTTGCAGCACCTGCACATTATTGGCCAGCCCCCGTTTTTTCAAGGCCCTTAAAGTCAGCTCGGCGTCGTGAGGATTGTCCTCCACCAGGATGATTTCCACCTTGTCAAAATCGCTCAATTACTAACTCCTTTCCGGGGCAGGGTGAAAAATATCGTGGCTCCCGCATCCACCTGGCCTGTGGCCCAAACCCGGCCCCCGTGACGCTTTACCACCCTCTCGACGAGGGCCAGCCCCACGCCCGTGCCTTCGAAATCTTCGAGACGATGCAGCCTCTGGAAAACTCCGAATATTTTATCCACGTAACGGATGTCGAAGCCCACCCCATTATCTTTCACATAATACACATTTTCATCTTCTTCTGTCCACCCGCCTAATTCAATAACCCCGGCCTCCCGGGGACGGGTGAACTTGATGGCGTTGTCCAGCAGGTTCACCAGCACCTGGGTGATCAGGCTGCGGTCGGCCCAAGCCCCGGGCAAGGGGGAATGAACCGTTAGCTCCAGTCGGCGCCCGGGTTCTTGCCTTTTAAAGTCTTGAAAAACTTCCCGGGCCAGGGCTTCCAGGTCCAGGTCCCAGAGGCGCAATTCTTGCCGGCCTAACCGGGACAGGGCCAGCAGGTCGTCAATGAGTTCGCCCATGTAGCTGGCATTGCTGCGAATGATCTCCAAAATCCGGTGCCCTTCGGCATCCAGAAGTTTCTCATATTCTTCCCGGAACATCCGGGAGAAGCCTTCGATGGCCCGCAGCGGAGCCCGTAAATCATGGGACACGGAGTAGGAGAAGGCCTCCAGTTCCTGGTTGGCCTCCTCCAACTGGGCGGTGCGCTCGTTAAGCTCACGGATTTTTTCATGCAGTTCTTTATTTAGCTCGCGGATTTCCCTTTCCGCCTGTTTCAAGGCGGTGATGTCCTGGTAAACGCCCACCGCTCCGGTAATCTGGCCGTCCCGGCTCACGATGGCCGCGGTGTTGACCAGCAAGTCCTTCCGCCAGCCGTCAGGCCACAACGCGCCCATCTCCACGTTGCGGCAAGTATCACCGGTGGCGTAAGACCGGAAAAGAGGCCGCTCCCGGTATGAGCAGGGAGCGCCGTCGGGAAAGCAGTAGTTAAAAATCTGACTGCAGTTGGGTATATCCCGAGATGGCCGGAAGAACAGCTCTTCATAGGCCGGATTGGCCATTAGCGGATGCCCCTGGGCGTCGGCCACCAAGATGCCCATGGGCGCGCTCTCGATGATGGCCTGGAGCTTGGCCCGCTCCGCCTCCAGTTCCCGGATCAGTCTTTCCTGGGCCTCTTCGGCCTCCTTCTTGATATAGGCCACCGCGGCCAGTTCGCCGAACCCTCCGGCCACCCGGGCGTCGTGCTCCGTGAAGACTCCCTCCTTGTTAGCCAGACCCAGCATGCCCACCACCCGGCCCTGGATCATCATGGGCGAGAACAGGACATTGTTCAAAGGCGCATGTCCCGGAGGCAGGAAAGCCACATAGTCACTGTGGAGAAAGTCATTGGAATAAACCGGCTTGCCCCGGCGGTAGGCCTCGGCTCGCAGCCCCCGCATGGGCATGGGAAGCGCCGGGTCCACATTGCAGGACATGTCTCCGGAATCCAGAAACAAGGGCTCATTTCGGGTTCCTTCTTCGTCGCACAGGGACACGTAGCCCGCCGTGGCCCCCAGAAATCCCTTGCACCGGTCATAAATGGCCCGAGCCACCTGGTTAAAGTCCCCCGGCCCCAGGATGGCCTGGGTGGCTTCCAAGAGTGCGGCTATCTCCCGCTGGCGTTGCTGGGACACGGCCAATGCCCCCCGTAAGGCCTGTTCCGCCGCCTTTCTCCGGGAAATGTCCCGGTGAATCGCGACATAGCCCAGAACTTTCCCCTGGTTGTCCCTGACCTGGGTTCCCAAGGATTCCGCTGGGAATACGCTGCCGTCCTTGCGTCGATACCGGGTCTCAAACAGGCCCCGGTCCGCTTCGTCGCCGGTGTGATACCGTCTTTTCCCTTGTTCTTCGTAGTCCTGGGAGTCGGCGTAGAGAAATTCCGCGGTCCGACCCCGCATTTCCTCGGGTGAATATCCATAAAGGGTGCAGGCCGCCGGGTTAGCCATCACAATGCGTCGCCGGGTGTCGGCGAAGATTATCCCATCCGTAATGGAATGGAACATCGCCGCGAATTCCGCTTCCCGCCGGGCCAGGGCCTCTTCCGCCCGCTGGCGCTGGGTGATGTCCAGAGCATAAAGACGCGCCGTGGGGAGATCATGAGGCAGGTAAAGAGTGGCTGCGTAAACGGCGTCTTTGAAGGTAACATCAAAGGAATATTGACGGGGCCCCCCCTGGAGGGCCGCCGCGAACATCTCTTTTAGATCCGGCGGGAGAAAGCCCCTGATCCCTTCAGGGAGCCCCGTTTTCTCCGCCGCCTGCCTGGCGCCGGGATTGGCGTAGAGAACCCGGCCCTCCTTGTCCACCTCCAGGACAGGGTTAGGATTGAGCTCCGGGAAGGTGGCTAGGCGGCGGATTTCCCGTTCCGCCTCCTTGCGGGGGGTGATGTCCTGGGCCGCCACCAGAACGGCGGGCTCGCCCTGGTAAGCGATGCCCACCCCGGTGGCTTCCACGTCCACCGCCCTCCCGTCCAAACGCACGATTTTGACTTCGGCCAGCTCCGTCTTCTCTCCTTGCAAGGCCCTTTTCGCCCGCGTCCTGACCATCTCTTGATAGTCGGGGTGGACCCGGTCCATAAGCGGCTGGCCCAGGAGGTCTTCGGGAGCAGAGGCCCCGAAGAGTTCCAGGGCCGCGGGATTTGCAAATACGAACCGGCCCTGGCGGTGAACCAAGATGGCGTTGGGGGATAGTTCCACCAGCCGGCGGTAGCGCTCTTCACTTTCCCGCAGTTCTTCCACCGCCTGGGCCAGTTCCCGGGTGCGCTCTTCCACCCGGACCTCCAGTTCGGCATGAGCCTGCCGCAGGGCCAGTTCCGCCTGCTTTTTCTCGCTGATGTCCCGGGCAATGGTGGAGAAGAATTTAAATTCCCTTTGGGGGTCCTTGTGGGCCAGGATCACCTGGGAAAGGGGAATTTCCCGGCCATCCCGGGATAGCAGGGCGGTCTCCCCCTGCCAGACTCCATCCCGCATTGCCGCGGGCAACCCTTGCTGCAGGACTGTTTCCATGACCCCGCGGGGATGGCAGTCAGCGATGCGAAGGCCGGAGAGGTCTTCGTTTTCCTTCATTCCCAACATCCGCCGCCCGGCCCGGTTGATGAACAGGACCTGGCCCTGGGCGTCCGCCATGCCCACGAAATCCGGGGTGGCTTCCAGGATTTCGTTGAGCCGGGTGCGGGTTTCCTCCGCCCGCACCCGGTCGGTGACGTCATTGAGTGAAAAAACCAGAAAATCCACTTCGCCTTCATTGTTAAGGATGGGGGTCAGAGACCAGTCCCAATAGGTGACCCCCCATTCCGGGTGGTCGGGAAAGACAAAGGGCCGGGCGAAAGTCTGGTAAGCCTTCCGGGTGGCTACCACTTCCTCGAAAATAGCCTGGGCCTCCGAGGGATATAACTCAAAATGATTGCGACCCGAAAACTCCGTGACTTCCCTGGCACAGTCCCGGGCGTAGGCCTTATTCACCCGGATGAAATTAAACTCCTTGTCTAAAAGGGCCAGGGGTGTGATGCTGTGCTCAAAAAAAGCGTCCAACATCAGGGACTGCCTGGTCAAAGCCTCCGTCATGTCCCGCCGCTCCGCCTGGAGGGCTGCCTTCTCCTGGTGC
>VGSW01000124.1 GCA_016874915.1 Deltaproteobacteria bacterium
CGCCCTCCCCTCAAATTATTTTCCGGATCTCCACCGGAGGGCTACTTTAAAGTCCCTTTTTTTCGAACCAGAAAAACAGCCCTAAACCTCCCAAGGCCATCAAGGGAATAATCAACCAGTGGCTGACCCCCAGCAACTGGGGCAAGGTGAGTTTACCCAGGCGCCCCCAGGTCAGCGCCGTGGTCTTCAAGAAGGGATAAGCTTCGGCAAACAGGGCGGCGCCGGTGAGCATCCCCAAGATGCCCCAAAGCGCGTCCCAGCGGCCTTCCCCCAGGGCCCCGGCGGAGGTGCCGGGGCAGTAGCCCAACAGGCCCCAACCCAGGCCGAAAATCAGCCCGCCCAGGATGTTGCCCCCCAGGATAGTGGACTTGACGGCAAGTTGGGCCCACCCCAGGTCCTTGAGGAGATACACCCCCACCATGGCCACCAGGATGCTGGTGAGCATGAATTTGACGATGGTCATATCCTTGAGGCGAAGCGCCCCTAATTGCTTGTCATAGCGAAGCACCCGCCCTTTCTGCAGGAAAAAACCAAAGAGGATGCCGGTGATAAGGCCGTAGAGGAGCACTTTCATGGCTTCCCCTCTCCGCCGTAAAGAAGCCGAGCCATAAGAATTCCTCCGGCAAAGAAACAGACCAGGGCAATGAAACTGCTGACGGAAAGCTGGAGCGAACCGCTCAGCCCGTGGCCGCTGGGTCAGCCGTCGGCTAGGCGGGCGCCGAACATCGCGATAGCGCCTCCGCTGAAGCCTGCCAGGGCCCTTTTAAGACGGCTGGGGCCGAAACGGCTCTCCCACATGGCCGGCAGGGCCTGCCAGCGAAATTCGCCACCGGTCCTGGCTGCCAGCCAGGAGCCTAGAAAAATTCCCACCACGAACATCCACTGCCAGTCGATCTGGGGGGGTTCCTTAAGGAAATATTCCAGGCGGCTCACCCGTTCGGGGGCCAGGAGTTTTTCCACCATGCCGGCAGTGCGCACAAAGGTGGTGGAGGCCCCCAGATATTTGCCGCCCAGGGCCACGGAAAAGATAATGACCAGGCCGCTCAAGGCCCCGGCCAGATAAGGGTTCCAACTCCGGTTGTCCTGCTCCTCCATCATTGCTTTGCTCCCTGTCAATTATTCTTAGAAAAGCATGTTTAGTTCTAAGAAGTAACGTTAATTTAGTTTACAAAAGATGTGGACCAGCCGCCTCCGCTATGGTTAATCGGCGAGGAGACTTAGGGCTTGACCTTGTCCCAAAGTTCAATTGCCCAGGAGTTTTCTCACTTCTTCCAGGATCCGCTCCACCGGCAGAGCGCCGGCAAAGCGGCCCTGGCCGCTGATATAAACCAGGGGTGTGGGGTAGGCCAGAGAGCAGAGGAGCGCGGTTTGGGGCAGGCCCGGCCCTCGGGGATCTTTGAGAACGTTGATATATTCCACCTTTACCTTCCCGGGAAACGCGGTTTCCAGGGTCAGAGCCAAAGCCCGGGTTTCAAGCTCCGCTCCGGTTGCGGACACCCGGGCCTGATCCACCCCCGGATGAGACCCGTGATGGTGGTGACTATGCCCAGAGCGCCCATGGTGATGGTCATGGCCGTGATGATGGCCAGGGCTAGGCGGCTGCCCGTGGTGATGATGGTCGCAGCCGCAGCCGCAGCCTCGGGACGCGGCGGTGGGAGCGTCATAAACCACTACTTCCACGACTTCGGACATGGAAGACTCCTTTAATTCAGATTACCTCGTTTCTCCATAAAAAAATGGAGGTATGGCATATTGAAAAGATTTTCGCGCTAAGCCGGCTCCGCGCCAAACATTTTGCTTCCGACCCAGACCGGTCTATCCAAGGTTGACCTGAAGTCTGCTTTCGTTATAATAAAATTGGATTTGTTCAACAATCCCCCTCGGGGACTCCCCCTATCCCGTGCGCCTGTAGCTCAGGGGACAGAGCAACGGACTTCTAATCCGTGGGTCGCAGGTTCGAATCCTGCCAGGCGCGCCAATAAAATCAAATAGTTAGTTATTTGCCGCTAACCATCAAAAATTTCCCTGTGCACATCCTGTGCACCATTTCAACCTAACTAACTATTTAAATAGCAAGCTTTTCTTCTAAAAACTGGGGGAAGAAGCTCGTTATATAGTTATCCGATATCCTCGTTACTCTTTATGAGGTTATCCGATCTTTTTGGCCCATTCTTGCCCAAGGACTCCGGAGCCATGTCCTTATCGATGCAGTAGTAGAAGAACTATGCCAGTCCCCATCTTAACCGATCTCGTAATCATCTTCGGCCTCTCCATAGTGGTCCTCTTCGTCTGCCACCAGCTCCGGGTGCCGGTGACGGTATATTCAAAGACCGGCGAACATACTCCGAGATCCCGCGATAGTTCGACGGTTTGATAACTAACTGGATTGAAACCGTTCCCTTGGAGCATTACCAGGAGGTGTATCATGGTGACATATCCTTATCCTTTTAACCGCATTCTCATCCCCTATGACGGCAGCCCTTCGGCGAAGAAGGCTCTGGAGTGGGCGGCGCACCTGTACCGGGCCGGAGGGGAAGAAGTGGAGCAGATCGCTCTGCTTCGGTGATTGGCGGCGGCTATCTGGCCCGGCACATTCAAAACGTGGACCTTCGGGTCACCCGCATGGACCAGGTGGATGCCTGGCGCCGGGTGCGGCAGCATCATCTCGATCACGAGATCTTGCCGCTCTTGGAGGAAGGCAAGCGCTCCTTACAAGAGAAAGGAGTGGTGGCTCCCATCGAGACCCGGGTTGCCAAGGGGAAGATCGGGGAAGAGATCATCCGACTGGCCGACGAGGGCGGATACAATACCATCGTGATGGGGCGGCGGGGATTGTCCCCGGTAAAAGGATTGCTCCTGGGGAGCGTGACCCGCCAAGTATTGTCTCTGGCCCAGAAAATGACTATTTTTGTACTGGGCCAGGAAGCAGTCTTTAATCCGGAATACCCCATTTCTCCACTCCTTCTCCCGGTGGATGGCTCGGAGCCGAGCTGCGAGGCGGTCCGCCAGGGAGCCGCACTGGCTCGAGGATTTATTAACTGCCAACCACAGCTAATGTTGCTGCACGTCATCGATTTTGTCAAAGTCGGCGCCTCACTCAATACAGGGACCACTCTTTTAATAAAAGAGGGCGAGGAAATTCTGGCTTCCGGCCGCCAGATTCTGAAGGAAGGCGGTCTTGAGGGGCTTGGTGCGGATAAATTGCTGGTGGGGCATCCCTCACGCCTTATCGCCGAGGAAGCGGAGGAAGGCCACTATGCCCTGATCCTGATGGGGGCCCGAGGATTATCTCCCTTGAAGCAGCTATTTCTTGGCAGCGTCTCCAGCGATGTACTGCACCGGGCCTCGAGATCCATTGTGGGGATTGTTTATCTCTGAGAAAAGAAAACAGATGGGTGACAACATTTCGGAGGACGGATGAACTGGTATCAGCTTGACCATAATCAGATTTTTGCAGATCTGAACACCTCGGAACACGGTTTGGCCGACACCGAAGTCAGAGAGCGCCTGCAAAAATTCGGACCCAACAAACTGGCGGAAGAAGGAAGGATCAGCAAACTGACAATCCTCCTCCACCAGTTCCAGGGTCCCTTGATCTATATTCTGCTCATCGCCGCAGTGGTGACTGCCTTGCTCCAGGAATACAAGGATACCGGGGTAATTGTGGCAATTTTACTCCTGAATGCCATCGTCGGCTATATTCAGGAGTTCAAGGCGGAAAAAAATGTCCGGGCTTTGAAAAAAATGGTGGTGGCCAAGGCCCGGGTGCTGCGGGATGGCAAAGAGCAGGAAGTCAACAGTGAGGAACTGGTGCCGGGGGATATTGTGCTCCTGGCTTCCGGGTCCCGGGTGCCGGCAGACCTGCGCCTCATCAAGACCATTGAGCTCAAGGCCGATGAGTCCATGCTCACCGGGGAATCCATTCCGGCAGAAAAAATTACGGCAGTCATCCCGGAGGACAATCTCACCCCCGGCGACCAGAGAAATATGGCCTTTATGGGGACCGTGGTGGTGAACGGCCGGGCCAAAGGGGTGGCGGTGGCTACGGGGGCCAGGACGGTCTTGGGCCAGATCGCCAAGGACGTCCAGGAACTCGGGGTGACGAAGTCCCCCCTCCAGGAAAAGATCGACCGGTTCGCCCATACCATAGGCATTATTGTCCTGGTGGCTTCCGCTTTCCTTTTCCTCATCGGTATTCTCGTCGGGGTGAGTGCCAAAGACATGTTCATGACCGCGGTGGCCGCGGCGGTGGCCACCATCCCCGAGGGCCTGCCCAATCGTGGTGACCATCACCCTGGCCATCGGCGTGGCCCGCATGGCCAAGCGGAACGCCATTATCCGCAAACTGCCGGCGGTGGAAACCCTGGGGAGCACCACCGTCATCTGCTCCGACAAGACCGGCACCCTTACCAAGAACGAAATGACCGTGCAGCGGGCCTATGACGGAGCCCATATCTACGAACTTACCGGAAGCGGCTATGAACCCCAGGGCGACATCCTGGAAGAGGGACGGCACATCAAACCTACCGCCGATGCCGTCCTGCTCATGCTTTTCCGGATCGGGCTGTTGTGCAACGAATCCGATATTTACGTGGAAGATGGACAGTACAAGGTGGACGGAGACCCGACGGAAGGCGCTCTCATCGTGTCCGCCATGAAGTGTCGGTAACCGTGGTGATTGCCGTAGAGATCGACAAGTGGCTGAGACGAATGAAGATTCTGTCCTATGTCTGAGTAGTGAACAAAAAACCGAACCATAGGGAAGATATGACCGACTTTTACGCACCCCTCAGGTCTGAAATACAGGCAAGACGCCGGGGGCGGCCCCTGCTCCTCTTTCTGGACTATGACGGCACCCTGGTGGAGATCGCTTCCCGCCCGGAGCTGGCCCGGCCCACCCCGGAGCTGCTGAGCCTGCTGGGCCGGTTGGCGGCTCGGGGGGACTTGAAGGTGATGGTGGTTTCGGGTCGCCCCTTGAGAGACTTACAGGAACTGCTGCCCGTCTCAGGCCTGGACTTTCTGGGATCACACGGCGGAGAGGCCTATATTTCCGGGCGTCTCCACCCCTTGCGGGGTACCGCCGCAGACGATCAAGAGCTTTCTCGATGGCGAAATCGGCTGGTGGCGAGGCTTCAGCCTTTTCAGGGGTGGTGGCTTGAAGACAAGCCCTTGGGCTTCGCCCTTCATTACCGACAGGTTCCCGCAAACCATCTTGCGGTGGTTCTGGCGGTTTTAAGGCGCTGGCAGGAGCAGCTACGGCAGGAGGGACGCTTTCAGCTCCTGGCGGGGAAAAAGGTGGCGGAAATCCTGCCTCACGGAGTCAGTAAGGGTGCGGCAATACAGGAAATATTGTTATTGCCTGGATTTCTCAAGTTTTTTCCGATATATTTAGGTGACGATATTACCGACGAAAGCGCCTTCCAAATCCTGCAAGGCCAGGGGCAGACCATCAAAGTGGGCCGCCCCGACGCCGAAACCGCGGCGTCCCACTTCCTTCCCGATCCTAAAGCAGTGCGGCATTTCCTGGCCCTTCTCGCCGCACCCCCGGAGGACTTTTAATGGCGAAGATATTGGATCAGGTGGCCGAAAATCCCTTCCGGTTCCATGAATGTTTCTTGATGTCCATGCCCCTGGGCAAAAAGGTGGCGAATTTGAGGGAATTGCTGGAAGGCTTACGTGAAATTGACGAATCAGTGCTTTTTTATCATCTGATTCAATCCCGTCTGGCCCTGGGCCAACCCGCGGTGGAATACCCCAACGACTTCGCCCTGTGGGCGGCCAACGCCCTGCAGGACAGCAAGCTGGCGGAAAAACTCAGCTCCTTCGATCCCTTTGAATATCAGAACCTGGGGCTGGTACGCCAAGCGGTGGTGGACGTCCTGGAGGAGTACCTCTGGGACCTGCCCTTCGTGCCCTGGGCCCGGCCTGGCTTTGAGTTTCACTTCTGCCAGGCCTCGGCCGTGGTCATGCATTCATTGATTGCGGCCCAAACTTTGAAGGAATTCTGCGCGGCCCTCACCCAGGTGGGCCTGGATTCGATCTATTACCACTTCTTTGAAGCCCGCTGGCGTCTGGGTGAGCTGAAGAGCGACGATTTTTCTTATTGGATTGAGACCAACTTTGAGTTGCCGGAGTTGGTCAAGGCCATCCGCGACGTTGATATCTATTTCTACAGCCTGAAAGAATTGCGGGAGACCCTCTTGGGGTTAATCCACCAGCACCTGGGAGAACTCTGTGATCACCCTAGATGATTACGCCCCCATCGTGGGAGAGGAAGTGGTGGGCCAGCTTCACCGTCTGGCCGAACACCTGCAGGGCCGGCGTTTTGTCCACATCAACTCCACCGCCGTCGGCGGGGGGGTGGCGGAGATTCTGTCCTGGGCCGTGCCGCTGTTGAACCAGCTGGGTCTTAAGACCACCTGGGAAGTCATCATGGGTGATCCCGCCTTTTTTGAGGTCACCAAGGCTTTCCACAACGGCCTGCAAGGCTTCAAAGTTAACCTGACCCCCGCCATGCTGGAGCATTACCGCCAGGTCAACCTGGAGAATGCCCGGCGGTTTTCCTGGGAGGCGGACGTGGTGCTGGTGCATGACCCGCAGCCGGCCAGCTTGATTGAAGTGTTGCGTCCTCAAGCCCGGCGTTGGGTCTGGCGCTGTCACATAGACGCCTCCCGCCCCCATCTGGCGGTGTGGCGGTTCTTGCGGGAGATCGTGAAACAATACGATGCCTCGGTTTTTTCCATGTCTCAGTTCGCCCAGAACCTGCCACACCCCCAGTACCTCATCCGCCCCTCTATTGATCCCTTGAGTGAGAAAAATCGGGATTTGACGGAAGAAGAAATCAAGGCGGTGCTGCACCGTCTGGAGATAGAGAAAGACAAGCCCCTGATCCTGCAAGTATCACGGTTTGACTCCTTCAAGGACCCGGTAGGGGTGATTCAGGCCTTCCGCCTGGTGCGGCGCCATACGCCCTGCAAACTGGTGCTGGCCGGAGGCGGAGCCACGGACGACCCGGAAGGCCCCGAGATCCTTGCCCAGGTGCAGGAGGCCGCCCAGGGTGAACCGGACATCCAGGTCCTGCTGTTGCCCCCGGATGCGCACCACGAGGTCAACGCCCTGCAACGGGCCGCCGACGTCATTGTGCAAAAATCGACCCGGGAGGGCTTTGGCCTCACGGTAACCGAGGCCATGTGGAAGGGGAAACCGGTCATCGGCGGCGCAGTGGGGGGCATTGTCCTGCAACTGAGAGATTACCAGACCGGCTTTTTGGTGCATTCCCCCGAAGGCTGCGCCTTTCGCATCCGTTACCTGCTGCACCGCCCGGAGATGGCCCGCCGCATGGGCCAGATGGCCCGGGAGTTCGTCCGGACGCACTTTCTCATCACCCGCCATATCCGCGACTATCTCACCCTGATGATCCTGCAGGACAACCCCAACAGCCGTCTCATCGAACTGTAGGCATCCAAGGAGGTCGTGATGTTTTGGGATCAGGATAACTTAAAAGGGCTGATAAAAGAGAGGCTGAGCGACTTCCAGATCATCCTGGTGTCTAACCGGGAGCCTTATATGCATATCTACCGGGGCGGGGAGGTGGAGACCATCATGCCCGCCAGCGGCATGGCCATTGCCCTGGACTCCCTGATGCGGACCTGCGGCGGCACCTGGGTGGCCGCGGGCAGCGGCGAAGCCGACCGGGAGGCCGTCCGCAACGGGGACGCGCTCATGGTCCCTATTCAGGACCCCAAGTACAAATTGCGCCGTCTGTGGCTGACCCGTCAGGAAGAGAGAGATTATTACTACGGCTTCGCCAATTCAGCCCTGTGGCCTCTGTGCCACGTGGCCTATACCCGGCCGCGCTTTGACTCCGGCCAGTGGGAGAATTACAAGGCGGTCAACCGCAAATTTGCCGAGGTGATTCTGTCGGAGGTGACCGATCCCCGACGCACCATTGTTTTCATCCAGGACTATCATTTCGCCCTGTTACCCCGGATGCTCAAAGAGGCGGAGCCCAACCTGGTGGTATCCCAATTCTGGCACATTCCCTGGCCCAACTATGAGATCTTCCGCATCTGCCCCTGGGGGCCGGAAATCCTGGATGGCCTCTTGGGCAATGATCTGTTGGGCTTCCACCTGCAATACCACTGCAACAATTTTTTCGACACCGTGGCCCGCACCCTGGAAGCCCGGGTGGACCTGGAGAAATTTTCCATCTTCCACCAGGAAAGAGAGACCCGGGTGCGGCCTTTCCCCATTAGCATCGACTTTGATCGCTTCGAGGCCTGGGCTAAATCGCTTAACACCGAACGGCGCTTGCGGGAACTGCAACATAGCCTCAACCTGAGCGGCCTCAAAGTGGGATTGGGAGTAGATCGCCTCGACTACACCAAGGGGATTCCGGAGCGCCTGGAAGCCCTCAACATCTTTTTCCGCAAATACCCCCAATACCAGCAACGCTTCACCTTCATTCAATTGGGGCCCCAGTCCCGCCTCCATATCCCAAGCTACAAGCAGCTCAACGCCCTGGTGGATTCCTGGGAGGAGGAGATCAATTCGCAGTATGCCCAGGGACGTTGGAAGCCGGTAATCGTCTTGAAGGGCCACTATTCTCAAGAGGAGGTGGTAGCCTTCTACCGCTTGGCGGATGTCATGGTGATCAGTGCTCTCCATGACGGCATGAACCTGGTGGCCAAGGAATACGTGGCCAGCCGGGTGGAGGGCGAGGGCGCTTTGCTCCTGAGCCCTTTCACCGGGGCATCTCGGGAATTGACCGGGGCTTATACCATCAACCCTTATAATCCCGAAGAGACTGCCGATGCCATCTTCCAGGCCCTGGAAGACCCGCCCGAGCACAAGGCGGCGCGGCTGGCCGCCATGCGCGCCTGGGTCCGGGAACACAACATCTTTCAATGGTCCGCGCTTTTTTTCCAGGCTCTGATTCGTCTCCCCAAGGAAGACTGACAGGCCACGGTCTTACGATATGGATCGATGAGGTGAAGTTTTAGCATGCAGCAAACATCGGGGTCACCTTTTAAAACGGTTGCTTATTTTTCCATGGAAGTCGGCTTGGACCCGAGCATCCCCACCTATAGCGGGGGACTGGGAATCCTGGCCGGAGACACCTTGCGCTCCGCTGCCGACCTGGGGGTGTCCATGGTGGGAGTAACCCTCCTGCACCGCAAGGGATATTTCCGTCAGCATCTGGACGCCAGGGGAAATCAAACCGAAAGCCCGGACTTATGGAACCCGGAAGACATCCTGGAACCCATGGAACCTAGAGCCACCGTAACCATTGAAGGCAGGCAGGTCCGGGTGCAAGCCTGGCGCTATGATATACACGGCCTATCCGGACACAGGGTGCCGGTGTATTTCTTGGACACCGCGTTGCCGGAAAACACCCCCTGGGATCAAACCCTGACCGACCACTTATATGGCGGCGATGACCATTACCGTCTGTGCCAGGAGGTGGTCCTGGGGATGGGCGGTATGGGCATGTTGTCAGCCTTGGGGCTGAAGGACAGGATGATCTACCACCTAAATGAAGGGCATTCTGCCCTCCTGGCCCTTTCCTTGTTAGAGTCCAGGCGCCAGGGAGGAGGGTTCTCAGATCCCATTGAAGCCGAAGTGGAGGCTGTTCGGCGCCAATGCGTGTTCACCACCCATACCCCCGTGCCCGCCGGCCATGACCAGTTTCCCTGGGAGCTGGTGGAGCAGGTTTTGGGCCGGGACCGAGCCGCCCTCCTGGAATCTTCGCAATGCTGCGTCGATATGAGCCTAAACATGACTTACCTGGCCCTGCGTTTTGCCCGCTACATCAACGGCGTGGCCATGCGTCATGGAGAGATTTCCCTGGGTATGTTTCCCGGCTATCCCATTGACGCCATTACCAACGGGGTTCACGCCGTCACCTGGACCTCCCCGCCTTTCGCGGACCTGTTTAACCAGCACATCTCTGAGTGGCGCCAGGACAATTTCTATCTGCGTTATGCGGTGGGTATTTCCCTTCATGAAATACAGCAGGCCCACGGTCAAGCCAAAAAAGAACTTTTAAAAGAAGTGGAGAGACGCAGCGGGGTACAGTTGTCGGAGAACGTTTTGACCATAGGCTTTGCCCGGCGGGCAACCACCTACAAGCGCCCAGACCTCCTGTTCTCTGACCTGGACCGACTGCGGGGCCTGGCCCGGCAGGTGGGGCCGATTCAGGTGATTTACGGCGGCAAGGCCCACCCTCAGGATGAGGGCGGCAAGGAGATGATCCGGCGGGTTTTTCAGGCCGCCGCCACCCTGGGCGAAGCCGTGCGGGTGGTTTACCTGGAGAACTACAATATGGCTCTGGGGAAAATTCTCTACGCCGGCGTCGACCTGTGGCTCAACACCCCCCTGCGCCCCCGGGAGGCCTCGGGGACCAGCGGCATGAAGGCCGCCTTGAATGGCGTCCCCAGCCTCAGTGTCCTGGACGGCTGGTGGGTTGAGGGGCATGTGGAGCATGTGACCGGCTGGGCCATAGGTGATGACTCCGAGAGCCCGGGAGATTACTTCCATGACGCCGCTTCTTTGTATGACAAACTGGAGAGGATAATTTTGCCCCTCTATTACGGCAAACCCGAGGCTTACGCCAAGGTCAGGCGCGCCGCCATCGCCTTGAATGGCTCGTTTTTCAACACCCAACGCATGGTATCCCAATATGTTACGAACGCCTACTTCCCTTTTGAAGAAAATTCCCCCAACTAACTAACACTACTACGTTAAGTAATTTTAAGAATCATCCATTATGATTGAACGCCGACAACAAGGGCAAAAGCCCAGCTTCAGCATTAGCATGCGTTGGATTTCCCTCTTGGCGCGTGGGAGGGTCCACCCAG
>VGSW01000125.1 GCA_016874915.1 Deltaproteobacteria bacterium
AACGGTGGGGGGGGTTTGGGGGGGGGGGGGGGGGGGGGGGGGGGGGGGGATAGGGGGGTGGGGGGGGGGGGGGCAAAGGGCAAAAGCCCTTTCCCCCTCCCCCACGCCCCCTCCCCCAATCCCTTGTAGGGGCGCAATTTATAGCGCCCGACTCCAGCGGGCGTGATAAATTACGCCCCTACGGGGGGGAAGGGAGTATGAGGGGAGGGCGGGGGGCCCCTTATGAAAACTGTTCCCCGGCCCTCCCCTCAAATAAATCATCATAATAATCTTAAAAAATCGTCCAAACCTACCCCGGCTTGACGAAGAATTGCCCGCAGCGTACCTCGATCCAATTCTTTATGGTCCGGAACCACCAACTGGGCGAAGGGATTGTCTTTGCGAAGAATGATATGGCTTCCTTCCTGCCTGATAAAATAAAAACCTGCTTTATTTAAAGCCTTGACAGATTCACGCCCCGAAATTTTAGGCAGCTTGCTCATACGGCTACAAGCAAAGCCTCAAAATGTTCTTCCGGTATCGGCAGGCCATCCTTTAACAAGGCATTAACATATCCCTGAATGGCCTCCTTAATATTAGTAATCGCCTCTTCCTTGGTAATTCCCTGGCTGATGCAGCCGGGGAGACTGGGACATTCCGCCACCCAATATCCGTCTTCCCCTGGATAAATAATTACTTGTCTCATGATTATGTTCCTCGTTGTTATTATTATACAATCTTAGCCAGAAGCAATACCCCTGGATATATTATGTTTTTAAATTTACCAGTTCCTCTCAACAACCTAGAATGACTTGGGAATATCCAAGCTCGTTTGCGAAAAATAAATTCTTCTAAAGCCAGCCAACCAGTTTTCCAGGCCGCGCCTGCCAAAACGCCGATGTTAGCCCGTTCAGTATGGTAAAAAGGCGCGTCATCTTCCTCCATAATCTTGCAATATCTCTCAATAAGAGATTGCCATTGTTTAAATAGTTTCTCCCAATGATTCAGTTCGGTATTATTGATTTGAAAACCTTTAATTGTTTTCACGATTACCTCTCTTAAGTCTTAACCCGCCAGATAGTTCCCTGGGGCGTATCTTCTAATAGAATACCCCTCTCAAGCAACTCCTTCCTGATGGCATCCGCCCGAGCCCAGTCCTTATTCTTTCGGGCTGCGGACCTCTCCGCGATGAGGCGTTCTATTTCCTCGGTGGAGATTTGCAAGTCCTCGGCCTTCTGGCGTAAAGTGGCCAGCATCTCCCGGGGGTCGGATTGAAGGAGGTTAAGTACATAGCCCAAATCCACCAAATTCCGGCGCACTTCCGCCAGGAAGGCCACAAAGCCGGGTTCCGCGGATGGGTGCTCCAGCAGCCGGTTGACCAGGCGCACCGCCTCGAACATATAGCCCAGGGCCTGGGCGGTGTTGAAATCGTCATCCATAGCCGCGGCGAAGCGCTCCGGCAAGGCCCGGAGGCGGGCGATTTCGTCGGCGGTGAGCACGCCAGAGAAAAAATCCGCCGGCACGGGACCGCTGATGTCGGGAAACTGCTTCTTTAAATCCTCCAGCTTCCCCAGGGTGGTATAAAGGCGCAGTAAAGCGGCTTCCGCCTCCCGCAGGGCCGCGTCGGAAAAGTCCAGGGGGCTGCGGTAGTGGCTGTTGATGAGAAAGAAGCGCACCACCTCGGGGTGAAATTTGGCCAGGACCTCTTTTATGGTGAAAAAATTCCCCAGGGACTTGGACATCTTCTCCTGGTCGATGGTGAGCAGCCCGTGGTGCAGCCAGTAGCGCACAAAGGGTTTCCCCGTGGCCGCTTCGGACTGGGCCAGCTCATTTTCATGGTGGGGGAAGATCAGGTCCAGCCCGCCGCCGTGGAGGTCCAGAGTTTCCCCCAGGTACTTCATGCTCATGGCCGAGCACTCGATGTGCCAGCCGGGGCGTCCCGGGCCCCAGGGGCTGGGCCAGGCCGGTTCCTCGGGCTTGGATGCCTTCCACAGGACAAAGTCCAGGGGGTCCTCCTTGTGGGGGTCGATCTCAAGGCGCGCCCCGGCCTGGATATCCTCCAGGGACTGGCCCGAAAGTTTCCCGTAGCCGGGGAACTTCCCCACCCGGAAATAGACGTCGCCCCCCGGCGCCCCCTGGTAGGCGAAGCCTTTTTCCACCAGGACCCGGATGATTTCCAGCATTTCCGGGATGTGCTCCGTGGCCAGGGGCTCTATCTGGGCCGGGGGCACCCCCAGGGCCGCCATGTCCTCCTTAAAGGAGGCGATGTAGCGCTGGGCCACCGCGTCCCAAGCCGCGCCGGTCTCCTGGGCCCGGCGGATAATTTTGTCGTCAATGTCCGTGTAATTGCGGACCCAGGTGACTTCATAGCCCCGGCGGCGCAAGTGCCGCACCATGACCTCAAAGGCCACGCACGAGCGGGCGTGCCCCAGGTGGCAGTCGTCATATACCGTCACTCCGCAGGCATAGAGGCCCACTTTCCAGGGGTGCAGGGGCTCAAAAGTTTCCTTGCGTCGGGTTAGGGTGTTGTAGATCTGCATGGCGAAAAAGGGGTTGACAATATTTGTAAGATAGGTGAAGTCATATTCCAATATTAGCTGTCAGCTATCAGCTTTTAGCCAAAAATATTTTGAATAGCTGACTGCTGAAAGCTGTCAGCTGAATCTACGCCGTCCTTTCCTTAAGGGATCACCCAATCAACATCAGGAGAGAAAAATGTCTCAAGTCATCAGCCGGGTCACCAAAAACGCCCGGGAAGTTATATTTTTATCCCTGTCGGAATTTAAAGGCCGCCGCCTCATCGATATCCGGGTCCATGTGCCCGGGGACCAGGAAGGCGAGTGGGTTCCCACCCGCAAGGGCATTTCCCTGGCGCTGGGCCTTTATCCCGCCTTCAAAGAGGCCCTGGGCGAGTTGGAAGAAGCTCTGCTGACCCAGGGGCTCCTGGACAAGGAAGACCTGGAACCCCAGGAATAAAGCCTAATTTTTCAAATATAATCTAGAAATCGGCTCCTGGCAATGAAAAGGGCAGGGGGTTGAGGCAGTTGCCGGTTTCAGGGGTCAGTTGCCAGTTGGAAAAGAAACTCTTATCAATCGACTGAAAACCGAAAACTGAGGAGGCTCTTGCTAATATGGTTTTTTGTCATCCTGAACGAAGTGAAGGATCTCAAAATACGAGATTCTTCGCTTTATATGAAAATACCTGGTGGGGCGGGCCTCCGTGCCCGCCTTCCGGTGGGTGGCAGTGGATGGTGGCCCCACCTTTCAAGGTTTAATTTTCGTTGTTCTTTGTGACCCTTAGGTCATGATAGTTCGCTCAGAATGACAATTCCTGCGAAGGGAGAATTTTTCAAGAGCCTCTGAGAACTGAGAACTTAACCCCATCCCCGGCGGCGCTGGGCCTTCACCCCACCTCCCTTTCAGGGTTGAACTTGATGGCGTTGGCCACCAGGGTCAGGAGGACCTGCTGGAGCTTCCCGGCCTCGGCTCGCACCGTCAAGTCCCGGGCCGGGAAGAATTTCAGGCCCAGGCCCTTTGAGCTCCATCCCTGGGAAGAGAAAAACTTTACCACCAAGACACCAAGATCACCAAGGGCCGCAAAGGAAAATGCTTATTGGCGTCCTGAAATTTCAGGACGCCAATAACTTTTCCTTGGTGAATCTTTGTGCCCGTGTCTTGGTGGTGAAGTTTTTCTCTCTGCCAGGCATGTATTTCTGCCTCCTGTCTTGATTTGTCCCGGAGCGCCATTATCTTGAAACAAAACCGCGCGGCTCGGATGGGCCGGAGAGGAGGGCCTGTGCCTTATACAGCCAAAAATTACTCCAATCTTTTAGGTGTGCCAGGATTCAGCGACACCCTGCTAAATAATCACTTCACCCTGTACCAGGGTTATGTGACCAACACCAACAAGCTCATGGAGCAGCTGGGGGCCATGCTCAAGGAAGGCAAACAGGGGACTCCGGAGTTTGCCGAGTTGAAACGCCGCTTCGGCTGGGAGTTCAACGGCATGCGCCTCCATGAGCTTTACTTCGCCAACCTGGGAGGCGACGGCGATCCTGCCAAAGCCCCCACCCTGGTAAAAAAGCTGGCGGCCCAGTTCGGCTCCTTCGACGCCTGGGCTACGGATTTCAAGGCCACCGCGGCCATGCGGGGCATCGGCTGGGTCATTCTCTACGAAGACATCGAAGCCGGGGTCTTCTGCAACCAGTGGATCAATGAGCACGATGTGGGCCACATTGTGGACGGCAACCCCCTGCTCATCATCGACGTTTTTGAACACGCATTCATGATCGACTACGGCCTGAAACGGGCGGACTACATCGCCAGCTTCATGAAGAACCTCAAGTGGGAGGTGGTGGAGCAGCGCTCGGTTTAAACGGCGGCCGGGAGCCTGTAAGGGCCGTTGGCGAACCGCCCCGGCAAATGATTGCCATTAATTCACCTATGAAGATGCAGCCGTAGCTTCAGCTTTAAAAGGAAGGTGTTCAGAATGGTGGGGCGGGCCTCCGTGCCCGCAGACATAGGGTGCTGGAATTAGTTAACTTGGGCGGGCACGGAGGCCCGCCCCACCCAAAAGGTCTGGCCCTATGGGCGGTTGTAAGCCGATACAGGGAAGACGCGTCGAAACCCTATGGAGGACAGCCGGGGATGACTGTTAATGTTATAATGGGGGGCCAAAGGGTCATGAGAAACTGCTAAGATTGAGCGACAATGGAGGGATGAGGAAAGCGCACCCCTGGGGGGCGCCTTTTATTTTTGGGGAAACAGCAGAGTTGGGGGCCTTACCGACAAGAAGATGGCATTTGACGACGGGTTCACTTATCGTTTAAATTCAGCTTCATCATGCAAAGTTCGTCGTCGTCAAACATTTCCGGGTCCATGGCGAGAATTCTCATCACTTTAAAGCCAAATTTTTCATATAACCTGATGACCCCGGCCTTGATCACGTCCACATCGATTTCTATGCTGTCGATTTTCAACCCTTTGAAGTAATCCAGGGCTGCGGTCAACAATTGAGAGGCCACCCCCTTGCCGCGGCTCTCGGGGTCCACCGCAATTTTCAGGATAATCGCCTTATTGGCCACTTCGCAGCAGCAGGACACCAAAAACCCTTCAACTTTTTCATCTTCAAAAACAAAAAAGCAATCCCGCAACGCCTCTTTGAAATTGTGGCGATCCCACTGATGGATGAAAGACTGCCTTTCAATCTCCATGATTCGGGGCAGGTCTTTTTCCGAGGCCATTCGGATGTTTTGCTTTTCGGGAAGTTCCATGGCGCGTGACTCCCACCATTAAATCAGCCCGGGGTCCTGAGGCCATGAGAGAGATGAAGTGTATCTAGTGGGTTGCACAATTTAGCTTATATATAAGTTACCAAAATCAGCAGAGAAAAGCAATAAATTTCCTTTGAGGGCCTTAAAAATTATCTGGCCGACTGGGGCGAAGCCTTTTATCCAAATGAGCGATCATAGAAGTGTTTAACCTGGCGAATGATTGCTGAAGGCCGGCTGTTTCGATCCCCCGGCCTTCACCTCCAAATTACCTTTGCGACCGCCTCATAATCTGCCGCACGACCTTTACAACCGAGAATCTTCAGGTTAGGGTATTTAGAATTTTGGTTACAGCTCCAGCCGCGGCGACGTTAGGAGAAGGATATGAGACGAACCGGTTACGTCTATGATGAGCGCTACCTGTTGCACAATCCGGGAGAATGGCATCCCGAACAGCCCGACCGTTTAAAGGCCATCCATAAACACCTTACCGAAGAACATTTGTTGGACCTGGTGGTCCGCATCGAACCTTATGAGGACACTCGTTCCTGGGTAGAGCGGGTGCACGATCCCGAGTATATCAAACGCTTCGAGACGGCCTGCCAAAAAGGCGCCCGGATTTTTGGGGTGCCGGACTGCGGCATCAGCAAGGAATCCTACGCCATTGCCCTTCTGGCCGTAGGCGGAGTCATGGCGGCCATCGACGGGGTGATGACCGGCCAGGTGGACAATGCTTTTTGCGCGGTGCGGCCCCCGGGGCATCACGCCGAAAAAAGCCGGGCCTTGGGCTTTTGTTTCTTTAATAACGTGGCCGTCGGCGCCACCTATCTCCTGGAGCATTATGGCCTGGAGCGGGTGGCCATCGTGGATTGGGACGTGCACCACGGCAACGGCACCCAGCACCTTTTTGAGGCTGACCCCCGGGTCTTTTACCTGTCGCTCCATGAAGACCCCGAGTTTTGTTATCCCGGCACCGGCTTCGCCAAGGAAATCGGCAAGGGGCGGGGCCGGGGGTTCACCCTGAACCTGCCTTTCCAGCCTCGCAGCGGCGATTGGGAATACGTGGATGCCTTGAAAAGGTTCGGACTGCCCCGCCTACGGCAGTTCGCCCCCCAGTTTCTCTTAATTTCCGCGGGGTTTGACGCCCACGAGGACGACCCCCTGGCCCACATGAAACTCACCCAGGAGGGCTACCGAGACATGGGCCGCCTCCTCATCGAGCTGGCCCAGGAGACCGCCGCCGGCCGGGTCATCAGCGTCCTGGAAGGGGGATACAACCTAGAGGTTCTGGCCCAGTGCGTGGAAGACCATCTGCGGCTGCTTTTGGGGATTGAATTTCCGGGGGGGGTGTGATTGGTTCAGTGATCAGGGGCCGGGTGGCAGTTGCCGATTATGCCGGGATCTTCCCGGCCTTTGACCTTGGGGAAGCAGCCAAGGACCGACCGAGCGGAGGGAAAAGGCCGCCCCACCGCGGATTTTACTAAGAAATTTCTTGACAGTCCCGGAAAAGCTGTGGTACAGGAACAGGCAACCTTTAGTCGGGCTTGAAATGCAGTACTCGGGGAACATGACAGGATAATGACGGTATGGCGGCAGCCGGCCGTTTTTTTTTGGCTTCCGCCTCCGCGGCTCATGAAGACCGGCAAAGGAATCAGGATTTTTAAGGAGAAGGAGAGGTATGCGCTTTACCGGCACGGTCAAGTGGTTCAATGAGGCCAAGGGCTACGGCTTCATCCGCCGGGAGGAAGGTCCCGATGTGTTCGTCCATTACAGCAACATCACCGGCACCGGCTTTCGCACTTTGAAGGAAGACGACAAGGTGGAATTCGAGGTGAGCGAAGGCCCCAAGGGCTTGCAGGCGGTCAAAGTGAGCCGGATCTAATCCAAGGATTTTAATCCGCAGATTCCACAGATTAACCTAAGAATTAACGAAAAGCCGCGGACTTAAAGCCGCGGCTTTTTCGTTTAAACAACCTTAAGGGATTGGGGGTGGGGGTGTGGGGGAGTTTTTTGTAAGTGAAAGGGCTTTTGCCCTTTGCCCCCTCCCCCACATAATCAACTCACCCCAATCTCTTCATCCGTCAAATAGCACGCGGGGTCGGGGGCCCACAGGTCGCCGGTGAGGGCCTCGGCCCGGACCCGGAAGTTGCCGGCGCAGACGTCCAGCCAGTTGCACTTGGCGCAGCGGCCGGTGACGTGGCGCTTTTTGTCCTTCAACCCGGCCATGAGGGGATTGCTCAAGTCGGTCCAGATTTCGCTGAAAGGGCGTTGGCGCACGTTCCCGAAGGAGTAATGGCGCCAGAACTGGTCGGCGTGGACCTCCCCGTCCCAACTGACGCAGCCGATGCCCCGGCCGGAGTTGTTCCCTTCGTTCATCTGCAGTAGTTCCAGGACCTCGGCAGCCCGCTGGGGGTCTTCCTCCTTCAGCTTGAGGTAGATGTAAGGGCCGTCAGCGTGGTTGTCCACGGTGAGGACCTCCACCTGGCGGCCCACGTCAAAGAGCCGCCGGGTGCGGGTACAGATGAGGTCCACCAGCTCCCGGGTCTGGCCGTGGGTCAGGGCTTCCTTCACCAGCTTGCTGCCCCGGCCGGCATAGACCAGGTGATAGAAGCAGATGCGGGGAATGTCGCGCTCTTCCACCAGGTCGAAGATGGCCGGGACTTCCTGGTAGTTGAGGCGGCTGATGGTGAACCTTAACCCCACTTTGAGGTCCCGTTCCTGGCAGTTGTGCACCCCGGCCATGGCTGCGGCGAAGGCCCCGGGCTGGCCCCGGAACTTATCGTGGGTGGCCTGGGTGCCGTCCAGGCTGATGCCCACGTAGGACAGGCCCAGGTCTTTGAGCCGCCAGGCCAGGTCCCGGTCGATGAGGGTGCCGTTGGTGGAGATCACGGCGCGCATGCCCGAGGCTACGGTTTTATCAATGAGGTCGTAAAGGTCCGGGCGCATCAGGGGTTCGCCCCCGGAAAAGAGCATCACCGGGACGCCGAAGTCCTTCAGGTCCCGGAGGAGATTAAGTCCTTCTTCATGGCTCAGTTCATCGGGGGCCGCGCCCGCGGTGGCCTGGGCGTAACAATGGACGCACTTCAGGTTGCACTGTTTGGTGACGTTCCATACCACCACCGGTTTTTTGTCCGCGGAAAACTGCAGGAGGTGGGAAGGCAGGTCCTTGGCCTGCCGCCGGTAGCGCAGCACGTCCCCCGGCTCCACCGCCCCGCAATAAAGTTTGGATACGCCTACCATGGGTTTATAACGGTTCCTGGGTTGAAAAGTTTTAAGTTTCGAGTTTCAAGTTGCGAGTTACGAGTTTGAATTTTGAATTAATTCTTATCTCGCCCTATTGACAATCTGGTTTTTTAACCCCGGTCCCCGGTCCCTAAAACCTAAAACCTAAAACCTAAAACCTGCCTCACTCCCGAAACAGCGTCTTTTGATAATACTCCCGAATCACCCGGTTGAGGTAGGCGTTCAAGTCCAGGATGGCTTCCCGGTCCAGAAGGAACTCATCCTGGGAGGTGCGGTCCCGGACCAGCTTCAGGGCATGCTCCAGGTCTTTGCTCAGGTCCTGGCACACGGCATACGCCGAAGTGTTGCGAGCCGTGGCCTGGCGCAGGATCTCGTCCACCGCCTCGGGGTCGAACTTGAGGTGAATCTGGTGCTCGGCCTCAAAGAGGTCCTCGTAGCGGCGCACCTGTTCGTAGAGGCGCCCCATCTCTTCGAACGCGGTTTTCAGGTCCCAGTCCCAATGGAAATACTGGTCCGCCATAAGCTCCAGCCGGGCCTCGGTGAGGGGTAGGCCGTAGCGCTCCAGCAATTCCTTTTCCCGGCGCCGCACGCTTTCCTTAATGGTCTCCCGTTCCTTAAGACTGGCGGCCTGGAAACGCTCCTGAAGGCCCGGGTCCTGAGGGTTGCTAAGCAGCCGGTCCAACTCCTTTCCGGGCTGGGTAACAACTTCCGGGGTCACCACAAGTTTTTTGATCTCCGTGGAGGGCAGGCGTTTCTCAAACTCGATGAGGACCCGTTCGATGACGCTGACGATGCCCCGGGCCCCGGTCTTTTCCAGGGCGGCCTTTTCCGCCAGGAGCTTTAAGGCTTCATCCTCAAACCTGATGTCAATGCCGTAGGCCCGGAAGTCCCGCTTCTTGCTGGTGATGATGGGGTTGTTGGGGTTGGCCAGGATGTCGTAAAGATCCTGGGCCGAGAGTTCCTCCAACACCGAGATGACCGGGAGACGGCCGATGAACTCCGACTCAAAACCGTACTTGATGAGGTCTTCGGCGTTTACGTGCTTGAGGAAGGCCCGCACCTGATCCTTGGAGGTCATTTTGCCCCGGAAGCCGATCTCCTGCTTGCTGAGGCGTTCTTTAACGATCTTTTCCAGGCCGTTGAACGCGCCGCTGACGATGAACAGGATGTGGCGGGTGTTGATGGTGCGCTTCTCTTTTTTGCCGGTGCGGCGGTAGTGCTCGATGGCCTGGAGCTGGGAGACCGGGTCGTGGGCCACCTTCAGGTCCACCTCCGTCTCTTCCATGGGCTTGAGCAGCGCCCGCTGCACCCCGGTGCGGGACACGTCCGGGCCCCACACCTGCCCGGCGCTGGCGATTTTGTCGATTTCGTCAATATAAATGATGCCGTATTGGGCCAGGTCCATGTCGTCCCCCGCGGCGTGCACCAGGTCCCGGACCAGGTCTTCCACGTCGCCGCCCACATAGCCGGTTTCGCTGAATTTGGTGGCGTCGCCCTTGACAAAGGGGACCCCGATCTTTTTGGCGATGAGTTTCACCAGGTAAGTCTTGCCCACCCCGGTAGGGCCGATGAGAATGATGTTGTTCTTGATGGCCCCCACCCCCGGTTCGGGCTCCCGGCCCTGCTCCAGGTAGTGGCGGATGCGGTTGAAGTGGGTGCAGACCTTGGTGGCCAGGATGCTCTTGGCCGCTTCCTGCTTGATGACGTATTCGTTGAGGTAGGCTTCCAGCTCCTGGGGCTTCAGGTCAAAGTTGATCTTGCTCAATCTGTCGGTCTGGCCGCGGCCTTCGCCGTCTTTTTCCACCTTGGCCACCAACTGTGGGGCCAGGACTTTGACGCGGCCCCCATATTTTTTGGAGAGATACTCGCTGACCTCTTTTTCCAGGTCCTTGGGGTCGGGGATTTTTTCCATAAATTCCAGGTCGAAAGACTTAAAAAATTAAGGGCCCATGCGCCTGAAAGCCCTTTCAATTATTATATCCATATATAATCGGGGTTGCAAGGGAAGGAGTCAGTGGCCAGTGAGCAGTATCAGGGAATGGATTAGGGAATAGGGAATAGGGGGGTCAAAGAATTCTATTGCTATCCTTAAACCTTGAACCTTGAACCTTGATGGATTCGTAAAAAGTCGCTTATTGTTAATTATCTGAAATAATTTAAGATTATGGTATTTTTTTCTTGTCGGGCGTTGCTTTTTATGGCATAATTCGGTGAAAAATCAACGGGTTAATGGCAAAAAGATGATTCGTACACGCGATCCCCGACAAGCCTCATTAATTGATCCCTGGGGGGATTTAGGTCCTAAGCGCCGCCAGTT
>VGSW01000126.1 GCA_016874915.1 Deltaproteobacteria bacterium
AGTTCGAGGCCAGGGTGTCGAAGCGTTAGGGCGGGCCACCTCCTCCGGGAATCTGGCATTACATTTTTGCATTTAAAAAAAATATTGAAATAATTCAACTAACGGCAATTTTTTTCTTGTAAATCCATTTGTTCTATGTATAAGGTGTTTACACTAATTTGCTTATAGATGGTCGGGGATGCCACGGGGAAAAATAAAACGGGTCAAAAGCAGCAGTGAGGGGGGGGACCTTTTTCTTATCAATGAAGTCTCCCGTTTGGTGAACCTTTCCCAAAAGCGGATCCGGGAATATGAGAAGGAAGGGTTTATTAAACCTTTGAGGGAGAAGAACACCAACAACCGCCTCTACTCCCCCTTTGACGTATCCCAGATCAATCAGATCAACAGTCTGATCCACGAACGCGGCTTCACCCTGGCCTGCCTCCGGAACCTCATGGTTCTGGCTCCTTGCTGGAATATTTTTGATTGCAAGGAAAGGGAGCAGTGTCCGGCTTATCAGATCCCCTGGCGGCCCTGCTATGAGGTGCGGGAATACCGGGAAACTTTGTGCAACGGCCCCTGTCCCCGGTGCGCCGTTTATCTCAATCGGAACGTTAAAAAAGAAAAGATTCTGGAAAAATTTCCTCGGGAAGCTTGAACCCTCCTACACCTGGCCTGCCTGAAACCGCTTTCAAAGCCATTTCCCTGGTGGGACCTTCGGGTTCCGGCAAAACTGAACTTATCTGCCGCCTATTATCCTGGTTTGGCTCTCAAGGGCTCAAGATCGCAGTTCTCAAACACAGCCACAAATCAAGTCTGGGGGATGAAGGCAAGGATACGGGGCGCTTTCGCCGGGCCGGGGCAAGCACCGTGGCCTTGGCCGCTCCGGGTCTGCTGCAGATTACCCGCGTCTGCCCCGAAGACCCGCCCCTACCCGCGGTCCTAGAGGCCCTGTCTGCGGGCGTGGACCTGATCCTGGTGGAAGGCTACAAATCAGGGCCCCTCCCCAAGATCGTGGTAATGGCCTCCTCTAAGGAGCCTCTACCGGATTATCCCCAAACCATCGCTCTAGTATGCCGGGAACCCCTCACCGCGCCGCTGCCGGTGTTTTTTCCTCACCAGGCGCCGGAACTGGGGGCTTTTATTCTGGAACGCCTGGGCCGGTCATAATGGCGGCGCCGCGAAAAACATCCGGGGTTGGGAAAGAAAACCCGTCCTGGGCCCGGCCGCCCATCACCGGCGCTATCCTGGCCGGGGGCCGGAGCCGCCGCCTGGGCCAGGATAAGGCCGCCCTGAAGCTGGGCGGCAAACCCCTGGCCGGGTGGGTGGCCCAAGCCTTGGCCCCGCTGGTCTCCGAACTCTGGCTCATCACCAACCGGCCCCTGGAACATCTGTCCCTGGGGCTGCCCCTGCTCACCGACTTGGAACCTCACCAGGGTCCCGCCGGGGGCCTGGTGACCGCCCTGTTCTATGCCCGCACCCCCTGGGTCCTGGCTGCGGCGGTGGACAATCCGTTCCTGGCCCCGCCCCTCCTGGAAGCCCTGGTACGCCGAGCCGGAGAGGGGAATCCCGCCGCGGTGGTCTGCCGCTCCCCCTCAGGATTGGAACCTTTCCCCGGGCTTTATTCCGTGCGGCTGCTGTCCCGCCTGGAGGCCTTCCTGAAAATGGACCGCCGCCCCACCCGCTTCCTGGAAGTCTGCCGCCCCCTGGTTCTGCCTTGGGAGGAAGTGAACCTTCTGGATCCCCAGGGACGCACCTTTTTCAATCTCAACACCCCGGAAGACCTGGCCCGGGCCGAAGCCTGGCTGGCTGCCGAGGCTTCGTGGCAGGATATGAAAAGATAATTATTGGGGAGGGAGCCAGGGGCCTTCCACAGGCGGGACGCCTGTGCCCCTGGCCCCTGCCCCCTCCCCAAACCCCTCCCCCCACCCCATAAGGTTTTTTAAAGTCTCTTCAACGGCCACAGGCTTTAGCAGGGGCCGATGATTTGTGTCCCGAACGCCTAAACCCTGCGGCTACATTTCAAGTCCTGTTCTTTGACGAATGCTAAGTTTACGGGCAGGCGATGGATTTTAAAATAGTAAATTTCCCTTGATTTTTGGGCAAGGATTGGTTATAATTGCAACTAATTCTCAATAAAGCTAATTGTTATGAAACCGGAAATCCGGGTCTTCCAGGAATTTATCCGTAAACGCGGCCTCCGGCGCACCCTGGAGCGGGAGCTGGTGCTCCAGGAAATTTTTGAGATCCACGGCCACTTCGACGTGGATGAGCTTTATCTCAAGCTGAAGCAAAAAGGGATTAAGGTTTCCAAAGCCTCCATCTACCGGGCCTTGCCCCTGTTCCGGGAAGCGGGCCTCATCCGGGAAGCGGATTTCACCGATGGCCACTGGCACTATGAGCACATCTACGGCCACTCTAACCACTCCCACCTCAAGTGCCTGGGCTGCGGCGAGGTGGTGGAGTTCGAAGAGCCTTCCCCCCAGGACTTGGAAAAGCAGTTGGCGAAAAAATACGAGTATCGCATCATCGCCCTGGAGGTCCAAGGCTACTGCCCGGCCTGCCAGCGGGACGCGTAGGGGCGCAATTTATTGCGCCCGAAACCGGCGGGCGTGATAAATCACGCCCCTACATTCTTTAATTGGATTTAAGGGACCTGGAACAAAAAACATAAAACTCAAAACTCAAAACTCAAAACTCGAAACTCGAAACTCAAAACTCAAAACAATGACTGATATGACCACAGAACTTGAAATCATGGGCGAACCCCTGGCCGCCGCGTCTGCCGGGCAGCGGGTGCGTATCACCGGACACAAGGGCGGGCGCATGCTCCGGGCCCGGCTCCTGGCCCTGGGCCTCAACCTGGGCCGGGAAATAGAAGTCCTTCAGAACAACCGCGGCCTCATCATCGTGGGCATCAACGGCGGCCGGGTGGCCCTGGGCCGAGGCATCAGCCAGAAAATATTCACCGAGCCGGTAAAGAAGCAGGGTTAGTTGCTTTCAGCTTTCAGCTAAAAAATTCTTTTTTAATAGATTTTACTGATATAAAAGCGTAACATCGAAATATGGCCTCCCAAATGAAGCGGACATCGGGAGAAGCAAGAGCCGTACGAGACCGCGACGTGAGGCAAGCTCTGCGCCGCAAGGTCTTAAGGGAGCATATCGGGGACAGCAATACCCTCGTTTTGGACGAGTTAGGCTTGCGCCATGGAGCCTGCCGCGTTGATATTGCTGTGGTCAATAGCTACTTGCATGGGTATGAGATCAAGAGTGATGCCGATACGTTAGAACGGCTCCCAAATCAAATTTCTGTCTACAGCGCAGTACTTGATCGTGCGACCTTAGTCGTGGGTAGAAAACATATTGAGAAAGTTAAGGCTGTAATTCCAGAATGGTGGGGGATAAAGGTTGTTTCCGTTGGACCACGAGGGGGAATCGATTTTGAGAATTATCGCCCACTAAGCATGAATCCAGAGATTGACCCACTTGCTTTAGCCGAGTTGCTATGGCGGCCAGAGGCTCTTAGAATCTTACAAGAACTCGGGGCTCCCCCAGCTATATTGCGGAAGCCTCGATCTAGCCTATACCGATATCTTGCCGAAGTCCTTAAACTGGACAAACTTCGCCGCTTTATTCGACAGTGCCTGAAAGCCCGTGAAAGATGGCGAGGTCACTCACCACTTTCGTTAGGTGCCGATTTGTAGACACCCATACCCAAGTTGTAAGGTTACCTGTCGGCACCGTTCCTGCAGCACAATCGGCGATATAATCGTCACCGGCTGAATAACCACGCCCGTCAAAATATGGTTGAGCCATTAATTGTTTACATAAGCTCTGGTATTGACCAAAACCATGCGTACGCACTGTGGCACCCTTCCCAATATGCCAACTTTCATCGATGGTGTAGCGCAACTTCGCGAACGGCTTAACAATACGCATATCTAGTTCAACAGGATCGGGGTGAGCAACAGCATAGTCTCCAAATGTTGGTATTCTGGTACCCGAGCCAAGTTGATTCACCAGTGCCCGGTATGTAATCCATTCTTGCCGTGGAATCAATTTGGGGAAAGGAGACTCTAATCTAGAGATAGTGTCCGGGTAAGAAGTTCCCACAATGGTAAAAGTCCGCCAACGGTTAAACATGGGGATCATACCTACCAGGGCAAGCATCATCCGAACGAACGCACTGGTGGGCCGAAAGGTGGATGCCCCTTGGTCAATAATCAAATCCGTGTCAGCATATCCAACCCCAAGCGAAGTTAAAACTCTTCCAATTTCAGCGGCTAAGTTGGAACGGTCGAAGTCGGGCAGCGTAAGTCTTAATGCGACACCCCTTCGATCAGTACGAACAACCATAGCCGTTGCCGCCAATGACTGTGAATCATTTGATAGCCCCACCACTGGAATGGCATGGCACTTTTCGATACGTGCGTCCTCAAAAACCTTTTCAATAAAATGACGCCCATCTACCGTGCGCGTCGCTTGCCGAATGTATTGCGTATCCACCAAACAAAACCGACTATGCCATTTGGCCTTGAGACGGCGTCCAAAGTCGCCAAGGTGGTCATCAATGGTTTCGCGGTCTCTTCCTGTCTCAAAGTCAAAGCCGATCGGAGGTATTTCAATTAGTGGGGTTAATCTGTCTTTGACCGTATTGGTCAGGCGGCTAAGTGCTTGATATTCTCCCTGTTTCCATTTTAGAATGGGAACATAGTGTAAATGCGTAAACATATTGTGCTCCTCTTTTGCAGTCAATTTGTTATCACATATCATATTTGATGACGAAATTGCAAGATAAAAAATAAATGGCATCTTCTTTCTAACATTTTCACACCTTAATTAGCCTTTCACTATAAATTACCCCCATTTTTGCTACCCTATGATAGGAACTTCTTAATCGAGCCTCTGGGTTGATCCAAAATCGAATTCGAAACTACAAGCACACCCTCCTTGTCATTTTTCTCTGCCAAAGGATATAATTCCGGGAAAAATAAATAAAATTCTGGTAAACCCCTTTGTCCCGCATCCAGCCTCCCGACACCCCGGAAGCGTCCCTCGAATCCCTGGACACCCTGGAAGGCGCGGTGGAGCGCCTCACCTTCGCGGACCCGGAAAGCCACTACGCGGTGGTGCGCCTCAAGGTGAAAGGCTCCCGCCAGCCCGTCACCGCGGTGGGGGCCCTGGCTTCAGTGAAAGAAGGGGAACTGCTTCACCTTAAGGGCCGCTATGAGATACACCCCAAATGGGGGGAGCAGTTCAAGGTGGTGTGGTGGTATGCGGTGCTCCCCGCCACCGTGGCCGGCATCAAGAAATACCTGGCCTCCGGCCTGGTGAAGGGCATCGGCCCGGAAATGGCCAGTCGTTTGGTAGCCCGCTTCGGTGCCGACACCCTGAAGGTTATCGACGACCAGCCCCAACGTCTGGAGGAAGTGCCGGGCATCGGCCCCAAGCGGGTGGAAATGATCCGGCGCTCCTGGCAGGGCCACAAGGAAGTCCGGGAGATCCTGGTCACCCTCCAGGGGTTGGGGATCAGCCTGGGCCAGGCCGCCAAGATTCACCAGGCATACGGGGACCGCGCCCGGGAAGTGGTGACCACCAACCCGTATCAATTGGCCCTGGACATCCAGGGCATCGGCTTTCACACCGCGGACCGCCTGGCCGGCCGTTTGAACCTGGACCCCCTGGCCCCGGCCCGCCTGGCCGCGGGCCTGGTTCACGTCCTGGACGCCATGGCCGGCGAGGGCCACGTCTATGTCCCGGAAGACCTTCTTCTCAAGGAGGCCCAGGAACTTCTTCAGGTTCCACCCAAACCCCTGGCCGGGGCCCTGGACCGCCTGGCCCGGGACGGCAAGGTATTAATTCCCGACCTGGCCACTGGCAAGGGGGTTTACAAGCGTCCCGCCTGGATGGCGGAGACGGGAGTGGCCCAGATGCTGGGCCGCCTGGCCACCGCCCCCGGAGGCAACGTGCCGCTGCACCTGGAGCACCTGTTGGACCAGGTCCAGAAGGGCCGGAAGCTGGAACTGGCCCCGGAGCAGCGGGACGCGGTGGCCGCGGCCCTGAAGGAAAAACTCCTCATCGTCACCGGCGGCCCCGGAACCGGCAAGACCACCATCGTGAGCTGCATCCTGGACTTTTACCGGAGCCTGGGAGCCCGGGTGATGCTCATGGCCCCCACCGGCCGGGCCGCCAAGAGGTTAAGCGAAACCACCGGGTGGGAGGCCACCACCATTCACCGGGCCTTGGAATGGTCGCCCCAGACCGGCGGCTTCCGCCGCAATCCCTCGGACCCTCTCAAGGCCGAGGTGGTGGTGGTGGACGAGATGTCCATGGTGGACATCTTCCTCATGTACCACCTTCTCCGGGCCATACCTTTAACGGCCCGCCTCATCATGGTGGGGGACGCGCACCAGCTTCCCGCGGTGGGTCCGGGAAACGTCCTCAAAGACCTGATGGACTCCGGGGTGGTCAAGGTGGCCCGCCTCACCCAGATTTACCGCCAGGCCCGGGAAAGCCTCATCGTGGTCAACGCCCACCGCATCCATCAGGGCGTCTTCCCCCTCCTTCCGCCCCATTGGGGCCGGGGGGATTTCGCTTTCCTGGAGTTGGACGACCCCGAAGCTTTAAAGGCCCGCCTCCTGGACCTGGTGATGGAAGACCTGCCCAAGCGCTACGGTTTTCACCCGGTTAAGGACATCCAGGTCATCACCCCCATGCACCGGGGCCCCCTGGGCATCCAGACCCTCAACCATGAGTTGCAGCAGCGCCTCAACCCCAACCGGGAGCAATGGTCCTGGGGCGGCCGCCAGTGGCGGCGCCTGGATAAGGTCATGCAGCTCAAGAACAATTATTACAAGGAAATCTTCAACGGCGACATCGGCCAGGTGTGGGGCTTTTTGGAGGAAACGGGCCAGCTCCAGGTGAACTTTGATGGCCGGGTTATCACTTATGAACCGGCGGAACGGGACGAACTTACCCTGGCCTACGCGGTAACGGTGCACAAGGCCCAGGGGAGCGAATTCCCCGGGGTGGTGCTGGTCCTGTCCACCCACCACTATATGCTGCTCCAGCGCAACCTGCTCTATACCGCGGTGACCCGGGGCCGGCGCCTGGTGGCGATTCTGGGAAGCAAGCGGGCCTTGGGAATCGCCATCAAAAACGACCGGCCCGTCCGGCGTTACACCGACCTGGCGGCCAAGGTGCAGCAGGCGATAAGGTGAGGCAGGACTGAGTGATGAGGACTGAGGACTGAGTAATTAAAGATAGAGCTGGCGAAGACTCAGTCCTCAGTCCTCATCACCGGTGTTCTTACCTAAGAACGCAGGAGTCGATCAACTTGGTTTTATATACGCCGGTTTCTTTGGTCACTCCATAAGCCTTCTGGGTCGTACGGACCTGGCCCACATCCACCACCACGTAATTATAGCCCGACCAGATATGGGCCTTCTTGATGAGGTCTTTTTTGGTGATGGAAGAAGGATCGTCGGGATAGGCGCCCGCGGTTCCCGTCAGGGTCTGGGTCATGGACCGGGTGATGGTGGGATCCACGCTTTTGTCGATGAGCCAGCGGGAGAAAATGTGTTCGTGCCCGCAGTAATAGGCGGTGAAATTGAACTGTTCCATGATCTGCCACATGGACCGCATGGAGGAGTCCACCGTCCAGCCTTCGGGGGAAAAGACCGGGCCGTGGGATAGGACGAATTTGAACTTGGCGTCGGAGTTTCGGGCCTGGTTGAAGAACCAGTTTAGCTGTTCCGTATCGAGGCCGTTGTCCCAGTTGGTGCCGTCGGGCTTGAAGCCAAAGGTGTCCAGGACGACGAAAAAGGCGTTGTCGTGGGTGAAGGAGTATGCCAGTTTCTTATAATTGGTGGGTCCGTTATCCGGCATATCAAAGTTAGGGGGATCGGAGAAGTACGTCTGAAACTCGGTTTCCAGCTCTTTTTGCGGCGGCCAGCCCCCGGATCCGTAGAGGTCCCGGTTCCCAATGGCCACGTAAACCTTGATGCCGTTTTCGGGCAAAGCTTTCATGATATCTTTCCAGTCCGGGAGGAACCGGTGGAGGTTGCCGTTCTCATCGGGATAGCAAGCCCGGGTCACCAGGTCCCCCAGGAAAAAGACCATGTCCGGCTTGGGGTTCAAGGCCAGGATTTGGTCGCGTAAATATTCCAGGCATTCTTTGTTGATGGCCGCTTTGGCAGTAAGTTTACCGCCGAGATTGTAGTTGGGCCATTTATCCAGGAGTTGGGGGGAGTCGGCCAGCACCACGAAGCGGAGGGCCTGGGCCTGGCTGACGGCCAGCAGCGAAATGACCAGGAACAGCCCTAACAGGATTCCTGACTTAGACTTTCGAAGGTTGAATTTCATCATCAGCGCCTCTATTATTAGGCTTGCAAAATAAGCAACAGGTTTGCCAATTTTAACTTGTACTAAATATTATATTCAGAGATAGCCGGCAAAAGAAATAAAAAACGGGTTTAGGCTGATTTATTGAGTTTATCCGCGGTCAGTTGCACTTCCCGCCGGCGGCAAACTGTAAAAGTTCTTGACTTTTGGGCCTCTCAAAAGCACAATCTAGACTAAGGGGGTAAAGAGTGGTTGCAGACCTCTTCACGGTGCTGGAGCAAAAGTTAAACACGGTCCTCGGCCAACTGGGCAGCCTGAAGGAGGCCAACGCCGCCTTACGGCAAACCCTGGCCCAAAAGGAACAGGCCCTCAAAGAAGCCGAGGCCACCCTGGAAAAGGTTGCCCGGGAACGGGAGATGATCCGCCAGAGGATCGATAACATCCTTAATCGACTGGAAATTTTAGATATAGGAGAATCGGCATAGAACCGGACCGGGAGTATAAGCCGGTGGTAGTGGAAATCCTGGGCCGCACTTTTAACCTCAAGGCAAATATGGCCCCGGAAGCCCTCCACGCGGTGGCGCGGCTGGTGGATGAGCAGCTCAGGGAGATGCAACGAGCGCTGCCCGCCACCACCCTCACCGACCTGGCCATCCTGGTCGCCCTGAACCTGGCGTACGAATGCCTGGAGACCAAGGAGGATTACCAACAACTCCAAGCCGATATCGAACAGCGTTCCAGACAATTGCTGGAGAAGCTGGAAACGCACGATTCTTATTTCCCCCCTGGACCGTGAGCACGGCATCTCCCGCTAGGGTCAACACCCCCGGGGCCGGCGGCATCTGACAGGAGGGAAAGGCATGGGGCGAGGGGGAGAGGGATCTCCAATTTAATCCGGTGCGGAAGTTAAGGGCCGCGCCGAAGAAATATTCAACCGGCGGAAAGACTGGTAAAGCATTGGGCATCACCCGGAAATTATTGGGTAAACGATAATCGCATTACTGGGAGAAGTGGAAAGGGGAACTCAATAAAACAGTAGTCTCCCTATCTTAGGGATATATTGGCAAATTTTGAGTCCGGCTGACCGTTAAGGTCGGCCTTCCACCCATTTCCTTCCGTCCGGGACTCATCCCTAGGCGGCCCGCCGCGGCCGTACTCCTCTGCGCCCTCACTTAGTCTCCCTAAAATCATCGGTCTCCATCTGGTCTCATCTGCCAGTGAGGAACTGGTAGTGGGCCAGTTAATATATGCACAAGGAAACCCCTATGATTATCTGGACCATATTAATCGCAGGACTGACCCTGGGTTTGGGCTTCCTGGCCGGCTTTTGCTATCGCAAGTACGTGATGGACAGCCACCGGGGTTCCCTGGAGGCCCTGGGGAAACGGATCCTGGACGAAGCCCGCAAAGAAGCCGAAAACATTAAAAAAGAATCCCGGCTTCAGGCCAAGGACCAGGTTCTGCAAATGAAGCTGGACTTCGAGAAGGAAACTCACGACCGCCGCCAGGAACTCAACCAGTTGGAGCGGCGTCTCCTCCAGAAGGAGGAGCACCTGGAGAAGAAAGGGTCCCTCCTGGACGAACGGGAAGTGGACTTGGTGAAAAAACACAAATCCATTAACCAGCAGGAAGAAGATCTGAAGGCCCAGGCCGAGCGCTACCAGCACCTGCTAGCCGAACAGAACGCCCGCTTAGAACAACTGGCCGGCATGAGCGCCGCCCAGGCCCGGGAATTCCTCCTCCAGACCATGGAGCGGGAAATCCGGGTGGACGCAGCCCGCATGGTCAAGCGTTTGGAAACCGAGGCCAAGGAAACCGCGGACCGCAAGGCCAAAGAGATCGTCGCCCTGGCCATCAAGCGTTACGCTTCGGACTATGTGGCGGAGCAGACGGTGTCGGTGGTGCCGCTGCCCAACGAAGAGATGAAGGGCCGCATCATCGGCCGGGAAGGTCGCAATATCCGGGCGCTGGAAGCCGCCACCGGGGTGGATATCATCATTGACGACACCCCCGAGGCCGTCATTCTCAGCGCCTTCAACCCGGTCCGCCGGGAAGTGGCCCGGCGCAGCCTGGAGCGTCTTATCTCCGACGGCCGCATCCATCCGGGCCGTATCGAAGAGATCGTGGAAAAGGTCAACCAGGAGATGGAAGTGAGCATCCGGGAGGCCGGCGAGCAGGCGGCTTTTGACTCCGGAGTCCACGGCCTCCACCCGGAGTTGATCAAGCTCATCGGCAAGCTGAAATTTCGCACCAGCTACGCCCAGAACGTGCTGATGCACTCCATTGAGGTCTGCTACCTCTGCGGCATCATGGCCGCGGAGCTGGGCCTTAACGTCAAACACGCCAAGCGCGCCGGCCTACTCCATGACATCGGCAAGGCCGTGGACCACGAGGCCGAGGGGGTCCACGCCCTCATCGGGGCCGACCTGGCCAAACGCCACGGGGAGGCCGTCAAGGTG
>VGSW01000127.1 GCA_016874915.1 Deltaproteobacteria bacterium
GCGGCCTAAGGCCGCAACCAAACTCAAAAATTGAACTGATTACTTAATCAGATCAATGGGATACATGCAAAATCTTTGTCAAAAAACAAGAAATTGAAGATTAGTAGCACAGGCTTCCAGCCTGTGGTTGCCTCGCTGAACCAACAAAATTCGCCCACAGGCCAGAGGCCTGTGCCACTAATTTTTTCCTGGTAGGCGGCCTTGCTCGAAATATCGAGATCCTTTTTCAACTTGCTGGATTCTTTCATCAAAGCTATGGCCAATCAAAATGTGATTTCGGTTTGGTTTATGTTAAAAGAATAAGAAGAACTGCCGGGGGAATTGGCGAAAATCCATTGCCGCCGTGGGTAAGGGATGGTGAGGGTGAATTTCTGTAGTTCTACCTCCTTTTTCAGAGAAATTAATTGGATTTCCCCGTAATCCCCGATTTTTTTATCGCTCGTAACTTGATATAGATAAATTCCCGAGAATCAGAAACGCCTTATTAACCATTTTCTTTTAATGAAAACGAACGCACCTCATGATACCAATTTTACTTTCAATAAAACAAATCCACTAACCTAACACATCGATGTTATTTATCTTTTTCACAGAAAACAGAAAACTGAAAACTGAAAACAGTATGAGACGGCAAACCGGCATAAAGAGTCTGGTTATTGTAGGTGGAAGTATGGAAGCTTTGTGGAATCAGGGGAAGTTCCTGTCCGCGGTGCTTTGGAACTGGCTTTGGGGGGAGATTTTCACCAAACCGTTCCAGGCCGTGGGAGTTGCGGGGATAGCCTTCCTGGCTTGGCGGCTTCTCCGGCCCCAGGTGCGGTGAAATCGGCCATCAGGGAAGGGGCTGGGATGCAGAGGGGATCGGGCCTTCCGGGAAAATATATAAGGTGACCTGGGATTTGCTTTACCGCCCCCCTAATCCGCCGCGGCCGGTGATTTCGAACCTTCCACCCTAACGCTGATAGTCTGAAAACTCTGGTCCACCAACAAAGTAGTGAGCACGCTGTCCCCTTCCTTGCGGGTGGAGACCACCTCGATATAGTGGGGCACCCCATATTCGTCCGCGAAGGTGATGCGTTCCCCGGCCTTGAACCCCCCCTGGCGGAACCAGATCTCCGGGGGCAGCAGCCAGGTTTTGCCGTATTGGGCCACAAACTTAAAAAACGACACCGCGTCAAAGGGAAACTGGAGATAAAGGGCCAGTTCCTCCTCCGAGACCTTCCGTTCCAGCTCCCTTTCCAGGCGCCGGCGCTCCAGGTTAAAATCCGCGTCCCGGGGTTTGACCACGCCCCCTTCGTCGTAGAGGATTTTGTGCCACTTCTTGCCATCGGCCCGCTGGAATTCCAACACCTTTTCGCAGATCCAATCCGCCGGCTCATAAAACGGCAGCGGTCCGTAGCGTCCCAGGATAAGGTTCTTCAGGTCCAGGGAGGGGCGCTCATACCGCCCATACAGGACGTTGCTCACCGCGGTGGTCCAGAGGATCTGGGACCCGGGGGTGACGGACCACCAGTTGCCCATCTCCACTTGGACCCGGGCCATCTCTTCCAGGATTTCCGGCATGCGGTCTAAAAACCCGCCCCGGTCGGCCTGTTCGAAGGTGCTGCCCACCGCGCCCCCGGTGAGCTTGTACATGGCCACGGTAGGATCGTGGCCCCGGAAGGGGCTTTCGAAGGGTTCATAGATTTTCCGCTCCTGGCGCAGGATGTTGGAACTTTTGACCAGAGAGGGAAGGTCCACCCCCACCGCCTGGCGGCCGTAGTCTTCCAGGGTCTGGATGAGGGTGAGGGCCGGGGCCTGGCCATAGACCGAGCCGTAGCCGTGGTCGGCCACGTCGCAGATCTTCGCCCCGTTGAGCACCGCGGCGGTCATGCGTCCGATGTCGTTGCCGTCGGTGTTGCAGCCGTGATAGTGCAGGATGATTTCGGGAAATTGGGCCTTAATGGCCTTTACCAATTTGCCGATGCGCCTAGGGGTGCCCAATCCGGCGTAATTTTTGATGGAAATGATGACGTCGGGGCCGGTGACCTCCAGGATTTCCCGAACCTTCTCCACATAGTACTCGTCGGTGTGCTCCGGGCCGGTGGAAAAGCAGACGCTGGGCATGAGCAGCCGCCCGGCCTTCTGCACTTCCTCAAACAGGGGCGCCATGTTGGGCACGTGGTTGAGAAAATCATAGATGCGCCAGACGTCCACGTATTGGGAAAACTCCCGGACCGTGTGGCGGATGACGTTTTCCGGGTAGTGGCGGTAGCCGAAGAGCGACGCTCCCCGACACACCGTCTGGAGCAGGGTCCGGGGCATGGCCCGGCGGGCCAGGCGGAGGCGCTCAAAGGGGTCCACCTGCTTGCGCATCAAATCCACGTGCACCGAGGCCCCGCCGCTCACCTCCACCGCGAAAAACCCTGCGGCTTCCCGAAAGGGGGCCACCCGGCTGGTGGTCAGGGGCATGAGCCGGTTCTTAAAATCCGACTGCGACACGTCCCGTTCGTTGTTGCACAAATAATAGCCATCCACCCTTCTCAAGGTGTCCAGGATGTCGGCGGTGCTCATTCCACGGGTAATGCGGCAGTTCATGGTTTTCTCCGATTTGAAACCATATCAATATATTTTAAGGGATAAATAGCAGTTACATTGCATTCAGAAGAATTTTTAAAATTAGCTGCGTGCCAAAACAACCAGGTAGAACTTAGCAGTCTTGGAAAAACTATTTTAAGGCGTTATTATTAATTTTAAAGTAACCCCATTTCAAACAAAAACCTGGAAGGCTCTTTAGGCCAACCCCTATATCTCTCCGCAAAACTAAGAGTTAAGGTTTTAATAGTCCTCGTAATGGCAACGAAACAGTTACGTCTTTCTTCTTCCATTTCCGGGCTGTCATCGCCCTTCTTCTTGCTTTGAAACGAAGGCATTTCATCTTCCATAAGCCCGATTATATAAACATGTTCAAACTCCTTCCCCTTAGCCCCATGTATGGTCATTAGAATTATCGTGTTTGGTTTTGGCACAGGCTCCTTAGAGCGCATTTGCAACTCTTGTAGGAAGGCTTCTAAACTTATATCCTCCCCTAAAGAGTCAATTATCTCCCTCATTAAATTTTCCCATACAGTCCGCTCTTCTTGATAACGGATGAATATCTCCGATGTCGGATCGGACCCAACTTGCTCGTCTCCTGCGAGGACCCTGAACCAATCAAGTGCATGTTTGATAAAGACCTTAAAATCTCTCCCTTCGCTCAAAAACTTGGATGTTTGACCAATAATAGCTTTGGTTGTTTTATCCAATACCATTTTATTTGCAATTTTAATCCATTGCTGTAAATAGTCATTGTTTGCTGCTCTGGCCTGCGCATCGACTTCTTCTGGCTCTAGATTAATCCCAGTCAGTTGATAGAACGTTCCACTTACTGCCTCAAGATATTCCATGTTTTGCCGGTCATTGGCAAGACGGAGAATGGAATGAATCCAAACAAACGGGGTGCTCTCGAATTCGTCTTTCCTCTGAGAAATCACGCAAGGTAATTTCTCTTTTTGCAATGCCAGGTAAGCGCCATCTAGCAGCTTGCGACTCCTGCCTAAAATTACCACTGCGCCAAGGTTGTGCGTGTGCAATTTTTTAATATCCCTGGCCACTTCTGCTGCTTCTGTCTCAAAGTCAGCAAATGGCCCTAATAATCGGACGGTGTCTTTCCCTCTACTCGGCTGGTATGCCTCCAATGGCTTTTTATCGGGGCTTCTTAAGAAATTATAACGAATGAGATTGTTAGCTAAGAAGACAATTTCCGGGGGACACCTGTAATTCATTGGCAATTGCATTACCTTGGGAGAATACTCATTAATAAATTCAACGATTCTCTTATGACTCGCGCCATTCCATTGATAAATTATCTGATCATCGTCTGCGACTATAAAAAGGTTATTAAATTGATCCCCCGCAATCGCCCGTATTAACTTATACTGAGCTAAATTAGTATCTTGAAACTCATCTATGCAAACGAAGGGGAAAACTGTTCGATATCTTTTGCTAAAGGCGGGGAATTTAGTAAATAGCAAATATGCTTGAAAGATTAAAGAATTAAAATCAAGAGCGTTCCTCTTGGAAAGTTCGGCTTCGTATAAAGGATAAACAACGGACATTCTCTCCCCAAACTCTTTATCTTTAAATACATCACGGCATTGCTCTGGCATGATAAGGAGAGATTTTAACCGATTGATGACCGGCAGGGTCTTTTTATCAAGATCACTTACAATGTCTGATAGTTTTTTCCCTTCTTCAACGGCATCATTCAATACGGCCCGAAGATCATTCTCGAGAGAATATATGTGGAAATTAGGATTAATATTCAAGTGCACCCCGTGCTGGCGGAGAACATCGGCGCAGAAAGAATGAAAAGTCCCGAGGAAGAGACGCCCTTCTTCTCCGGGTACATATGTGGCCACACGGGTTCTCATTTCGTCCGCCGCTTTGTTGGTAAATGTCAAGCCAAGGATACGAAATTTTTTATCCCGTGTAGAATCAAGGATACGAGCTATACGGCAAGTGAGCACCCTTGTTTTGCCAGACCCTGGGCCTGCCAACACCAAGAGAGGACCCTCATCCCATTCCGCAGCTTCTTTTTGAAAAGGACTTAAATCCTTCCAAGCTTCATCAAGTTCTTTGGTTGTCACTTCAAGCCACCTTTGCAACGATCTTGTTTATGGTCTCTTCAAAAAACTGAGGCACTCTTGATTTATCGGAATTCTTCATCCTCAATTTCTCAATCAAAGCGATTACAAATGCTGTCTTATTTCTCCTTAATACTGAGACCATTTCTTCATCTAATCCTGCATCTCCTTCATTTTTGGTTAATTTCACGTTCTTATCGCCAAATATCTCTAAGTACTCAGACCTGAACCCATTTTGCACAAGGAACATCTCCAAATCAGTCCCTTCCCCTGGCAATGCATGCACGAGCCCATCAATTTCCGCTTGAATCAGTCCCCGCTTCTTAACCTGTGAAATGAATTTTTGGCCTTCGTCATCATTATCGCAAATCATGAGCCATGGGATTTCAAAAACTTGTGCCAGCCCCACAAAAGCACCTGGAGAGCCATTATTTTGAAAATCGATCAGCGTGATGCCAGCTTGGTCCAAAGGAGTTCCCAGCAAGTCTGCAAAGTATCTGATTAATAGGTAGTCACTCGGCCCTTCGCACAGGAGCCACGCACGGGCAAAGAGCACCTCTCCCCGGATACGTTTGGCGAAGGTCTCGAGATCACAAAGTTCGTCATCGCTTAGATAAAGTTGCGACGAGTCCTTTATCTCTTTAATATCCTTGTGGTTCTCTCTTCTGTCCTGGTAAGCCTTTAATATTTCACGATATTCCTCCTCTTCAATCTTGCCCCTTACAGATAATGTTGATGAGCCTTTATCATAATAAAATTTTGCCGGGTTTTTGCCGCAAAAAGCTAAAAGCCCCGGAGTCTCGGGGATGTTAGTTGAGAAAGATTGTTTTATATACAGAACCTTAGAAATTGGCCCGGAACGGCGAAACATACGGATTTGTTTAAAAGGAATCTCCTGAATAAAATATGGGGAATGGGTGGCTATGATTTTTTGACTTCTAATTTTTTCAAGGCTTGCCGCTAAGGCCCGAGTTGCTTGGGGATGTAAATGGGATTCAGGTTCCTCCAGCGCCAGGATTGCTTCTGTTTCAGAAAGGAAAGTTGGCTTAAGCAGCACTTCAATGTAAGCCTGAAAAAGGAAAAGGACAGCTAAACTCTGCATACCCTGGCCATGACGGGCAAGAGGTATATCAATCTCACTTCCGCGGGCCTTCATGACCACTTCTGATCTTGACATCAAATCCCAGGGCCTCAGGGGCAGGGCTTGGATTGAGGTCTTCTGTCCCGCTCCCAACTCTAAAATTTCTTGTACTTTATCTAATGTGCTTATTACCTGTTCTAATCTTTCGTCTTCCTTCAGTAAAGTTTCATTAATTTTCGCAAGTTCTGCGCTTAAAGCCAGCCTCTGCTCTTCACTTATTTTTAAATCCCGTAGAATCGGTCCCCAAAATTGAGAGCGTGGGGAAAATTCATTGATTGAATCCCTGAGTGAAGACAAGTAAAAGCAACGAACATATGGAAGAAATTTTCTAATATTTTGAATTGCGGCCCCTTTTCCCGCCAACGGCTCTCCGTTTAACGCGAGAAATTCCCATTTTATGTTGATCTCTTTAATGTCTTCATCATATTTGCTTGAAAGGCGTAATCCGATAGAATCCAAGTCTGTGTTTGGGTCAGTTTGGATTATCTCATTCAAATCTTGAACCACCGTTTCAGGCCATTCATCAGGATTATCCTCTCTAAACCAAAGCTCTATGACGATACCTTCGCTTGTTTGAGGAGAATCCTTTTCATTCATCATGAAGTAGTCATACTCATTAAAGGGATTGGCGCGACCTAAAGCGCGGGGCAATGCGATTCTAAGGGCCTCGAGTGAAGCAGTCTTGCCGGAGTTGTTTTCTCCTATTAAAACCGTAGTATCTGTCAAAGGGATTGCAACATCCTTTAGACAACGAAAATTCTTTACAATGATCTCTCTAATTTTCATTTATTCTTCCTCGCCCACTCGATTACTTGTGGTACGAAAACCATTCGAATATCCATTAGAATTGCCAATATACGCATTTTTTAGGAAGCTGTCATATCGTTCAAATAAGTTACTAACGCCATGTTTAAGACCGAAGACTGAAAACTGAAAACCGAAAACTGTATCACTGCGCATACGGGTTTTTTCCATAAGCATTGATTTCCGCAATCAGCCGGGCCATCTTGTCCACCTCCCGTTCTTTTTCCGTGTACTCCAGAAGCTGGGGATGTTGGTCAATATAGGAAGTGTCGAACCGCATGGCCCGGAAGTCCGGGTCGGTGACGATCTGCTGGAAATAGGGAATGGTGGTCTTCACTCCCACGATGAGAAAGCCCTTCAAGGCCCGGGCCAGGCGGTTCACCGCCTCCTCCCAGGTGAAGCCGTACACCGTGAGTTTCACCATCATGGAGTCGTAGTGGCGGGGGATTTCGTAGCCCTGATAGATGGCCCCGTCCAGGCGCACCCCGTGGCCCATGGAGGTCTGGTAAACCAGCACCACCCCGGGACTGGCCAGGAAATTGTTCTTGGGGTCTTCGGCGTTGATGCGCAGCTCGATGGCCCAGCCCCGCTCCACCATCTGGTCCTGGGAAAAGCTCACCGGCTCCCCCTGGGCGATGAGAAGCTGTTCCCGGACGATGTCGATGCCGGTGATCATCTCGGTGACGGTGTGCTCCACCTGGATGCGGGTGTTCACTTCCAGGAAGTAGAAGTTGCCGTCGGGCTCCACCAGGAATTCCACCGTGCCGGCGTTGACATAGTGGGCGGCCCGGGCCACCTCCACCGCGGCCCGGCAGATTTGGGCGGTGAGGCCCGGCTCCAGGCCGGCGGGGGCGATTTCAATGAGCTTCTGATGGCGGCGCTGGATGGAGCAGTTCCGGGTGCCCAGGTGCACCACGTTGCCGTAAGTGTCCGCCAGGATCTGCACTTCCACGTGGCGGGGGTGGGAGATGCGCTTTTCCAGGTATATTTCATCATTCCCGAAGGAAATCATGGCCTCGGAGCGGGAGGCCTTGAGGCCGCCCCGCAGCGCCCGGTCGTTGTCCACCTGGCGGATGCCCCGGCCGCCGCCGCCGGACACCGCCTTGATCATGACGGGGTAGCCGTGGGCCACGGCGAAGGTCAGGGCTTCCCGTTCCCCCGGGGCCCCGGGCGTTAGGGTGGGGGTGGCGGGAATCACCGGCAGGCCTGAGTCCTGGGCGAGTTGCCGGGCGATGACCTTGCTGCCCAGGTTGCGGATGACCTCCGGGGGCGGCCCGATGAACACCAGGCCGGCGTCGATGCAGGCCTCGGGGAAATGGGGGTTTTCCGCCAGGAAGCCGTAACCGGGGTGGATGGCCTGGGCCCCGGTCTTGCGGGCCGCATTGATGATGCGCTGAATATTCAGGTAATCCAACCGGGGGCCGGGCCCCAGGCACACGGCTTCGTCGGCCTGCATGACGTGAAAGGCTTCCTTGTCGGTTTCCTCGTAAACCGCCACCGCTTTGAGGCCCAACTCCTGGGCGGAACGCATGATGCGCACCGCGATCTCCCCCCGGTTGGCCACCAGCACTTTCTTAAAGGTTTGCGTCGCCGCCATGGTTCTCTCCGCCCCGGGCCCGGGCCGCACGCCGGCCGGAAAAATCTCAAGCTCACAATTGCCGCTATTTTATCCGAAAATATTATGAGTTGCCCCGAAATAATGCAACTCCGCGATGTCTGAAAAAGTAGCTCCGAAAAGTTGTTTTTGGGGGAGGGGGCCAAGGGCAAAAACCCTGGCCCCCCCCAAAAAATATCTTTTCATGCTTTACGGGTGAGCCGAAGTACAGCAGTTCATAAATTCGGTCACGTATTTTTGTCACCCTGAGCCGAAGGCGAAGGGTCTCTTTTCATGAGATTCTTTGCCGCCTTTGGCGGCTCAGAATGACAAAAATGAATGTTATCGTATTTATGAAATTGTGTACTAAGGCTCATGGGCGACTGCGTCTTCCGGCAGGGAATCGGCGGTTCCCCGGCCTGCGGCTAGATTAAGGCCGGGTAATTTTGCAAGAGGCTCAAATGCCATTCGAATCCCTTACGCCGGAAACCCCTACTCCCCCCTGAACACCGGGGGGCGTTTCTCTAAAAAGGCCCGCTGGCCCTCCAGGTAGTCCCGGCTGTCATACACCACCCGGCGCAGGCCCTGGATGCGCTCGAAGGTTTCCGGGCTTAAGGGGAGGGCGTTGGCCAGGATGCGTAACTGTTCTTTCATCACCGAGATGCTGATGGGGGAATTGGCGGCTATCTGCCGGGCCATTTTCATGGTAAAATTTTCCAGATCTTCCACCGCCACCAAGTGGTTGAGAATTCCGGCCTGCTCCGCCCGCTCCGGACTTAGGGGTTGAGCGGTGAAGAACATCTCCCGGGCCAGGGCGAGGCCCACAGTGTTGAACACGTGGAGGATGCCCGAGGGGTTGTAGGGCACCCCGATGCGGGCCGGGGTGATGGCAAAGGTGGTCTGGGGGGTGCCGATGAGGATGTCGCACACCAGGGCCAGCTCGCAGGCCCCACCCCAGACGCTGCCCTCCAGCATGGCGATAACCGGGGCCGGGCAGCGCTGGATGGCGCGGATGGCCTGCTCCAGGGGGTCATAGTAAGACAGGGGGTCCCGGCCCGGCTGGGGAAACTCGGTGACGTCGAAGCCGGCGGACCATACCTTCGCCCCCTTATTGGCCCGGAGAATAACCACCCGGACCCGCTCCAGGGTCAGGCTTTTTAATGCCGCCATGAGGTCATGGATAAGCGCATGGCTGAGAGCGTTTCGTTTCCGGTCATTGTTCAGGGTGATAATGCCGATGTCATCTTGTGATTGGGTGAGAATCAGGTCCATAACCGGCTCCTCTGGCTTTGAAAGGGTCTATACTGCACAGGCTTGAAAGCCTGTGCCACCAATACTTTTCATTATGAAACGCACGCACCCTACGGATTATCATCTTCTGGCCCTGGGGGAGCAAGTCATTTCTCATTAAAAGACCGTAACCGGGGTCTTGCCCCAATCTGCTATTCAATGAAGGAGTTCGCTGATGCCTCAATGTCCTCAATGCGGCCTGGAATTGGACCCTGGAAGAGAGACCTGTCCCCAATGCGGCGGTCAGCTGAAACCCGCGCCTTCCTCCCAGCCCGAGGGGCCTTCACTTTCCCCCGGCGGCGCCTTGCCCATAGGTGATTACCTGAAGCAGGGCTGGGAGCTGTTCAAGCGGTATCCCGGAGGGTTCGTAGGATTCACCATACTCTTTCTTTTTGTGCAAGTGGTGGGGCACCGATTCGGCTCCATCGGCGGGTTAATCGGCTTAATCATTAATACCCCCCTGGCCATGGGCTACTTTGTGGTGAGCGCCCGGCTGCTTCAGGGTCAAACCCCGGTTTCCCGGGACTTTTTCGTGGGCTTCCAGTTTATTTTGCCCCTCTTGCTGATGACCCTGGTGAGCTTGGTGTTCGTGATCATCGGGCTGTTGCTGCTGCTGGCCCCCGGAATATACCTCCTGGTGGGTTATCTCTTTGCTTCCATCCTGATCATGGATCGGCGCCTGGACTTTTGGCCGGCCCTGGAGACCAGCCGCCGCACCATCCATCCCCGATGGTTCAGCTTCTTCGGTTTCTTTCTGGTGATTATCCTGATTAACCTGGTGGGCGCGCTCCCATTGGGGCTGGGTCTCCTGGTCACCCTTCCCGTCACCACCTGCTCCTGGACCGTGGCTTATGCGGATATTTTCGGCCTGGCGTCGGATTATTCGGGAAGCGTTCCCCGGTTGAAGGACCAGGGAATAGGGAATAGATAGGGAGTAGGGTAAGCTGTCATCAATGACCTTTCAGCTAAAGATATTTTTTTACTATTACTCAGGAGCCTCTTGCAAAATGGCTCGGGATTGCCTGAAAAAGGTATCCGACAGCCAAAATTAAGCAACTCCCTATGGATGGCTTGATGGGAATACGGCAATTTGGGAGTAAAATCGCCGATTTTCACCAACTTTGGGCGCGCCTCTCTCCCATAACTTGAAA
>VGSW01000128.1 GCA_016874915.1 Deltaproteobacteria bacterium
AGGGGGTAAAGGGCGCACGCCCTTTCCCCCTCCCCCAAACCCCCTCCCCCAATCCCTTAAGGGGGATTTTTCTGGCTTGGGAAGTCGGGCCGAAGGCCCGCCTTCCCAAACCCCTTATGGGGTTGGGAGGGGGGCTTGGGGGGAGGGCAGGGGCCGTCGGCCCCTGCCCCTCCTCCCAAATATACTACCATTCACGCCGAACGGCGTGAATGGTAAATATAACCTATTGCCTTATATAACAGCCGCGCCGCGGTGAAGTCGCTCACCCGGTGGCCGGGGATGGGGGCCAGTTCCACCAGGTCCAGGCCGATGATGGGGCCGCGCTGGGCCAGGGTTTCCATAATGGTTAGAACCTGGTAGTAGGTGAGGCCCCCCGGCTCCGGGGTGCCTACCGCGGGCATTATGCCTGGGTCCAGGGCGTCCAGGTCGATGGTGAGGTACACCGGGCCGGGGATGGCCTGGAGGTGGGCCAGGGCCTGGTCCCAGCCTTCCGGGGTGTGAAGCTCCCGGGCCTTGAACATTTTGAAGCGAGGGGCCACCCACAGCAGGTCGGCCTCTTCCCGGGAGTAGCTGCGGGTTCCCAACAGGGTCAAGGGCCGGCCCAATTCATAAACCCGTCGGAGGACACAGGCGTGGGAGAATTTGGAGCCGTCGTAGGAATCCCGCATATCCGCATGGGCGTCCAGGGCCACGATGTGGAGATCCGGGAAACGGGTCTGGACGGCCTGGACCAGGGCCAGGGTGATGGTGTGTTCACCCCCCAGGGCCAGGACGAGTTTGCCTTGAGACACCCAGGGCTGCACGGTGCGCCGGATTTTCTCCAGCATGGCCTGGGGCCCGGAGACTTCCGGGAGGAGGGGCATGGCCGTGGCCAGGCGCACCTTCTCACTCGGGTCCCAACCCTGATCTTCGTCCCACAACTCCACCTGGCGGGATGCGGCCAGAATGGCCTCCGGCCCTTCCCGGGTGCCGGCGCCGTAGGTGGTAGTGGCTTCGTAGGGGATGGGCAGGACGACGGCCTCAGCCTCTTTCACCGGGAAAGGTTTCAGGTCCAGAAAATTTATCATTTTTTCCACCCCCACCCTGGCCCTCCCCCCTCAAGGGGGAGGGGATAATAAGGAATCGCCATAGCGAAATGTAGAAAAACTGCTGCCCCCGGCTGTTCAATATTTAGGCGCAGGCGCGCCTACGCTACATTTTGGATGAATTGATTTAGATACGATGCAGTTATTGAATTTCGCAGAGGTCCAAGTTCCTTTTCATATAATCCGAACCCAAAATGTAACTCATTGATAATTCACATTCTATTTACTGAAAACTGAAAACTGGAAACTATCTCAGTCGCGTTCCGCAGTTTCCGGGGGTTCTTTGGTTTCCATGTCCTTGAGGCGGCGGTACAGGGTGGCCAGGCCGATGCCCAGGAGGCGGGCGGTGAGTTCCTTGTCGCCGCCGGTCTTTTTCAGGGTCTGGAGGATGGCCAGGCGCTCGATTTCTTCCATGGACGCGCCCACGGGCAGCACGATCTTGTCATCGGCAGGAGAGTGGGCCTGGATTTCATCGGGGAGATCCGCCAATTCCACGGTAGCGCCTTCGCACAGGGCCACGGAGCGCTCCACTACGTTCTGCAGCTCCCGGACGTTGCCGGGCCAGAAGTAGCGCTTCAGCGCAGCCATGGCCTCGGGGCTGAAACCCATGGGGGGGCGGTCGTTCTCCAAGCAGAACTTGTCCAGGAAATTGAGGGCCAAAAGCGGAATGTCATCCGCCCGTTCCCGGAGCGGCGGAATGCGCAAGTGGATGACATTGAGCCGGTAAAATAGGTCTTTGCGGAAGCGCCCCTCGGCCACCGCGGCTTCCAAATCCACGTTGGTGGCCGCGATGATGCGCACGTCCACCTTCAGGGTTTGGCTCCCCCCCACCCGTTGGAATTCCCCTTCCTGGAGGACCCGGAGGAGTTTCACCTGGGTAGCCTGAGGCATTTCGCTGATTTCATCCAGGAAAAAGGAGCCGCCGTCGGCCAGTTCGAAGCGGCCCTTGCGCTGCTGGATGGCCCCGGTGAAGGCCCCCTTTTCGTGGCCGAAAAGCTCCGACTCGATGAGCCCTTCAGGCAGGGCGCCGCAGTTGAGCTTCACCAGGGGCTTGTCCTTCCGGGGGCTCTGGTAGTGGATGGCTTCGGCCACCAGTTCTTTGCCCACCCCGCTTTCCCCGGACAGCAGCATGGTGCTCTTGATGGAAGCCACCTGGTTGACCATGTGGATCACTTTGAGGAGCGCGGGGCTGCGGCCGATAATGCGGCCTGTGGGCCCCCGGTCCTGCAAGGCCTGGCGCAGGCGCTGGTTTTCCACGATGAGTTTCTGGGTCTCCAGGGCCTTGCTCACCACCTTGCGCAGGTCCTGCATGCGGAAGTCTTTGGTGATGAAGTCGTAAATCCCCCTTTTAAGGGCGGATACGGCTTCATCCACGGTGGCGTGGCCGGAAATCATGATGGCGATGGCTTCCGGCCTTAAGATGCGCAAGGCCCCAAAAAGTTCGGTGCCGGTCATGTCCGGGAGCCTCAGGTCGATGATGGCCAGGTCGGGTGGAAAGCGCCGCACTTCATCCAGGGCCTGGGCGCCGGTGCCGGCGGTGTGGATTTCATGGCCCAGCTTTTTCAAGCCGGCTTCCAGGGCCTCCCGGGTGGGGGCGTCGTCGTCGATGATGAGGATTACGCTCATTTGGGTAAGTGACTTATTGTTTTCTGTTTTCTGTTTTCTGTTTTCTGTGGAAAAGAACAAACCCCTGGTAAAATCCACTGCCGTCGAAATTCAAAAGTTTAGCAAGAAAAATCATAACAAACACGAGATTCGAAGGATTTCATTTCACAGAAAACAGAAAACAGAAAACTCAAAGGCTATTCAGCCAGGCCAGGATCACCCGGGTCACCTCCTCCACGATTTCCGGGGCCATGGCGCCCCGGCTGGTTTCATAGGAGTGGCCCACTCCGGGGATGAGGTGGAGGTCGGTGCGCACCGGCATTTTGCCCAGGACCTGCCCCAGTAGGTCCAGGCGACAGAAGGGGTCTCGGGAACCTTCGATAAACAAGGCCGGGCAGGGGAGCCGGTAGAGGGCCTGGTCCCTCAGGTGCTCAGGTCGGCCCGGCGGATGGAGGGGATAACCCAGAAACACCAGGCCGCTGGCGCCCAGATCCTGGGCCACGATTTGCGCGGCTATCCGGGCGCCCATGGATTTCCCTCCCAGGTACATCTCCAGACCTTTGAACTCCTCCATTTCCCCGATGCACTCCACCACCAGGCGATAGACCCCCTCTAGGAAAGGGTCTGGGTCGGGTTTCTGGCGCCCTTCCTCCATATAGGGAAAGTTAAAGCGCACTGTCACCAACCCGTTCCGGGCCAGCCGTTGGTGGACCCCGGCGATGAGGGGGTGGTCCATATTGTTGTTGGCGCCGTGGGCCAGCACGAGCACCGCCTCCATGGTGGTGCTGCGTGGAATTCCCAGGACCGCCCGGATGGTCCGGTCCGGGCCGAGAGGTAGTGTTAGAGGGCGAAGTTCCATGGTTTCAGTAATCAGTAATCAGTGATCAGTGATCAGTAATCAGTTGCCAGTGGTCAGTGGTCAGTGAGCAGTGAGCAGGAATGTAGCTTTACCAGCTAACCCGCCAACCCACCAACCCGCTTCCTTATAAATCATTTCTTCTATCATGAAAATGCCGAATCGGGAAGCAAATCCGCGTCTTCTAAAAGGATGCGGGCGGGATGGAGGTCTGCCAGCCAATTAATAAGCCCCTGGCCGTCCCGCCAGGGAGCCAGGTGTTCCCAGCCTCCCAGGTGCACTACGCGTCCCTTGGCCGCGAGAACGCGGAGTCTTCGGGCCAGGAAGCGCTCCCGATAGAGCGCGGCTGGATGATCGAAAATGGCCGGCCATCCGGGACCATGCTCCCAGGTCCTTCTGGCCCGGCAGAATTCCCCGGCCACCCAGTTTTTCAAGGACCCATCCGGGGTGGTCAACAGGGACTCCAGGTTTTCCCGGGTGAGCAGCTCCCGTCCGTAGCGGGGCAGGTGGCGCCGGGAAAGCTCCCCCAGGTCCAGGGCCCGCCAGGGAGTTTCATAAGCCCGGTTCCAGTCCCGGGCCGCCCGGGCTTCAAAGGGGAAGACCACCTGAGCCGCTAGGCGCTGGAGGGCCAGGTGGCCTCTGGCCGATTCCGGCAGCCCGGCCAGGCCCTTAGAAAACTGCTTGAGCCAGTCCCGCTCCCGGCGCTGACGGTAGCGCCAGGAAAAAGGACTGATCTCCACGGAAACGAGGTCGGGCCGGAGAAATTGCAGCAGCTTCCAGGCCCGGTCGTACCCCTGGGGATCGCTGTGCACCGTGCCCACCATGATGAGGCGGGCCGCCTGGGCTTCCAACACCGGAGCGATATGCGTCATACTAAACTAGAATATTACCACCAAGACACAAAGACACAAAGATTCACCAAGAAATAATTTTTGGCGTCCTGGAGTCCCAGGACGCCAATATCCTTGTGTCTTAGTGGTTTAAATTTCAATCTCCCATGGCTCCATGTTTCCCGTAAACATCATAATTGGCCATTTCGGTGAATTTATAGAGCCATCTGGCCCCGGAGACTTCCGGCGCCAGGTCCATGTGAGCGCCCCAGTTGATGACGTGCACCTCCTTGAGGTCGCTGTCCGGCGCCGCGCCCAACTCCCGGCCGTTGAACACCGGGGCATGGGCGAAGATGAGCAGCCGGGTCGCCAGGTCAATCTCCCGGCCCCAGGCGTCGCCGCCGGGGGTCATCTCCCCGGCCAGGCGCCCCACATAGATGCTCAAGGGGTGAAAATCGCCCTCGGCCTCCCAATAGGGCTGCTCATCGGAAAGCCTGGCCCCGAAGGGCCGGTCCGTGGTCCGGTCCAGGTAAAGCAGGGTTTCCTCGCCATACACCGGATGGACCCCATAAATCTGGTAGAGCCCGTAGTCGCAGGATTCATCGGTCAATTCTTCCCACTCGTCAAAATCATAAGGGCCGTCCCATTCGATGAAGATGGTTTTGGAGGGCATGGGTTCTCCTGTCTAAAGGATTGTAAGCGTATTAAGAAAGTAAGGCGTGCCCGGCGCGCCAGTCAAGAGTTTCTTCTTTATTATCACAAGCTCCTGGCCGGGAACGAGATAATGAGATGGACAGAGATTTAACGTGAAACCTGGTAGATTACCGGCCGGTAGCGCGGCGGTGGAATAGGCTTGCCTTCCTGACGGGCGGCCTCCAGCCAGGCTTTCTTGGCCCGTTCCAATTCATTAAGGGCCTGTTCCGGAGTTTCGCCAAAAGCTGAGCATGACTTTAAATCAGGAATATCAGCAACATAGCCGCCGTCTTCCTCACTATAAAATATATTGATGTGATAATCTCCCATCAGTCTTCCTCCATTCTTATATTATATCTTTCTACCAGACGAAGAAACTGGCGAATCTGATAAGGTTTTGATTTCCCTTGCACCTTCTGAAGATTGACCAATTCGGGAATACCGGGATGGGAGAAGATATGGTGGCTACCACTGGTTCTTACCAGTTTAAAGCCAAAGCTCACCACCAGATTCATCATGTCAAGGAAAGATATATTTTGTAAGGCCCCTTGGGCTAACTTTTGTAGTAGTCTTTTAGGTTTCACTACTCAATCCTGCACAAATTCCCGGCCTTCTTTAAGGGCCAACTCCGCCTTGGCTAACTGGCGTCCTAAATAAATGGCATGGTTGATATCAGAAAGGGCCGCGTCCCGGGCGATCTCATGTTGGAGCCTTTCAGCCTTCTTTCCCCGGTATTCTTTTAAAGTCACATCTTCAAAACGGTGCTCCACCAGGATTTCGTTGCCGTCCAGGGTGACCCGGAAGTAGCCCATGGGGTCCATCCGGACCTTAAAGGGCCTTTTGCCGATCACCATTAGCGCCCGGTCCATCTCTCTGGGGTCGAGGCCCAGTGAGTGGCTCATCACCACCAAGGCGCCCGGCGACAGTCCGGCCCGGGCCGCCACCCTCTGCTGCACCGCCATAAGGCCATAAAGGTTTAAGGGGTAGGCGTCCATGGCGTTGTGGGTGCGGAAGGTGGCGCTCATGGTGAGCCTGTTTTCGAACTTGCGAAAATAAAGAGATACTAGGCAGGGGCGGCCTTCCGCGGCAGTGAAGTCCCGGGGATTATCCCACAGGGTCAGGTAAGATTTTCGGTCTTCCGGGTCTTGTTTAAGACGGGCGGCGCAGGCTTCCAGAAGGTCCAGCCCGAAGTGGCAGCGCAGGCGGTGGCCGTAGTGATAGGTCTCGTCGGGGCGTAGTTCTCCTCTTAATAGCTCTTCCTGATAGAGCCGCAGTCTTTGGGGGTCAAGATTCACCGCCTTAAGCTTTGCTTCCGCCTCGAACCGGGGTTTTTCCACCACCACCTTGACATGCTGCAACTCCAGGCGGTCGCCTTTTTTCAGGGTGACCCGCCGCCCGAAGCGGGTGAGAAGGTAGAGGACCTCTTTCCAGGATTCCACAATGGAGTCGCGGACCACCACGAAGGACCGGGGATTGCTGGGGAAGTATTCGGTCTTGACTTCCGGGAGGGAAGGAACCTGTTCGGGTCTCTGAATTGGCTTTGATTGTTGGGGTTTAAAATTTTTGAAGAACTCCCTGATCTCCTCCACTGTGTCATCTTCTTTAGGGTCCCCCAACCAGCTTAGTTTCGGAGAAACTTGAAATAATTCTCGCGTTACTAATCCGTCTATTAATCGTTGCGTACCAGGGATACGCCAGGGGGTGGAGGGGATTCCAAATTCTGACAAGTACTTGACTGGCGAGTCTGAAACCGGTTCCAGATCATGGATAAAGAAGTTCTCCAACTCTTCTTTGGAGCCGGAGCGGTTGTTGCCGCATATGAGCAAGGTGTTGATCTGGGGGTTATACAGCAGGTTCCGCAGCATCTCCCTAAGGCCGTTGCCGTAGAGGTTGCCGAAGACCGCGATGGGGCTGGTGGCCGGGTCCAAATCCACTCCGGCCTGGCGGAAGCGCTCGATGACGTAGTCCACCCGGGACCACAGGGTCACCACGCCGATGGTTCCATGGGGATTGATTACTGTCAGGCGGTCGCCGAAGTAGAGGGGAATGAATTCCATTGGGCCATTTATACCAGAAGTGGGGCCGGAATTACAAACGTTGAGAAAAAAATGGGGTTCGTGTACCTCGGGCGAGTTTGAAAGTATTAAACAGAGCCTCTGGCAACATTTTTATGGTTTTGGGTCCGTTGCGGACAGGGGACCCCCGCGGCAATCTTTTCAACCAATAATTATTATTTTCTCAGGAAAAAAATCTTTGGGGGGTGAGGAGGAATTATGATACATAAGATTTATCTAAGGACGTTGAACCGGCAGATTTCACCATCCTACAGGTAAAACCGAAGCCATGGCAACTTTTTGGGGAGCGAAAAAACCGGTGTCAGAGGTAGTACGCCAAGCCTAAATGGCGGGTGCGGACCGGTTGGCTCTCAGGTTGCTCTTCCCTAATTAGCTCTTATCTTTAAGCCACCCGGTTCCCCGCACCGCCTAAATGGTAACCAGTAACCAGTGATCGGTGATCAGTATATGGTTAGCGGCCAAGGATCAGTGTCTTTTTAGGCATGATCAGGCTTTAAAAATCCGGTGAGAAGCCCCGAACTTGGTGCGCAGGGCGCACTCTGCATAAGGGCAGGCATTTATGGGAAGATTAGTTATTTCATCGGAAGAACAGGCCGTCGGGGCCGCATGCTTAAATAGAATTTCTTGAAACTGCTGGTAAAGATGGGAAGGAAGGGGGTGAGGGCAGAATTCTCACAAGAAACTATTGCGCAGCAGTCTTATCTAATGTTAGGAAATATAGTTAAACCAGCCGGCGTTGAGTTACTATCTTATGCCCGATAATTCATATTCCATCTGGCCTTATTTCAAGGGAGGAGGCGATTATGGCATTTAAAGAAAGGATGTACCTGCAGATTTTCATGGAGATCAGCAAGGTCCTGGCATCCAGTCTGTCGGTGGATGAAGTGCTGGATCAGATCGTGCGCCAGATTACCAAGGCCATGAACCTCAAAGGGGCCACCATCCGGTTGGTCAATCCCAAGACCAACACCCTGGAACTGGCGGCATCGGTGGGGGTGAGTGACAAGTACCTCAACAAGGGGCCGGTGGACATGGACAAGAGCATCGCCGAGTCCCTGCGGGGCCGGCCGGTGGCTATTTTTGACGCCCAGAACGACCCGCGCATGCAGTACCCTCAGGAGGCCAAGGAGGAAGGTATCGCCTCTCTGGCGGCCGTCCCCATGATGAGCAAGGGCAAAGTCATCGGCGCCATGCGGCTGCTCACCAGCGAACCCCGGGAATTCACCATGGAAGAGGTGGATTTCGCTTTGGCGGTGGCGGAGTTGGGCGGCCAGGCCATCTTGAACGCCAGGATGTACGAAACCCGCACCCGGGAACTCAATCTCCTTAAGGGAATGTTGGAGGTCACCAAGGCCATCAACTCAGCCCTGGAGGTAAAAAAGGTGCTGGCCCTGCTGGTGAAGACCGCCACCACCGCGCTGGACGTCAAGGCCGCGGCGGTGCGCCTGCTGGACGAAAAGCGCCAGCAGATGGAGCTGGTGGCTTCCTACGGCTTGAGCGACCGCTATATCCACAAGGGGCCGGTGGGCACCGACAAGTCCCTTACCGAAGCCATGATGGGCAAAACCGTCTCCATTTATGACATCGTCAGAGACCCCCGAGCCACCTACTCCAAGGAGGCCCAGGAGGAAGGGATCAAGTCGGTGCTGTCGGTGCCCATCAACCTGAAGGGCAAGGTCATCGGTGTCATGCGCATTTACACCGCGGAGCCCCGGGATTTCACCGACGAAGAAATCACCTTTCTGTCCTCGCTGGCGGAGCAGGCAGCCCTGGCCATGGAGAACGCCCGGCTTTATCAGAAGCTCAAGGGCGAATATGAAGAACTCATGGGGGATCTGTACCGGTTTACCGGATTTACCCGTTTTTAAGGGAACCGGGATTGCCTTTGCCGTATCCCGCCTTATTATTTGGGGTAAAAGGGGAAAAGGGGAAAAGACGAAAAGGGGAAAGATAAATCCCTTTTTCCCTTCACCCTTTTTGCCTTTTACCCTTCTTTTATCGGAGCGCCGATGTCCCACTATTACGAAGAACAAGACCTCAACCGCTTTCCGGAACTCGGCAAATATCGCCCGGAGCTTTATGACATTTTCATGAATTATTACCAGGAGGTGATGGCCGCCGGTGCGTTGACGCAGCGGGAAAAGGCCCTTATCGCGCTGGCGGTGGCCCACGCGGTGCAGTGCCCTTATTGCATCGACGCCTACACCCGGGCCAGCCTGGAGTCGGGGTCCAACATGGAGGAGATGACCGAGGCCATCCACGTGGCCGCGGCCATCCGGGGGGGCGCCACCCTGATTCACGGCATCCAGGCCCACAACGTGGCCGCCAAGATCACCATCTGAGAGGGCTGATGGTCCCCTTTGCCCAGAAGCTGGAGGGTCTGGGTTATCTCGAGCTGCAGGCCGCCGGGGTGGAGACCCTGCAAGTGAACCTGGGGTGGCGCTGCAACCAGGCCTGCAAGCACTGCCACTTCCAGGCCGGTCCCCACCGCTCGGAGCAGATGGCCCGGGAAACCGTGGACGAGGTCATTCGAGCCGCGGCCCGCTGGGCCATTCCGGTGATGGATTTGACCGGGGGCGCCCCGGAGGTCAATCCTCATTTCCGTTATTTGGTGGACCGGCTGTACGATCTGGGGCTGCGGCTTCGCAGCCGCTGCAATCTCACCGTCCTCTTGGAACCTGGCTTTGAGGACCTGCCCCGGTTTTTTCGGGACCGGCGGGTGGAGCTGATCTGCTCCCTCCCTTATTATCAGGAAGACCTGGTGGACCGCCTGCGGGGGCCGGGGACTTTTCTCAAGAGCCTGGAAGCCCTGCGGCGCCTCAACCGTTTGGGCTACGGGGAGCCGGAGTCAGACCTGGAACTCCACCTGATGTACAACCCGGCTGGGGCCTATTTCCCTCCGGAACAAGAAGCCCTGGAGCAGATCTTCCGCCGGGAACTGGAAAAACGCTACGGCATCCGCTTCCACTGTCTCTATACCCTCCTCAACATGCCCATCGGCAGGTTTAAGGAATACCTCCAGAGGTCCAGCAACCTGGATATGTACATGGGGAAGCTGGCGGCCTCCTTTAACCCGGCCACCGTGGCCGGGCTCATGTGCCGCACCCTCATCAGCGTCTCCTGGGACGGCCGCCTCTACGACTGCGATTTCAACCAGGCCCTGGACCTGCCCCTAAAAGAGGGCCTGCCTCAGACCATCCGGGAATTTGACCGACCCATCCTGGAAAGTAGGCGCATCCGCCTGGAAGACCACTGCTACGGCTGCACCGCGGGCCAGGGGTCGTCGTGCGGGGGGAGGGTGGCGGGAGAATGAAATGTGGGGGGAGGGCCAGGGCCAACGGCCCTGCCCTCCCTCCACACCCCCCTCCCAACCCGTGTAAGGGGCTGAGAAAGTCGGGCCAGCGGCCCCGACTTTCCCTGCCATTTAATTTCGCCTTAAGGGATTGGGGGAGGGGGTGCGGGGGA